>DASSMB010000126.1:0-10630 GCA_035689095.1 Rubrobacteraceae bacterium | reverse complement strand
AAAGAAATCAACGTCTGTATCCTGGATCAAGGGAGCCAGGCGCCGGTGCAGTTCCTCCACGATGGCGACGGAGCGGTGCCGGCCGCCGGTACATCCCACCCCTAGCGTGAAGTACGTCTTGCCCTCCGCAGAGTAACGCGGGACGAGAAACGAGAGCAGGTCGCTTGTCTTCGCCAGGAAATCGGCGCAATCCTCAGATTCGAGTACCGCGTCGCGGACCGGGCCGTCGAGGCCGGTGAGGGGCCGAAGGACGGGATCGTAGTGCGGGTTCGGTAGGAAGCGCACGTCCAGGAGCATGTCCACGTCGAGCGGCGCGCCGTGCTTGAAGCCGAAGGAGATGAGGCTGATCGTCAAGCGGCTCGAAAAGGATTCGGCCAGCTTCTTGAACCTCAACCTCACGTCGAGAGCGGAATATCCCGAGGTGTCCACGACCAGGTCCGCCTTCTCGCGGAGGTTCGCCAGGTCCCGGCGCTCGGAGCGTATAGCCTCCAGCACGTCGCCGTTGCGCGCCGCCGGGTGGGGGCGGCGGCTCTCCTTGTAGCGGCTAACGAGCGAGAGGTCGTCGGACTCTATGAACAGGACGCGATGCTCCCATCCGTTCCCCGAGTTAACCGACTCCAGGCTCCGTTCGAGTTCTTCGCCGAAGTACCGGCGTCCCCGGATGTCCATCACGACCACCACGTCCTCCGGCCCCCCGGCGGTCTCCATAACGGCCGGGATCATGGCGGGCGGCAGGTTATCTATGCAGTAATATCCCGCGTCCTCGAAGGCCCGGAGGGCGTTAGACTTACCAGCGCCGGAGAGCCCGGTGATGACGACGATGCGGCGCCGCGCGCCGGTTCGAGGGTTCTCCGCCTGCGGCGTCTTATCATTCACGCCGGGGTCTCCCCTCTCTCCTGAGGTAGAAAGATCATCTTGCGGTTCGAGAGTAGCACCACGATTCCATACTTGCAACGGATTCCCGTATATTTAAAGGGAATTTAACGGCTTCATGCTATCTGTGCACTCTGGCGTGGACCTCGCGGGCGACCCTGCCCGGCAGGCCCGGCACGGCTTCCAGCTCCTCCAGGGAGGCGTTCAGGAACGCCTCGGGGGTGCCGAAATGCTCCAGTATTCTCTTCTTCCGGGTCGGACCGACGCCGGGCAGCTCGTCCAGGACAGAGGCGGTCATCGCCCGGCCCCGGAGCTTTCGGTGGTAGGTGTTGGCGAAACGGTGTGCCTCATCGCGCACACGCTGCAGCAGGTGGAGCTCGGGGGAGTCGCGCACCAGCACGACCGGCTCCGGGCGGCCCGGCTCGTAGACCTCCTCGTCCCGTTTGGCGAGGGAACGCAGCGGGATGTCCGGCAGATCATCACCGACCTTCATCTCCTCCAGGACCGTGACGACGGCGGAGAGCTGGCCCTTGCCGCCGTCCAGAAGGATCAGGTCCGGCGCGGGCATGAACTTCTCGTCGCTCGCCTTGAGGCGTTCGAGGCGGCGCCGGATGACCTCGGCCATGCTCGCGAAGTCGTCCGCCCCCTCGACGGTCCTTATCTTGAACCGCCGGTACTCGCCCTTGGCCGGACGACCGCCCTGGAAGACGACCATCGAGGCGACGGAGTTCGTCCCCATCGTGTTGGAGATGTCATAGCACTCGATCCTGACCGGCAGCGTCGGCAGCGCAAGCTCCTCGCGCAGCGTGTCGAGCGTGGAGGCGACCCGGTTTCGTTTCGCCTCTTCCAGCGCCTTCTCGTGCTCCAGGCCGAGCTCCGCATTGCGCACGGCGGTCTCCAGGATGCGGCGCTTGTCTCCTCGCCTCGGACGCCGCACCTCGACCCGCGTCCCGCGCACCTCGGAGAGATGCTGCTCTAATATGTCTTGCGGCTCGTCGGACTGGACCAGCACCTCGCGCGGGACGGCGGCGGTCGAGTAGTACTGCGGCACGAACTGCAGGGCTACGGTCTCCGCGCTTGTCTCGCCGTAGTTGTCCAGCAAGAAGGAGTCGCGGCCCACGATCTGGCCGCTCCGCACCGCGAAGACCTGCACGCACGCCGATTCGCCCTCCACGAATGCTCCAACCGCATCGAACGAGTCCTCAGAGGCTATGGTCGCCTGCTGCCGGTCCCGGACGTGCGAGAGAGCGGATAGCTCATCGCGCAGCTTCGCGGCCCTCTCGAAGTCCATCTGGCGGGCGGCCTCCTGCATCGCCTGCTGGCGGTCCCGGATCAGGTGGTCAACTCGACCTTCGAGGAAGGCGATGACGTCCGCGATGATCTCATCGTACCCCTCCTTCGTAACCGCCCCGACGCACGGCGCGGCCGAACGCCCGATGTGGTAGTTCAGGCACGGGACGCCGCTCCTGCGCCCCGGCTCCGGCCCCCGGCACTTGCGGAATGGGAAAGTCTTGTTCAGCACTTCCAGCGTCGTGTGTACCGAGCCCGCGCTCGGGAATGGCCCGAAGTAGCGGTGGCGCGGGTCGTGCGCGCTGCGCGTGGCGAAGACGCGCGGGTACTCGTCGCCGGTGGTGACGACTATGTACGGGTAGCTCTTGTCGTCCTTCAGGGAGGCGTTAAAGCGCGGCCTGTGGCGTTTGATCAGGTTCGCCTCCAACACCAGCGCCTCGGTCTCCGTCCGTGTCGCTATGAAGTCTATCTGCGAGACCCGCTCGCGAAGCTCCGTTATCTTCGGGCGGCCATCGCCGGAGCGGGTGAAGTAGTTCGCCACCCGGCTGCGGATATTCTTCGCCTTGCCGACATAGATGACCTTATCGTCAGCGTCCTTGAATATGTAGACGCCGGGCGAGGTCGGGAGGTGCGAGCGGTCCGGGTAGCCGTTCTCCGTCATCGGGGGAGATTATACCGCGCCAGGATGTTTCTCCCGCCTCTAGCGGGGCTTCCGGCGCGGCTCGCGGGGCTTGATGGTGGCGCCGGGCGGGATCATGGCGTCGCCGCCCGCGCGGGCGTACCCGGAGCCCGCGATCCAACCCCCGACAGCCGCCGCCGCCGTGGAGAAGAATGCTCCCGTGAGGCCGAGCACGTCGAAGTCCACGATCAGTTCGAACGCTCCCGCGACGGCCACGAGGCCCGCCGCTATCAGGACTAGACGCCGCCGAAGTTCGAAGCTCTTGTCCGTCGCGAAGAGCGCGTACAGCACGAGACCCGCCGCGAGGGCCGCGAGAGGCAAAAGCAGCAGCGGCAGCGTATCCAGCCAGGCCGGGACGAAGAAGCTCGTCCACCCGATGATCGCCCCGATACCGGCCCCCACGCGGATGCCGAGCCTGCGCTCGACCCGGTAGGTGCGCGCGCCGAGAGCCGCCCCGATAGCCATGCCGGGGAGTATCAGGATGAGCCCGACGAACGTGAGACGCTCCGGGATCTCACGGAAGATGGTCCCGTCGCCGACATAGCGGAAGGGCAGCGGCAGCAGGAAGGCCGCCGCGAGGAAGACGAGCATCGCCATGTTGATCCAGGTAACACACCCGAAGGCCCGCCGGTAGCGCGGCTGTATCCCCTGCCGCTCCTCCCCCGAGGAGCCGTTGCGCCCGGAGCCGCTAGAGGCCACGGTCCCCCACGGGGTCGCCGACCGGCTGCGCGGAGGCCTTCGTCCCGAAGTGTCGCAGTAGAGTCGGAGCCACGTCCGTAATGCGGCGCGGCGCGGGGACTCCGCTCGCCAGCATGAAGACGTTCGAGTCACTGGCGTGCAGCGAGCCGTGGTCGCTCGCCGTGTGGTATCCGCCGGAGACCTCGCCGAAGGTGTAGCCCGGCGTCGCCGAGAGCACCACGTCACCGCAGCGCGGCGAGTGCAGGCAGCCCCACAGCCGCTCCAGCGCGTCCGGGTACTCACCGTAGCGCAGCGCGTCTCCGGAAAGTTCGAGGTCCAGGGCGCGCGGGTCGCCGTCCAGGTCCCAGCTATCGCCGTAGGTGTCCGTCACCTGCGTGCCGGGACGGAAGCGCAACTCGCGGCCAAGCCGGCGCACAACCCCCCAGTCGCCCTCCTGCCAGACTGCAAGGTCCACCCCGCGCCGCCCGACCAGACCCTCGACCACCGGACGAAGGTCCACGTCGTCACGCAGGTAGAGAAGCGCCGACCGGCCGTTCGGCACCAATACGATGCTCGTGCCGTTTCCGAAGCGGGCCTTCACGCCGGAAGAGACGTTCTGGCCCGGGATCTTCCGCAGGTCCACGAAGCGGCGCTTGGGGAGGAGCGGCGCGTGTCCGTGGTCGGAGAGCGCGAGCACGACGTAGTCTTCGAGCACCCGGTCTACCCCGCCGCCCGCCCGGAAGATCCGGGCGACGTAACCATCAGCCTTCGTTACCCACTGGCGCTGGGCTTCGAGACCGTGGTGGTGAGCGATGGAGTCGCCCTTGAAGAAGTAGACGAGGTTGAATGGCGCGGCCTTCTCTTTTATCAGCATAGCCCCGATCTGGGCGGCGTACTCGTCGTTGATGCCGACGGACTGGAGGATGCCGCCGCTGGCCTTGCGCCCGCTGAAGCCCGTCTCGCGGCTGTAGAACAGGTCGCCCATGTAGTATTCCTTCGGGCCTTTCACGGAGGCTCCGAGGTAGCGCCCGCCCCTGCGGTATCCCTCGACGGTCTTCATCCGGATCTTGTGCGTGTGCGGACCGCGGCGCACCGGGAAGTTGACGCACGCGCCGTCGAAGCCGCGGTCGTGAAGGTCCTCGAAGAGGGTCGCTGCATGCAGGTCGTCCCGGTTCATGCGCCAGACGTTGTTGTGGAAGACCTTTATCGGGCCGGTAGCCATTACTGTCTCAGTCATCGCGCCGTAGACGATCACGCGCCGCTCGTCCTCGTCGTACCAGGCGTGTCCGACGATGCCACTGCGCGCCGGAGCCTCGCCCGTGGCGATGGCGGCCGTCGCCGCCGGGGTTATGCTCGGGAACACCGATACCGCATCCCAGACTGCTTCGCCCCTCTCGGCCAGCGCGCCCAGGTTCGGGGCGTCGCCCTCCCGGATGGCCGCGCTCAGCACGTCCGGACGGATGCCGTCGAGGACGAGGAGCAGAACAGGTTTCGGGTTCATACTATCGTGGGGTTCGTTCAAGACCCGCATATTTTAACCGCTCTTCGGCGCGGATGTGCGGCTAACGGATCAGGACCTGAAACGCGATCATCACCACTATCGAGATCGTGATGACGACGGCGACGAGGTTCGCGGATGCCTCCTGCAGCGCGTCCGGCATCAGCTCGGAGAAGACCATCCAGATCATGGCTCCCGCCGCGAAACCCAGCCCGTAGGGCAGTAGCGGCCGGAAAGCTTCGACGAAGACGAAGGCGGGGACGGCCATCAGAGGTTGCGGCAGGCTGGAGAAGACGCTCCAGAGGGCGGCCCGGTCCCAGCGCACCCCGCGCGGCACCAGCACGAGGCTAATCGCCAAACCTTCCGGGATGTTGTGGACGGCGATGGCGAGCGTAATGAACAGCCCCAGCGCCTGCCCGCCGCCGAAAGAGACGCCGACCCCGACCCCCTCGGTAAAAGAGTGGACCGTCATGATGCCGACGATGATCAGCGCCTTCCGGGCGTCGAACGCGCTCATCTGCGCGAAGCTGGAGGCGTGGTCGTGGTCGGAGATCACACGCCGGGCGATGACTATGGCGATCAAGCCGATCATGGCCCCGGCCAGGACGCCCCCGAGACTGTAGTTCACGCCCTCGTAGATGAGCCCGAAGCTCGCCGCGAGCATCAGCCCGGCGGCGACCGCGTTCGAGGCCCCGAGCCAGCGCCGGGTCATATTCTCGACGAAGATAAACGGCACCGCCCCGAGTCCTGTTGCGGCGGCCGTCAGGAGCGCGAAGAGGAAGACCTGGATCACGCCTGTCAGGTCCACGTTATCACCCTATATGATTACCCGGCGCGAGATCACGCCTCCCGCTGCGGATAGACGAGCACCGGGCCTCGCGCCGCGCGAAGGACCTTTGTCGAGACGCTGCCGAGCCGCATGCGTCCGGCTCCGAGTCCTCGCTTTCCAACGGAGATGAGACAACGCTCGGGTTCGGGACCGGCTTCATCCAGAATGACCTTGGCCGGGTCTCCGACGGCGATGCAGACCTTCGGTCGAGCGGCGTCCGCGTCCGCGATCTGGTCCGCCCGCTCTTCGAGGGTCCGCTCCTCCCGGCGCAACTCGTCGTCTACTCGCCGCGCGTCCAGCTTCCTGCCCTCCTCGTCTATCGAGGGCAGTCTGGGATACACGCGCATGAGGAGATTATGGGTGCCGAACAGACCCCCGATACTAACCGCCAGCTCCGCCGCCCGGAGGGCGCTCTCGGAGGAATCGTCTCCGGAGATTACGCGCCTCGGGGGCCACGCAGCGTCGCCTCCGCGAACTACAAGGACCGGGGTCTTCGCCCTGTACACGACACCCTCCGCCACGCTTCCGAGCAGCAACCGCGCGACCGGGCCGCGGCCTCTGGTTCCCATTACGATCAGTCCGGCACCCACCGCAGAGCAGGCCGCCAGCACTTCTTCGACGAGCGAGCCTTCCCTCAGGTATGCGCCAGCAACTGTTCCCCCAAGCGTCTCCGCCAGCTCGACCTGCTCCCGCAAGAGATGCCGCGCCTCGCGTTCCATCTCGGTCCTTATAAACCGCTCGAACCGGGTGGACGGGACAGCGTGCCAGGCATGGACCAGATAAAGCTCCGCTCCGGCGCCGTTCGAGACCTCCACGGCGGCCCTCGCGGCGAGCGTCGCATCCTCCGAGCCATCGGTAGCCAGTAGGATCTTCTTCGGAAGCACGCTCATGGACTCCTCCTATCCGGCCCAGATACGCCAGGACGCTGGTCTTACAGACATCTTACAGCCTGCGGTGTGCCCGGCATTGATCAATCTGTGTCAGAGAGAGCGTCATCCTGGAGCAACTTCCGGCAGCGGCATCCCGCTGGCGTCCGCAGCCATCCACGAAGTGCCACGTACCCGTGAATCTATAAGTCCGGGGTCGGGTGGACCGCCAAGACGAAAGCCTCCGGCCGCGGCAGAGTTTGCCGGAGCCGGAGGCTGGCAGCGGTCTACGCTACGGAGAGGACTCGCTCGTCCCCGAAGAGGGCGTTGGCGCCTGAGGCGTCGCGGTGGGCGTCTCGGACGGTGTGGCCGGAGTCTCGGGCTGGGCCGCGGGGTCCTCGGTAGGCGTCTCGGGAGTAGCCGACGGGTCTCCGGCGGCGGGATCCTGCACGACCGGCGTGCCGGAGTCCTGCTGCGAAGAGTCCTGTTGCTGCGAAGCGTCTTGCGAAGAGGGGTTCACGGTCTCATTCTGCGGCGCGGTCTCCGTCTGAGGGCGGGCAAAGGAGATGGAACTGCTCGTGCCCGTGCCCCTGCCGCTTATCACGTGTAGACCGGGCGCGGCTCCCTCCGGACACTGGGACCAGAAGCCGCAGGAGAGGCTGTTCCCTATCCCCGACTCGACGGCGTACACGGCGCTCATGCCTATAACGAAAGCGACGGCGGCGGCCACGAAACCCTTGAGCATGATGGAACGCCGGCGCAGGGTCGGCAGGTGCGAGAACCACCCCATCGCGGCCCGCATCCGGCCCATGAAATTCTCCCGCAGGTCGGGGCGGCCGGGTATCGTGTCCGGGGCGTCGGCGCGCCCGGCCTGCGCCCGGTTCGCCTTCGCCTTCATCTTGTAGGGCATCTTCCTCACGGAGCCAGTCACGCTCTCCAGGTAAGACCTGAGGATCGCCGATCCGCCCGTTATTATCATTGAAGTTACCGCCGCGCCGAGTAGCGTCCCCGCTACCCCGAACCGGGACGTGATGATTGCCGCCGTCGTCGAGGCGAGGCCAGCCGCTATTACCTGGTGACCGCTGATCACCGGAGCCTGTTGTTTAGTTGCTTCGCTCATGCCCGATACCCTATCAGCCAACTCATCCGGTTTAAAGTTCAAAAACCCGATTCGGCGAAGGTTTTTGTGAGCGCTCATACTGTCGCGCGTAGTCGCGCCGGGTTCTTCCGGGCGTTAGACTCCATCCAGTCAAATATCAGGCGGAGGAGACAACGTGGAAAGTCAGGACCAGGACAAGTTCTCTGAGCTATTCGCGGTGATCCAGGACTACTCTCGCAGGGAGTACGACCATCAGGACAAGGCGCTCCAGATCATCGCCGGCACTTACGTCTTCATGTTCGAGAGCGAAGACATGCCGGACGCCCGTCACGTCGTGGACGGCATCCTGGAGCAGTACGACTACGTCTTCACCACCCTGGAGCGCGGCAACCTCGACCCCCTGAGCGTGGACGCCGTCGTGCGCGTCGCTCTGTACAGCGAAGAGTACATGGAGTGGGGAATCAACCGTCTTGGACGGATACTGGAGGGCTTATTCCGCCGGTCCCGCGCCGACGGTTCCTACACCGACTACGTCGAGGACGCCAGCGTCGTCATCCGCGGCCTGGAGAACATCGTCGCGGGGTCGGTCTTGGAGGAGCTGGTCGAGGGCACGAACGGCCCGTAGATCCTAGCTCGCCGCCATGACCTCCGGCATGAGGCCGCGCAGGAAGCGGCCCGTGTGCGACTCTTCGACACGGGCCACGTCCTCCGGGGTGCCGACCGCCACGATCTCTCCGCCGCCGTCTCCACCTTCGGGGCCGAGGTCTATGACGTGGTCGGCCGAGCGTATGACGTCCAGGTTGTGCTCGATGACGATGACCGTGTTACCGGCGTCCACGAGGCGGTGCAGGATGTGCAGCAGCTTCTCCACGTCCGCGAAGTGCAGACCCGTCGTCGGCTCGTCCAGGATGTAGACCGTCTTGCCGGTAGCCCGCTTCCCGAGCTCGCTCGCCAGTTTGACCCTCTGCGCCTCGCCGCCCGACAGAGTAGTGGCCGGCTGGCCGAGCCGGACGTAGCCGAGCCCCACGTCCCGCAGAGTCTCCATGCGGCGCGCTATCGCGGGGACGGGAGCGAAGAACTCGCACGCCTCCTCGATGGTCATGTCGAGGACGTCGGAGATTGACTTGCCCTTGTAGGTGGCGCGCAGGGTCTCGGTGTTGTAGCGGCGGCCCTTGCAGACCTCGCAAGGGACGTAGACGTCCGGGAGGAAGTGCATCTCTATCCGGATCTGACCGTCCCCCCGGCACGCCTCGCACCGACCGCCCTTGACGTTGAACGAGAACCGGCCCGGCTTGTAGCCTCGGATCTTCGCCTCCGGCGTCGCGGCGAAGAGCTGCCTTATGTGGTCGAAGACCTTCGTGTAGGTCGCCGGGTTGGAGCGCGGCGTGCGTCCTATCGGACTCTGGTCTATATCTATGACCTTGTCTACATCCTCGACGCCCCGCAGGCCTGCGTGACGGCCGGGACGGTGCTTGCCGCGGCTCACGGCGTTGGCGAGGGCCTTGTACAGGATCTCGTTGACCAGCGTGCTCTTCCCCGACCCTGACACACCCGTGATGGCCGTAAAGATCCCCAGCGGAAACTCCACGTCCACGTCCTTGAGGTTGTGCTCCATCGCGCCCATCAGACCGATGCTGCCCGTCGGCTGACGCCGCTCCTCCGGAGGCTCTATCCTGCGCCGGCCGGCCAGGAAGTCGCCCGTGACGGAACGCTCCTCCGCCTCGATATCCTCGACGCTGCCGGCGGCGATGATCTCCCCGCCGTGGACTCCCGCGCCCGGCCCCACGTCAATCACGTAGTCCGCCGCCCGGATGGTCTCCTCGTCATGCTCGACGACGATGAGCGTGTTCCCGAGGTCCCTGAGCTTCTCAAGCGTCGTCAACAGCCGCCGGTTGTCCCGCTGGTGCAGCCCGATGGACGGCTCGTCCAACACGTACAGGACGCCCACCAGCCCACTCCCGACCTGCGAGGCGAGCCGGATGCGCTGCGCCTCGCCACCGGAGAGGGTGCCCGCCGAACGCCCGAGGGTGAGGTATCCGAGGCCCACGTCCACCAGAAAACCGAGCCGCTCCCGGATCTCCTTGACAACCCGCTCCCCGATCAACCACTCCCTGGCCGTGAACTCCACCCCCCCGAAGAATTCTTGAGCGTCCGTGACGGAGAGCGCGGTGAACTCCGCGATATTCTTCTCCCCCACCGTGACGGCCAGAGCTTCGGGACGGAGCCTCGCGCCCTTGCACTTCGGGCAGGGAACGTGGCTCATGAACTCCTCGATCTTCTCCCGCCGGTACTCTGAATCAGTCTCGGAGTAGCGCTTCTCGAGATTTCCCACCACGCCGTCGAACTGAGTCATGTACTGGCGCCGCCGGTTGTAGCGGTTGCGGTAGGAGACGTAGATGCGATCTCCGTTAGTGCCGAACAGGATGAGATTCTTCTGCTCCTCCGGCAGATCCCGCCACGGCGCATCGAGGTCTATCCCGTACTTCTCCGAAAGCGCGCCGAGCACGCTCCCGTGGTACTCGGTCTGCGAGTTGGCCCACGGAACTACCGCCCCGTCGTTGACGCTGAGGTCCTCGTTCGGGACGACGAGCGCCGGGTCTATCTCTAGCCGGCTCCCCAGCCCGTCGCAGCGGTCGCACGCTCCGTGCGGGCTATTGAACGAGAACGTGCGCGGCTGTATCTCCGCTATCGAGGCGCCGCAGTTAGTGCAAGTGAAGCTCTCCGAGAAGAGCATCGACTCCCCTGGGCCGTCCGTCTCGACGGTCTCGATCTGTACGAGCCCCTCGGCCAGCTTCAGCGCGGTCTCGATGGAGTCTGT
>DASSMB010000125.1:0-3564 GCA_035689095.1 Rubrobacteraceae bacterium | reverse complement strand
CGGTAAAAGGTACATTACACAGGCGCGGAGCGTATTCTGCGAGAATGGTTTGTGCGTATCGGATCAGGCGTCCTGAAATCTAGGGGAGCGGGTTAAATGTACAAAGAGGTTTACGTCCCGGTAGACAACTCGGACTACTCGAACCAGGCGTGCGTCATAGGCGTTGACGTGGCGCGCAAGTTCGGGGGCAGGGTCGCGGGTTGTCACGCCTACGCGGCCAAGATGCACGACGTCCGCTTCCGTCAGATGGAGAGCGGTCTCCCGGAGGAGTTCCGCGACGAAGACGAGATGAAGCGGCAGCGCAAGATCCACGACCAGTTGATAACTAAAGGTCTGGAGATCATCACCGACTCCTATATAGACGTGCTGGAGCCGCTCTGCGAGAAGTACGATGTCGAACTGGTCCGCCGCTCCCTGGAAGGCAAGAACTTCAAGGTCATCGTCGAGGACGTAAACCAGAACGACTTCGACCTCGTCGTCATCGGCGCGATGGGCATGGCAGCCGTGAAGGATACGGTCCTCGGCACCGTCACCGAGCGCGTCGTGCGCCGTCTGGAGAAGGCGGACACCCTGATCGTCAAGGACCTCGACCGTTCACCGTTCGAGCATATCGTCGTCGCGGTGGACGGCTCGGCCAAGTCGCTCGGCGGCCTGAAGCGGGCGATAGAGCTGGCGCGGGAGTTCGGCGGCACCGTCGAGGCAATTTCCGTCTTCGACCCGTACTTCCACTACGCGATGTTCCACTCCATAGCGGGTGTCCTCAGTAGCAAGGCTCAGAAGGTCTTCCGCTTTAAAGAGCAAGAGAAGCTGCACGAGGAGATCATCGACTCGGGACTCGCCAAGATCTACACCGCGCACCTGGAGATCGCCAAGAAGATCGCCGCCGATGAGGGTGTCGAGCTGAAGACGACGCTTCTTGCGGGCAAGCCGTTCGAGCAGACGATGAAGTACGTGAACGAGGTCAACCCGACGCTCGTGGTTATGGGCCGCATCGGCTACCACTCCGACGACGAGATGGACATCGGCGGCAACACCGAGAACATGATGCGTTACCTGCCGACGAACGTCCTCATAACGAACTTCGAGTACCAGGCCCCGGACATCCTCACCGCCGAGGAACACATGACCTGGACGAAGGAGGCCCTGGAGCGGCTCGACCGCATACCAGGATTCGTGGTGGGGATGGCGACCGGCGCGATCATCCGCTACGCCATCGAGCGCGGCTACACGGTCATCACCACCGGCGTCATCGACGAGGTCATCAAGAACATCCTCCCGCCCGGCGCCATGGAGTCCATGCGCGCCATCGGCGACCAGATGCGCGAGGCCGAAGCGATGGGCGAGGACAAGCCCATAGACAGCCTGTTCAAGGACTTCGACGAGCGCACCGCCGACAAGAAGGCCGCGAAGGCGAAGGCAAACGGCAATGGCGCGAACGGTTCCGCCAACGGCAACGGGCACGTGACGAAAGAGGAGATCTTCGAGGCGGGCCGCGGCGGCTTCGGCAAGAGCGAGGACCAGGGCGACATCGAGGGTGTCTCCGCGGAGGTTCAGGCGGAGATCCACCGCGTAGCCCAGGGCCACGACCGCTTCGAGTGCGACGTGTGCCGCTACGTGGCGAAGGGCAAGCCCGCGAAGTGTCCGGTCTGTGGATCCAGCCCGGCACACTTCCACGCCGTAGACGCCGAGATCGCCACGACCGCCGGAGACGAGAACCTGAACCTCTCCGAGGTCTACGACGGCCGCGAGCTTCACTGGACCGACGACGCCCAAAGGCTCCTCGACAGCCTCGAAGAGTGGCAGGAGAAGCGCCGCGTCCGCGCCCGCGTCGAGAAGAGCGCGCTAAAGAAGGGCTACACTACCATCACCCGCGAGTACGTCGAGCAGCAGTACCGCGAGGAGACCGGCCGCGAGGCCCCCGAGGTCACGCAGCCGCAGGCTGGCGGCTGCCCCGTCTCGCACGTCAAGCAGCAAGTCGAGGCGTCGACCGGCGCCACGTGTCCCATAGACCACTCCGCCTTCCAGAAGGCCGGCGCATTGGTCCCCGAGGGCGGCTCCAAGGAGTTCACCTGGACGCAGGAGGCCATAGACCGCCTGGAGCGGGCGCCGAAGGGCTTCATGCGGAACATCTCGCGCAACATGACCGAGAAGCTGGCGCGCGAGCGCGGCGTTACCCACATAGACCTTCCGCTGGTGGAGGACTCGCTCTCCGGGGCGCGCACCACGATGGAGGACGTCATTACCGGCAAGATCTCCATCGCCGACCTCGCGAAAGACACCGGCGAGAAGATAGAAGCCGACGGGAACGGCGAAGCCCCGCACCCGCCGATGACCGTCACGATGGTCTGCGGAACCTGCGGCGAGGAAATGCAGGGAGTCCAGCCCCCCGAGGAGTGCCCCGTCTGCGGCGCGCCCGGCGAGGACTTCGAGGCCCGAGAGCTGTAAGAGCAACGTAACCGAACAGAGGCCCCGGTCCCGCGAGTCGGGGTCGGGGCCTTAACTTTAGGAGAGTACATGGCGAAGACCCACAAAGTTACCTTCAAGAAGCGCGGCGTCACCATAGACGTCGCCGAGGACGAGTACATTCTCGAAGCCGCCGAGGACGCCGGCCTCACCCTCCCCTACGACTGCCGCAGCGGCACCTGCACCACCTGCATCCAGAAGTGCCTCGAAGGCGAGATCGACCAGGACATGGCCTTCGCCATCGGCGACGAGGAGCTAGAGCAGGGCCTGCGCCTCATCTGCATCGGAAGCCCCCTCTCCGACGTAGTGCTAGACGCCTGAATTTAGCACGTATAACGTTATGCGTTATACTGCGCAAGCGTGATCGCTTCGTTCAGGGACGAGGGTACGGAAGACGTTTTCGACGGACGGGACACGAAGAAGGCGCGGAAGACGTGCCCTCAGAATCTCTGGCGCGTGGCTCACAGGAAGCTGGACCAACTCAACCAGGCCGCGGATCTGGACGACTTGCGAGCCCCACCCGGCAACCGTCTGGAGACGCTGGCGGGAGACAGAGAAGGTCAGCACAGCATAAGGATCAACGCCCAGTACCGCGTGTGTTTCGTCTGGACGGAGGCCGGGGCAGAGGAGGTCGAGATAGTTGACTACCACTAGGGCGGTGACGAAGATGCGGATACCGACGGATAGACCCCCTACCTCTCCCGGCGAGATGCTGCTAGAAGAGTTCCTGAAGCCGCTGGGCATAACTCAAGTCCAGCTCGCGAAGCGGATACGGGTCCCCTACGTCCGGGTGAACGAGCTCGTTCACGGCAAGCGGCGCGTTACCCCTTCGACGGCCCTGCGGCTGGCGAAGGTGTTCGGCACCAGCCCCGAGTTCTGGCTAAACGGGCAACTCGCGCTGGATCTCTACCGGACGATAAACGACAAAAAGGAGATCGAAGAGTTGGATCAGATAGAGCCGATCACGCACGTTCGATGAGTCTCTACGTCGTTGGTTGTGCGTATTGGGGAAAGGTCTTCTGGTCGCGGCCGACGCGGAACTTTTCGTCCGTGCCCGCAATGATGGCTTTCCAGTCGATGAGTTCGGCCAACCGCTCGCCG
>DASSMB010000124.1:0-3002 GCA_035689095.1 Rubrobacteraceae bacterium | reverse complement strand
GACCGCGCACGACACCCCGCACCGCAAGGAACGCGACTCGATGGGAGAGGTGGAAGTCCCCCGCGACGCCCTCTTCGGCGCCCAGACCCGTCGCGCCCTCGACAACTTCCCGATAAGCGACCTGCGCTTTCCCAGGCGCTTGATAGAAGCCCTCGGCGCGATAAAGCTCGAAGCCGCCGTCGTCAACAACGAGCTCGGCGGCCTCGACGATCACCTCAAGGACGCCATCGTGCAGGCGGCGGAGGAGGTCATCGAAGGTAAGCTGGACAACCAGTTCGTCCTCGACATCTTCCAGACCGGCTCCGGCACCTCGACCAACATGAACGCGAACGAGGTGATCTCCAACCGCGCCATCCAGATAGCGGGCGGCGAGCTGGGCTCCAAGGACCCCGTCCACCCCAACGACCACGTCAACCGGGGCCAGTCCTCAAACGACGTCATCCCGACCGCCATCCACCTCTCCGCCTTGATCTCCATAAAAGAAGACCTCCTCCCCGGCCTGCAGAAGCTCCAGTCCGCCCTCGAAGACAAGGCCCGCGAGTTCGACGACGTGGTAAAGACTGGCCGCACGCACCTGCAGGACGCCACCCCGATCCGCCTGGGGCAAGAGTTCCAGGGCCACGCCGGCCAGATAGAACGCGGTATCCTGCGCGTGAACAAGGCGGTCGAAGACCTCGCCGAAGTGGCTTTAGGCGGCACCGCCGTCGGCACCGGCGTCAACACCCACACCGAGTTCGCGGGCAGGGTCTGCGAGCGCCTGAGCCGGCGCTTCGGCGTCGAGGTCCGGGAGACGGAGAACCACTTCCAGGCCCAGAGCGCCATGGACGCCGCCGTCTTCGCCAGCGGCGCGCTAAAGACCGTCGCCGTCAGCCTCCTCAAGATAGCCAACGACATCCGCTGGCTAGGGAGCGGCCCGCGCGCCAGCTTCGCCGAGATAGCGCTGCCGGAGGTGCAGCCCGGTTCCTCCATCATGCCCGGCAAGGTCAACCCCGTCATCGCCGAGAGCGCCGCGATGGTCGCCGCGCAGGTCATCGGCAACGACGCCACCATCGCCGTAGCGGGACAGAGCGGCAACTTCGAGCTGAACGTCATGCTCCCGGTCATCGCCCACAACCTGCTCCAGAGCATAGAGATCCTGGGTAGCGCAGCCTCCAACCTGACCGACCAGTGCGTCGCAGGTCTAGAAGCCACCGACCGCGGCCCGGCGCTCGTGGAGCAGGGCCTCATGCTCGCAACGGCGCTCGCCCCCGAGATCGGCTACGACAAGGCAGCCGAGATCTCCAAGGACGCCTACAAGTCCGGCAAGACCATCCGCGAGGTAGCCCGCGAAAACACCGACCTCTCCGAGGGAGAGCTGGACAAGCTGCTCGACGCGCGCAAGATGACAGAAAGGTAGAATAAGGGCGGAGCGCGAATCATGGAGGGAAGCAAGCCTGTGCGGAAAATAGTGCGGAAGGTCCCCCTTGAAGAGCAGCCGACCGATTTTGCTTACTGGCGGAAGCAACCCTACGAAGCGCGGCTGGCCGCACTGGAGGAGATCCGACGAGAGTACCACCAGTGGCATTATGATACTCAGCCCCGACTTCAGAGATTTCTTCGCTTCGTTAAACGGGGCTAGGGTCCGTTACCTAGTGGTTGGCGGCTACGCGGTCGCGCTGCACGGGCATCCCCGGTACACCAAGGACGTAGATATCTGGGTTGGGACGGACGAAGAGAACGCCGGACGCCTGATTCGAGCTATAGAAGACTTCGGGTTCGGATCTCTCGGTCTGAAAGCCGAGGACTTCCTGGTGCCGGACCAAATAGTTCAACTCGGCTATCCACCCAGCCGCATAGATCTCATAACGACCTTGCCGGGCGTTCTCTTCGAAGAGTGTTACGCTTCCCGTGTGGAGGTCCATGTCGACGGTCTAACTATCCACTTCATCGACCTGGAGAACCTCAAGAGCAACAAGCGGGCTTCGGGGCGGTATCAGGACTTGGCGGATCTGGAGAACCTGCAATGACTTTCCGTGAACGACTGAAGACGGCGTTTCGGGACTCGATAGACGAATGCCTGGAGTTCCGTGAGGAGCGCGGAGATCGGACGCATACAGAGACTGGTCGAGGAACACCGAGAGGAACTGCTAAGGAGCTGGAATGAGTTCTTCAACGACTGAAACTTCCGTCGTACGCGCCGAGACCGTAACCATAACCGGCGACGCGCTCACCGTCGAGCTCTCCGACGGACGCTCGATCTCCGCGCCTCTTGCGTGGTATCCGCGCCTCCTGCACGGCACCCCCGAGGAGCGCAAGAACTGGCGGATGAGTGGTGGGGGCGTCGGCATCCACTGGCCCGCACTCGATGAAGACATCAGCGTGCGGAACCTCCTTATGGGCAAGGCATCCGGCGAGAGCCAGCGGTCGCTCAAGCGGTGGCTGGAGCAGCGGGATTCGTCCAGCGCCTGACCGCGATGCGCTACTATTGAGTAGATACCTTCGTAACGAGGCGATGAGATGGCACAGACCGAACCGAACAACGAAGCGATGAAGCAGGCGTTGAAAGAAGCGTTCGCCGAGACGTTGCACGAGCAACGGGAACTGCTGCACGAGGTCTTCGCCGAGGTGCTGGAAGATTTCGCTCTTGCTGAGGCTATTCGAGAAGGCCAGCAGACCGAGCGCATGGATCGCGACGAGGTCTTCGATGAGAGTGACCGGCTAAAGTTGTTTTGTGGCGCGCGGGGCATGTGGAAAGATCGCGTCGACTTGCCCGAATTCGAGGCGTTGCGTCGTAAGTTCGACTAGCGTAGCAAATGTGCCGTAGAGCGATTGATCTCAAAGGTTACTGTGCCTTATGAGCTTGCAAACGGTTAGCCACGGAGGGAGAGTAAGATGGGACTGCTAGATGGGTTGCTGGGGAATGCGTCGGAGATCGAGCCGTCGAAGATCGAGGATGATTTCGCGCAGGTGCTGGCGCCGGGAGAGCGGATCGAGCGTGCGTACCAGTTGATCCGGGACCTGTT
>DASSMB010000123.1:0-4665 GCA_035689095.1 Rubrobacteraceae bacterium | reverse complement strand
CGGAGGCGGGGCGTTACCATCTGTACATCGCGTGGGCCTGTCCGTGGGCGCACCGGACGGCCATTATGAGGAAGCTCAAGGGGCTGGAGGACGCCATCGGGCTCTCGGCGGTCGGCTCGTTCATGGGAGACGACGGCTGGGCCTTTTACGATGAGCCGGGCGTCATCCCGGATACGGTCAACGGGGCTCACTACCTGCGCGAGGTCTACGCGAAGGCGGACCCGGAGTACACGGGGCGGGTTACGACGCCCGTGCTATGGGACAAAGAGACCGGCACCATCGTGAACAACGAGTCGCGCGAGATCATCCGCATGCTCGACACCGAGTTCGGGGAGTTCTCGACCACGGGCGCCGACTACTGCCCGGATGGCCTGCGTGACGAGATCGACGCGATCATCACCGCCATCTACGAGCCTATAAACAACGGCGTCTACCGCTCCGGATTCGCAACCAGCCAGGAAGCCTATGAGGAGGCCGTCACCGAGCTGTTCGACGCCCTGGATTACTGGGAGGGCGTGCTCTCGGAGCGGCGCTACCTGTGCGGCGGCAGGATCACCGAGGCCGACTGGTGCATGTTCCCCACGCTCGTCCGCTTCGACGCCGTGTACCATGGACACTTCAAGTGCAACCTGCGGCGCATCGTGGACTACCCGAACCTGTGGGGCTACCTGCGGGACCTCTACCAGCAGCCGGGCGTCGCCGAGACGGTCAATATGGAGCACATCAAGAAGCACTACTACCGGAGCCACGAGTCAATAAACCCGACCCGCATAGTCCCGAAAGGCCCGATCCTGGACTTCTCCGGGACTCACGGGCGCGACCGGATGTCGGGCTAGGCCCGCTGCGTTTACGGCAGCCTCGGCGGTATACTCGGCGCTGATGAGTGCGGCAGAAGACTTGCGGGTTGTGGCTTTCGGCGGTGGTACCGGCCTGCCGGTGCTGCTGGCCGGGCTAAGGGACCGGGTCGGGGACCTTACGGCGGTCGTCACGGTCGCGGACGATGGAGGGTCGAGCGGGCGGTTGCGCCAGGAGCTCGGGGTCGCGCCTCCGGGCGATGTGAGGAACTGCCTGGTCGCGCTCGCCGGGCGGCGGAGGCTCGCCGAGGTCTTCAACTACCGTTTCGAGGCGCCTGGCGACCTGAACGATCACAGCGTCGGCAACATCATCATCGCGGCGCTCTCGGACATGGCGGGAGACTTCTGCGAGGGCGTGCAGCAGGCCGCTCGTTTCCTGCGGATAAAGGGCCAGGTCTTCCCGGCGGCCCGGGAGAGCCTGACGCTCGTCGTGCGCTACGCGGACGGGACGGTCACGCGGGGCGAGTCCGTCGTGCGCGACGTTGGCAAGGCTGTCGCGGAGGTCGCGGTGGAGCCGGAGGGTATCGAGGCTCCACCGGGTGTCATCGAGGCCATCGAGGCGGCGGACGTGGTGGTCCTGAGTCCGGGAAGCCTGTTTACGAGCACGATCCCGGCTCTGTTGGGCGCCGGGACGCGGGAGGCGCTGGCGGAGTTCCATGGACCGGTCGTCTACGTGGCGAACGTCATGACCCAGAGGGGCGAGACGATGGGGTTCACGGTCTCGGACCATGTCCGGGCCGTCGCCCGTCACGCGGGGTCGGTCATAACCGATGTGCTGCTCCACTCCGGCGATCTGCCCCAGGATCTGCTCGCCCGGTACGAGGCCGAGGAGGCGGCTCCGGTGGAGGTCGACCGGGAGGTTCTGGAGAAGATGGGCGTCAGGGTGCGGGAGGCGGACCTGCTCTCCGCGGACCTCCGGGGCGGCGTGCGTCACGATCCTGTCAAGATCGCCGAGGAGGTGTGCAGGACTGCCCTCGTTCGCCTCTGAGGTCCGCCGGCAACTCGCGGCCGGAAGCTCCGAGACCTCCAGGACCGGTTCGCGCCCATCCCGACGCGCGGAGCTTGCCGGTATCGTGGACGCGGCCGGTAGATGGGAGGACGCGGGCGTAACCGTTCTCCTCTCCAGCGCCGCCGTCGCCCGCTCCGTGATGCGCCTGTGGCGCTCGGAGTTCGGTCTGGAGTCGAAGCTCTCGCCGGTGGCGCCGGATCGCTTCGGCCGCGCCCGCTATGCCGTGCGCACCACAGGAAACGGAGCGATGCAGGCCGCCGATGAACTAAGGTTCATGCGCTCCTCCCGCAACGCCGCCGAACGAACCGCCTACCTTCGCGGAGCTTTCCAGGGCGTCGGCTCCGTCACCCGTCCCGGCAACCGCGGGGGTCACCATCTGGAGTTCGTTCACCAAGACGAGGAGTTCGTTCGGCGTCTGGCCGCGTTCTCGCGGGCGCCGCTCAAGATATCGCGGCGGCGCAACCGCTGGATCGCCTACACCAAGAGCGCCGACGGCGTGACGACTCTGCTCTCTCAGATGGGCCTGCACGACGCCGTCCTCGAATACGAGGCCCGCGCCGTCCTCGGGGAGGCCAAGTCGAACGCGAACCGCGTCACCAACTTCGACGCCGCCAACGCCGGACGCACCGCAACCGCCGCCGCCCGCCAGCAGCGGGCTCTCGAAGCCCTGGACCCCGGAAAGCTGCCGTCCGCGTTGCGCGAGATGTTGGAGTTGCGGCTGGAACACCCGGACGCTTCGCTCACGGAGTTGGCCCGGCTCGGAAATCTCACCAAGAGCGCCGCCAACCATCGTTTGCGCCGGCTGCTCGAGATCGGTGATTCGCAGTCAGCGGCAAGCGGAAGCTGAACCCCCAAACGTCCCGAAACATCGCTGGGCCGGGGGGTGCCGGCTGGACTCAGGTGGTACTCTGTTAATGCTCTAGAGTTTCGGGCACAATAGGGGTTCGCTAGCAAGCTAGGAGAGGAGAAAAAGTGGCTGTACGAGTAGGGATTAACGGCTTCGGACGGATCGGGATGCTGACCGCCAAGGCGGCCATCGAGCGCAGTGACGACGACATCGAGATCGTGGCGATAAACGATCTCATGCCCATGAAGAGCCTGGCGCTGCTCTTCAAGCACGACTCGACTCACGGCATTTGGCCGGAGGACGTTAGCCTGGACGATAACATCCTACGCATCGGCGACCGCGAGATAAAGACCTTCGCCGAGCGCGACCCGGCTAGCATCCCGTGGGGCGACCTCGATGTGGATATAGTGGTCGAGTCGAGTGGTGTGTTCACGAACAAGGAATCCGCCGGCAAACACCTCGATGGCGGGGCGAAGAAAGTCGTTATCTCGGCTCCGGCCAAAGGCGTGGACGGTACGTTCGTCTTCAAGGTCAACCACGAGGAGTACGATCCCGAGAACCACGCTGTCGTCTCCAACGCGAGTTGCACGACCAACTGCGTTGTGCCGATGGCGAAGGTGCTGATCGAGAACTTCGGCATGGAGTCGGCGTACATGACGACCTGCCACGCCTACACCAACGACCAGAGCCTTCTGGACGCGGCGCACAAGGACCCGAGGCGGGCGCGGGCGGCGGCTCAGTCCATCATCCCGAGCTCCACGGGCGCCGCGAAGACGGTCGGCGTGATCTACCCGGACCTCAAAGGCAAGGTCGACGGGATGTCGCTGCGGGTCCCAATCTCCGACGGCTCCATCACCGACCTCGTGGCGAACCTCTCGCAAGAGGTGTCGGTCGAAGACATCAACGCCGCCTTCAAGCAGGCCGCCGAGGGCGACCTCGCGGGTATTCTCGAATACTCCGAGGCTCCACTGGTCTCCAAGGACATCGTCGGCAACCCGGCCTCCTGTATCTTCGACGCGCCGCTGACCATGTCCGGCGGCAAGACCGTCAAGGTGCTCGGCTGGTATGACAACGAGTGGGGCTACTCCAACCGCACCGTCGACCTGGTGCAGTACATGGGAGAGAAGCTGTAGGCGCAGCTCAAGGAGATCTCTCAGGTCCGGGGGCGAGGACGTTCCCGGACCGCTCACTTTCCCGGAGGTACGATGAACAAGCGGAGCGTTAGAGACCTCGACGTGCGGGGCAAGCGGGTGCTGGTGCGGGTGGACTTCAACGTGCCGGTCAAGGATGGGAAGGTCACGGACGACACGCGCATCGTGAAGGCGCTGCCGACCATCCGGTATCTACTCTCCGAGGGGGCGCGGCCCGTATTGATCTCTCATCTCGGACGCCCCAAGGGCGAGCCGGACCCGAAGTACAGGATGGACCCCGTCGCCGACCGTCTCGGAGAGCTTCTCGGCGAGCCGGTCCTCAAGCTGGATGAAGCCGTCGGACCGGAAGTCGAAGAAGAACTCGAAGACTGGGATGGCCGGGGCGTGGTGCTGCTGGAGAACAGCCGCTTCTACCCCGGCGAGACCAAAAACGACCCGGGCCTCTCCAAACAGCTCGCCGCCCTCGCCCACCTCTACGTCAATGATGCTTTCGGGGCGGCGCACCGGGCGCACGCCACGACGGTCGGCGTCGCGGAGTTGCTGCCGGCGGCTGCAGGGCTGCTGCTGGAGGCGGAGGTGGATTACCTGGAGGGATTGCTCAAGGACCCGGAGCGTCCGTTCGTCGCTATCCTCGGCGGGGCGAAGGTCTCGGACAAGCTCGGTGTAATAGAGAGCCTGCTCGGCGTGGCGGATACGCTCCTCATCGGCGGCGCGATGTGCTTCACGTTCTTCAAGGCGCAGGGGTACGAGATCGGGAACTCGCTCGTCGAGGACGACTACATCGCAGAGGCGAATCGTCTCATG
>DASSMB010000122.1:0-14520 GCA_035689095.1 Rubrobacteraceae bacterium | reverse complement strand
GCGCGCCCGGCAGGACTCGAACCTGCAACCTGCGGATTAGAAGTCCGCTGCTCTATCCAGTTGAGCTACGGGCGCACGCTACGCGCGGCGGTAGAGAGCGGGTGAGGGGAATCGAACCCCCATAACCAGCTTGGAAGGCTGGGGCTCTACCGTTGAGCTACACCCGCATGACTCTGGCTGTCGGGGCGAGAGGATTTGAACCTCCGACCCCCTGCTCCCAAAGCAGGTGCGCTACCAGACTGCGCCACGCCCCGCGATGCCGCAGAGAAGTATAACAAACGCATTGATCCTTTAAACCGCCGCGGCAGGAGCGACAGCCGCTATCTCCTCGTCTAAAAAGCGGCTGCCAAGAGCGGCGAATTCGTCCGGGTCCGCGCTGCAGACGTAGGTGGCCGTCCCAACGTCCTCTGCGTCGCGCGGCCGGCGCAGGTAGCCTCTTCGGGAGAGGACGCGGCCAACTTCGAGAGCGGTCTGACCAGCGGAGGAGATCAGGCGCACCTCCGGACCCATGATCCTGTTGATGGTCTCGGAGATTAGAGGGTAGTGGGTACACCCCAGAATCACCGCGTCTACGCTGTACCGCTTCAACGGCTCCAGGTATTTTCGGGCATGCGTCTCTAGCTCCGGCCCCTCGGTTATCCCCCGCTCTATGAGGGGAACGAACTCCGGGGCCGCCTGGGCGTAGACATCTATGCCGGCGTCCAGCGAGTGCACGGCCTTCTCGTAGGCGCGGCTGCGAACGGTCCCCTCGGTAGCCAGGACGCCCACCCGGCGGTTTCGGGTCTCCACCACGGCCGCCCGCGCGCCCGGCTCGACGACACCGATGATCGGGACATCGAAGGACCTCTGCAAAGAGCGCAGCGCCGCCGCCGCCGCCGTGTTGCAGGCGATGACCACCAGTTTCACATCGAGGCTTACCAGGTAGCGCACTATCTCGAAGGCGAACCACCGCACTTCTGTGAGATCGCG
Organism: Rubrobacteraceae bacterium; assembly: GCA_035689095.1. Classification (GTDB taxonomy): domain Bacteria; phylum Actinomycetota; class Rubrobacteria; order Rubrobacterales; family Rubrobacteraceae; genus JACDDK01. The sequence goes on along the minus strand of DASSMB010000122.1, from coordinate 13,551 downwards.
CGGCCCGTAGGGCACTCTCGCGGTGTCACCGAAGTAGATTGTGTTCTCGTATGGCAGGCGGTCCCGAATCTCGGAGAGAACCGTCAGTCCTCCCACACCAGAATCGAAGACCCCTATGGGGCGTGGATCACTCACGGCAGAGCATTATATCCATTTTCCGGGATATTCACGTTTCAGCGGGATCTGGAACAAGAAAAGGCCGTCCGGATTGAACGGCCTTTGTAGTGGAGGCGGCGGGAATCGAACCCGCGTCCGCGAGCGCGCCGTCCGTGAGATTCTACGAGCGTAGCTCCCGGTTTCTCTTCGCCGGTCTCCGCGGACCGGGGCGCCGCGGAGTGGCTAGCCCGTTGAGTGTCCCTAAAGAGCCCTGGGACCGGGACCCTGAAGGTGAGCCCACTTGATGACACCGGTTGACCGGGCCGTGGGCCGCCCGGACCGATGAGCCGCTTTTATTTAAGCAGCTAGAGCCATTTCGTTATCGGCGTGTATCTTGGTTGCCGGCGTTTTACGAGTCTCCAGCAAACTCGGCTCGTCTCACTGGACGCTGACCGCTCACGTCGAAGCCGGTACGCCCCCTTACGATCTATATTCTACCACCGGGAGGACAGCCTTCAAAGCCGGGAGCGCGCTCCTCTGGCCGTACCGCTAACTGTAGCTCTAGCCTCGCAGGCGTTGTTTCATGGCGCGTTGCATCTCGCGGTCGGCGGTCTTCTTGGCGATGTCGCGGCGCTTGTCGTACTGCTTCTTGCGGCTGGCGACTGCCAACTCCAGCTTGATATTGCCGTGCCTGGAGTAGAGCTTGAGCGGGATGATAGTCTTGCCCTCCACCGCTATCTTGCCGGCCAGGCGGTCTATCTCCTTGCGGTGCAAGAGTAGCTTGCGGTCTCGGGTGGGAAGTTGCTCCCCTTGGCGCGCGTTCTCGTAAGGGGAGATGTGGGCCCCGATCAGATATATCTCTCCATCCCGAACCCGCGCATAACTCTCCTTCAGGTTCGCCCGTCCCTCCCGGATAGACTTCACCTCCGGGCCGGTGAGGACAATTCCGGCCTCGTAGGTCTCCTCGATGGCAAAGTCGTGGAGAGCTTTCTTATTGCGCGCGAAGTCGCTCACAGATGCTTCACCACCCGCAACTCCGCCCGCTGCATGAGGGGCCGCACGTCGAGCAACTCCACCATTAACTGGTCACCGACCTTGTAAGAGGCGCCGATGGCATCGTTGGAGAGCACTACCCCGTTGGGCTCAAGCTCCCACCATCCGGGGAGTTTGCTGACATGTACGAGGCCCGTCGCCCCAGTCTCAAGCTCGACGAACAGCCCGAAGGAAGTGGTGCTGACCACGGTCCCCTCCAGCACGTCCCCGACACGGTCGCGCATCAGCCACATCAGGGTGTACTGGTCGGCGGTCCGCTCACAGACCACGGACCTGTACTCCCTCTCGGAGATATGCGTGGCGATCTCCGCCATGACGGGCGGTGTGTCGTCACCGAGCAGGGCGCGGTGCACCAGGACGTCCGCGTAGCGCCGGATCGGGGAGGTGAAGTGCGTATAGTCTTCCAACGCGAGCCCATAGTGGCCGGGGCTCGACGGCGCGTAGAAAGCGCGAGGGATGGAGCGCAGGATGAGATAGTTCACCGCGTCGGACTTGGCGGTGGCCGCTATGGTCCCCAGGTTCTCCGGCGTCGGCTCGACCTGCATCCTGATAGCCGCGAGCCGCACGCCGAGCATCTCCAGCGACTCCGCATCCGGCTTTTCGTGGACCCGGAAGACGCCACCGCGCCTGCCGCGCAGCATCTTCGCCACCGCTTCGTTGGCGAGTACCATCAGCTCCTCGATCAGGGCGCGCGCCGGGGTGGAGCGGCGGACCGTCGCCGAGACCGGGATGCCGTCCGGGCCGATCTCGTACTCCGGCTCGCGTCCGCCGAGCTCCAGCTTGCCGCGCACGGCCGCCCGCGTCTTGAGCCTTCGCGAGAGTTCAAATGCCGCCTTTACCAACTCTGGCTGCTCCACATCGCGCTCGCCGCGCAGGAAAGCGTCCACACCGTCGTAGGTGAGCCGCGCGTCGCTGCGGATGAGACTTCGGAAAGCGCGAGCCGAACGTGACGAGCCGTCCGCGTTCAACTCCATCTCTACCGTAACGGCGGCGCGATCCTCGTCCGGCCGCAGCGAGCACACGTCCGCGGAGAGCCGCTTCGGGAGCATCGGCGCGACCGTGCCCGGCAGGTAGACCGAGTTGGCCCGGAAGGCAGCCTGCCGGTCGAGAGCGCCGCCTGGGTCAAGGTAATAGGTAACGTCGGCGATGTGGACCCGGAGCCGGTAGCCGTCGTCTGTGCGTTCGATGGAGACGGCGTCGTCAAAGTCTTTAGCGTCGTCGCCGTCTATTGTTACCGTAGCGAGCTGTCGCAGGTCTTCGCGGTCCACCATGTCGGGCGGGCGGCCAGCGACCTCCTCGGCCTCTTCCTCTACCTTCTCAGAGAAATCTCGGGAGGTGCCGATGGAAGCGAAGAGCGCGTCGTAGACGTTGCGAGGGTCTTTGGAGGTGCCGAGGACCTTCGTGACCTCGCCGCGCAGCGAGCGCTGCTTCTCACGGACGTTGACGAGGACGATGTCCCCGGCCTCCGCGCCGCGCCGCAGCTTGCGGGCGACCAGCACGGGACGCCGCTCTTCGACGAAGAGCGGGTCGGCGACGGAATACTTACCGCGCCGTACGAGTATGGCCGGTAGTATCACGACACGTTCCGGGGATGTGCATCAGCGCGAAACACGGCCTGAGTCTACCATGACAGGGACCATCAGCCGGTAGTGAAGAGCCGAAGCCCGCCACCGGCTGCGCCGGCTACACCCGCAGGAAGCGCGTCACCGAGAGGAAGCTGCCGACCATCCCGATGGCGACGCCCACGGCCACGAGCACGCCCAGGATCAGGAGCGTGTCGATACCCTGGTTCGAGATCGGCACGAACGGCAAGGCGTTACGCGACCAGTCCACGAACAGGTAGTTCAGCCAGATCACGGTAAGGGCGGCCAGCGAGGCCCCGATGAGCCCCTCCACGAGCCCCTCGAAGACAAACGGCGTCCGCACGAAGCCGTCCGACGCTCCGACGAGCTTCATCACCTCGATCTCCTTGCGCCGGGCGAAGATTGAGATGCGGATGGCGTTTGAGATGAGCAGGATGCTAGACACGAGGAAGAGAGCCGTCGCCCCGTAGAGGCCCCAGATCATGTACCCCGTAACCTCGTTGAGGCGATTGATGGTCTGCTGCGGGTAGCTGAGGTCCTTCTTGGCGAACCCTTCGTCGTCCAGCTTCGACGCTACCGCGTCCGCTTTCGATGGGTCCTTGAGTTGAAGCTCCAGGGAGGCCGGAAGCACGTCCGAGCCCATGTCCTCGTAGATCTCCGGTTGGTCTGCGAAGGTCTGCTTGAAGTTCCTCAGGGCCTCGGCCTTGGAGACGAACTTGACGCTGGATACCTCCGGGTACGCCTCGACCTTCTTGCGGACCTCCTGGATCTTCTGGTCTTTCTCGTTTGGAGAGAAGAAAGCTGTAACCGCCACGTCCTCGCGCACGGAGCTTATGAGCCCCTCGACGTGCGCGCTAACCAGCAGACCGGCGCCAAGAACCAGGATGCAGATAAAAGTCGTGGTTACCGCAGTGACGCTCATCAGCAGGTTCAGGCGAATGTTCTTGAATGCCTCTCTCAGGAAGAAACCGACGTTAAACCTCATCCGCGTAAGCCCCCTTTACCTTGTCGCGGACGATCCGGCCCTCATCGAGGGCGACGACCCGCTTGCGCATCACGTCCACCATCTCACGGTCGTGCGTGGCGACCACGACCGTGGTCCCGATGCGGTTGATCCTGTGCAGAAGCTGCATGATGCCGACGCTCGTGTCCGGGTCGAGGTTCCCGGTCGGCTCGTCGGCGATGAGTATCGGCGGCTGGCTGACGAACGCCCGCGCTATCGAGACCCGCTGCTGCTCCCCGCCGGAGAGCTGATCCGGGTACTTGCCCGTCTTCTCCGCGAGCCCCACGAGGTCCAATATCTGCGGTACTTTCGTGCGGATGGCGCGCCGCCGCTGGCCCGTAACCTCCATCGCGTAGGCGACGTTCTCGGCGGCCGTCTTGTTCGGCAGGAGCTTGAAGTCCTGGAAAACGCAGCCGATGTTGCGGCGGTGGCGCGGAATGGAGCGCCGCGGCACGGACGAGAGCCGGGTCCCGTTCACGTAGATGGCGCCCGCGGAAGGTTCCATCTCCTTCAGGATCAGGCGCACTATCGTGGACTTGCCCGAGCCGCTCGCTCCGACGAGGAATACGAACTCGCCGGGGTCTATCTCAAGGTTCACCCGCTCTAGCGCAACGGTGTCGTTGCCGTAGACCTTGGTGACGTTGCTGAATCGGATCATTACCTCTCCAAGTCGGCTGCGGCGGACCGTCCCTCCAGTCGCCCGCGCTCGCCGCGGAATATTACCGCCGCCGGGGACGCTCACCCGCCACACGGTTATGGCCTCTCAACACGAGGGATCTTCCGGCTCTAGTGGCGGGCTCCCCCCTCCTGAGAACCCGCCGGCCATCGGAGACGATAGCAGCAATAGAGCACGTTATCAACCACCCGAATCACCAAGCGTAATGCCCCGGACATAGCCCGTCAGGATCGCGCGCCCTTCCTCGACCCGTACGTCCTTTATCTCCGTGTCATAAGGCAATCCCTCGATACGGTAAGTGAAGTCCGTGCCGGCGAGCAGCGCGTCGGTCAGACGCTTCGGAACCGGCACCCCGAGCGCGCGAACCTCCCGCGGCTCGAAAACCAGAGCCCCGCCGCGGGCAGATACCTCTCCATCCACCGAGACCGGGACCGGAAAACCGAGGATCTCTACCTTCGACGACACGACGGCCCGGTCCCTGGAGAGGCTTACGCCCTCGATCGGAAAGTCTTCTACCCTCTCGCGGGCGATCTCCGAGACCTGCTGCTCTGTTAGCTCTACGCGCATCTTGCCGGTGAGCGGCTCACGGACTTTCAGGGACCCGCTGGCGGCGCTCTTCAGCACTTCGACATCGAACGGATCGAGGTCCACCGTGATCCTATCGGGCCGGACACCGCCTAAATCCGCGCCCTTCATCTCGATCTCACCCCGCGAGAACTCCCCGGCGAGCATCCTCGGCGGCGGGTCGCTCGCGAGCTTCACACCCGGCTCTGATGCCAGCCCCATACTCCGTTGCAGGTTGCCCGCGACCATTCCTTCGAGCAGCGAGGGTAGAAAGGTGTAGCAACCGACGAGGGCCGCCCCTCCGATCAGCAGGGCCGCCGCTAACAGAACTTCCAGTAACCTCAAGCGCCAGACCTACGCCACGGCCCGGCTCTTGAGGAAAGCGTAGATAAAGGCGTCGAGGTCACCGTCGAGGACGCGGTCCGTGTTGGCGGTCTCCTCGCTGGTGCGGTGGTCCTTCACCAGCTTGTACGGGTGCAGGACGTAGGAGCGGATCTGGGACCCCCACTCGATGTCCGCCTTCTCGCCGCTCTGCGCGGCTATCTCCCGCTCTCGTTTCTCGCGCTCCAGCTCGAAGAGCCGCGCCCGCAGCACGCGCATGGCGACCTCCCGGTTCTGATGCTGGCTCCTCTCGTTCTGGCACTGAGCCACGATCCCGGTCGGGAGGTGCGTGATCCTGACCGCCGAGTCCGTCTTGTTGACGTGCTGACCACCAGCCCCGGAAGCCCGGTACGTGTCCACCTTGAGGTCCTTGTCCTCGATCTCGACCTCGACCGCGTCACCGATCACAGGCGCCACCATCACTGAGGCGAAGCTCGTATGCCTCCGCGCTCCGGCGTCGAACGGGCTGATCCTGACCAGCCGGTGAACCCCCCGCTCCGCCGACAATAACCCGAACGCAAACTCGCCCCCGATGTTGAAGGTGGCGCTCTTTATGCCCGCCTCCTCGCCCTCGGTGTACTCGATGACCTCCAGGCTGAACCCCCGACGCTCCGCCCACCGACGGTACATCCGCGCCAACATCTCCGCCCAGTCCTGCGAGTCCACCCCGCCCGCGCCGGAGTTTATGGTGACGATCGCATCGCCCTCGTCGTACTCACCGGCGAAGAGCCGGGCCACCTCCTGCTCCTCCAGCACGCCCTCCACCCGCCGAAGCTCTTCCTCAACCTCGGAGAGCAGGTCGCCGTCCTCCTCGGCTAACTCCATCAGCTCGCCGGAGTCAGCGAGCCGGCCACGAAGGTCTTCGAGGAGCCTTAACCGGCCCTCCACCCGCGAGAACCGCGCCGAGACCTCCTTGGCCTTATCCGGGTCGTCCCAGAAACCGGGCCGGCTCATCTCCTCGGTCAGCTTCGCCGCCCGCCCCCGGAGGTCTTCCACGTCGAAGAACGCCTCAAGTTCGGCGAGGCGTTCTTCCAACTCGGCGGCTTTCTCTTGAAGCTCCGTCACTAACCCGCCTGAGCCTCCGAGCCACCCTGGGCCATCAGCCGCTGGTGTTCGGGAGTGTTCAGCATGCCGCACTTCTTGTACTTCTTGCCCGAGCCGCACGGACACGGGTCGTTCCGTCCCACCTTCTGCTGCCCGGCGCGCGGGCTCTTGGGCTGAGGGTTCGGCTCCTCGGTGCCGCCGCTGTAGGAGTACTGCTGTACCGGCTCCTCCTGCAGCTTCACGTTCTCGATGCGGTAGATGTAGGTGACGTAGTCTTCCTTGAGGCCCCGCTCCATCTCCTGGAAGATGTCGAACCCCTCGCGCTTGTACTCGACCAAAGGATCGCGCTGGGAGAGGCCGCGCCAGCCGATGCCCTCGCGCAGGTAGTCCATCTCCATCAGGTGCTCGCGCCAGCGGGAGTCGACGACCGAGAGCAGGGTCCGGCGCTCGGCCTCCTCGAAGGTGTTCACGTTATCGGTGCGCACCAGGCCGCGCTTCTCGATCTCCGCCATCCGCTCGTCCCACTCGACCTTCCGGTCCTCCAAGCGCTCGCGGGCGTCCTTCAGGACCATCTCGCGGATGTCCTCGCCCGTCATTCCTTCAACGTCGAGCCGGGAGAAGTCCACATTGCAGGGATAGAAGCGGTTAAGCTCGGCCGCGAGGGTATCGAGGTCCCAGTCTTCCGGGTAGACCGCGTCCGAGGCGTGCTCGCCGACCACGCCGGAGAGGACGTCCGCGACGTACTCCCAGGTGTCCACGGTCTCACCCATGAGGATGTCGCGCCGGATCGCGTAGATCACCTCGCGCTGCTTGTTGAGCACGTCGTCGTACTCCAGGATGCGCTTCCGGATCTCAAAGTTGCGGCTCTCGACCTGCTCCTGCGCCCGCCGGACGGAGTTGGAGATCATACCCGCCTCGATAGGCACGTCTTCCTCAAGCCCGATCCTGTCTATGATCCCCTGCATCCGGTCGCCCCCGAAGAGCCGCAGCAGGTCGTCCTCGAAAGACAGGAAGAACCTGGACTCGCCGGGGTCTCCCTGACGCCCGCTACGTCCGCGAAGCTGGTTGTCTATGCGGCGCGACTCGTGCCGCTCGGTCCCAAGCACGTAGAGCCCGCCCAGCTCCGCTACGCCCGGCCCGAGCTTGATATCCGTGCCTCGTCCGGCCATGTTGGTCGCTATCGTCACCGCGCCCCGCTCGCCAGCCTCCGCGATCGTCTGAGCCTCTCGTTCGTGCTGCTTGGCGTTCAGGACGTTGTGCGGGACGCCGCGCCGCTTGAGCATCGTCGCCAAATGCTCCGAGACCTCGACCGAGACCGTGCCCACGAGGACCGGCTGTCCCTTGCGGTAGCGCTCCTCGATATCTTCTATGGCGGCTGCGTACTTGGCCTTCTTCGTCTTGTAGACCAGGTCGTCGCGGTCGTCCCGGATCATATCCTTGTGCGTCGGGATGGAGACGACCTCCATCTTGTAGATGTGCATGAACTCGTCGGCCTCGGTGGCGGCAGTACCCGTCATACCGGCGAGCTTGTCGTACTGGCGGAAGAAGTTCTGGATCGTCACCGTCGCGACGGTCTGGTTCTCCTCCAGGATCTCGACACCCTCTTTGGCCTCTATGGCCTGATGAAGTCCCTCGGAGTAACGCCTCCCTTCCAGCACGCGGCCCGTGAACTCGTCCACGATGAAGACCTGACCGTCGCGCACCAGGTACTCCACGTCTCTGTTGAAGAGCGTCTGCGCCCGGAGCGCCTGGTTCAGGTGGTTGACGAGGTTTGTGTTCACGTTGTCGTAGAGGTTCTCGAGTCCGAGGGCCTTCTCCACCTTCTCCACGCCGCTCTCGGTCGGGGCGACCTGGCGCTTCTTCTCATCCACCTCATAGTCCTCGCCCTCCTTGAGGCGCGGGATGATGGCGGCGAAGCGATAGTAGGTATCCGCGGCGCTCTCGGGCATGCCGGAGATGATCAGGGGGGTACGAGCCTCGTCTATGAGGATCGAGTCAACCTCGTCCACGATGGCGTAGACCAGGTCGCGCTGCACGAGCTGGTCCGTCTCGGTGGCGATGTTGTCGCGCAGGTAGTCGAAGCCGAACTGGGCGTTCGTACCGTAGGTGATGTCGGAGGCGTAGGCGACCTTCCGCTCGTCGAAGCCGTGGCCGTCCTGGATGATGCCGACCGAGAGCCCGAGGAACTGGTAGATCTGCCCCATCCAGCCGGCGTCGCGGCGGACCAGATAGTCGTTGACCGTGACGACGTGGACGCCCTTGCCGGCCAGAGCGTTGAGGTAGACGGGCATGGTCGCGGCGAGCGTTTTACCCTCGCCGGTCTTCATCTCGGCGATCTTACCCTCGTGCAGCACGATGCCGCCCATGACCTGCTCGTCGAACGGCCTCATACCGAGGGTGCGCCTCGATGCCTCCCGCACGACGGCGAAGGCTTCCGGCAGGATCCCGTCCAGCGTCGCGCCCTGCGCGAGCCGCTCGCGGAACTCGTCCGTCTTCGCAGCGAGCGCGCTATCGGAGAGCTTCTCGATCTCCGGCTCCAGAGCATTGACCTCCGCCACGCGCCGCTCCAGGGCCTTGACCTTCCGGCCCTCACCCATCCTCAGTATCTTCGTCAGCAAATTCGCCAAAACCGTCTACCTCGCTCGGTGCTACGTCCTGTATCCCGCGATTACCGGGCGGGCTCTATGAGCCCGTAGTTTCCATCACGCCGCCGGTATACCACATTTATGTCGCCAGTATCGGCGCTGGTGAAGACGTAGAAGGCGTGGTCGAGGAGCTCCAACTGGAGCGCCGCCTCCTCCGCGCTCATGGGCTTCATCTGGAACTGCTTGGTCCTGACTATCCTGGTCTCGATATCCTCTTCTTCCTCCACCACGAACGGCTCGGGCTCGGGTGTCTCGGTCTTCTTCTGGCCTTGCCAGCGGTCGATCTGCCGTCCCCTGTAGCGCCGCACCTGGCGCTCCAGCTTGTCGGACATACCATCGATGGAGGCGTACATGTCCGGCGAGCACTCCCGCGCCTTCAGGACCGTACCGTTTATAAACAGAGTCGTCTCCACCACTTCGGGATCGGCGTTGGAGCGGTTGCGCTCGTGGATCAACTCGACCTCGACCCTGGAGGCGCTATGCTGCTCGTCGAAGAACTTGGAGAGCTTCTCGACCTTCTCGGTAGCGTACTGCTCCAGAGCCTCCGTGACGGATATATTGCGCCCTTTAACCAGTATCTCCATATGGCCTCCCTATGTTCGGCGGCTATCGGCTATTTTCAACACGTTCTGCACAGGCTGAGCGCGCGCACCTCCTCTGCTCCGGCTTTCACGAGCACACCGGCGCACTCACTCATGGTAGCGCCGGTGGTAAATACGTCATCGATCAAGAGTATCCTGCCCGAGACCCGCCCCCGCGCCCGAAACGCACCAGCAACATTGGCGCGCCTCCCGGCGCCGGAGAGCTCTACCTGGTCCCTGGTCCTTCGCACGACTTCCAGTGTATCGGAAAGAGTGGCTTCAAGCTCCGCCGCGATGGCCCGAGCTATCAGCCCTGCCTGGTTGAAACCCCGGCGCCTGAGACGCGAACGGTGCAGCGGCACCGGCACCACAGCATCGAACCCAGAATGCGCCTCAAGAGCGCCCAGCATGAGCGGCGCCATCAGCCGCTCGACCACCCGCGTGTAACCCCGGTACTTGAGAGCGTGTACGATCTCTTTCCCTACCCCCTCGTAGCGCAGTGGAGCGCGGGCGCTCTCGAAACCGTAGTCTGCGTTCTTGCACTCGTCGCACACAAACGTCTCGAAGGCCGTCGGCATCCCGCACCGGCGACATACCGGAGGTTCTATGACGGGCAGAGCCTCGTAGCAGGCGCGGCAGAGGACGTCGCTCGCCCGAGACTCGCATCCGACGCAGCGCTGCGGGTAAAAGAGGTCCGCCAGCGCCGAGACGTAAGGCTGCAATGGCTACTCCGAAATGCGCGCTAGAGGGACGGCGTGGCCGGGCATGGCCGGCAGAGGTTCCGCGGTAGCGGTCTCCGGGACGTCATCCATACCAACACCTCACGGGTAGAGTTCCGAGACCTCATTCTATCCAACCGCCTCTACCGCGGCCAGGGTGAAAGCAGTCTAAAACCTGATACTCCGCGGGGGAAGTACAACGCCGGGGTTGATGCGGATGCCCTGGTCCAATACGTTGCCCTCACCAACGACGCATCCGGCTCCGAGCACCGAGAGACCTCGGACGATGGCCTTCTGACCGACGCGAGCCCTCGGGCCGAGTATGGAACCCCGCACTACGGCCCCGGCCTCAACCTCGGCGCCGTCGAGTAGGATACTGCCCTCCACCACCGCGCCCTCTCCGATGCGGCATCCCCGGCCCAGCGCGGACCGGCCGCCGATCGTGGCCCCGGCGCCTATATCGCAGCCGTCCGCCACAGAGACTGGAGGCAGGAGCTTCACGTTCTTACCAACGCGCGTCGAAGGATGGACGTTCAGGTACTCGAAATCCGCTCCGGCTCCCACAGCCCCCGAGAGGACGTCGTGCGAAGCCGCCAGGTAGCTGCGAGGAGTCCCGATATCCCTCCAGTAAGAGCTTGAGACGTGGGCGCGAAGCCGTCCCTCGGCCTGTAGCTGGGGGAAGACCTCGCGCTCTATAGAGACCTCGCGTCCCGCTGGTATCATGTCGAGGACCTCCGGCTCAAGCACGTAGATGCCCGCGTTGATCAGGTTCGTCGTAACTTCGTCGTAGGCGGGTTTCTCGATAAAGCGGTGCACCAGCATCTCATGGTCCACTTCAACGAGACCGTAGGCCGTAGGATCCTCGACGCTAGTCAACGTTATGGTCGCCAGCGCGTCGGTCGCACGGTGGCGCTCTATGGCCCGGCTCAGTTCCATGCCCGTCAGCACGTCACCGTTCACCACGACAAACGTGCCGCCGTCCAGGTAATTCTCGGCGTTCTTTATACCGCCCGCGGTACCTAGCGCGTGGTCCTCGACGGCATAACCCACCTCGAAGCCGTCAAGGTCGTTTCGGCTGGCAAAGTAGGATTGGATCGGGTCCGGCAAGTAGCCCAACGAGAGCACGGCCCCTCCTATACCGCCGGAGCGCAGGAAGTCCACCATGTAGCCCATAAACGGATGGTTCCGCAAAGGCACGAGCGCCTTCGGGATATCGTATGTGATCGGCCGCAGCCGTGTGCCCTGTCCGCCAACTAGAATAACCGCTCGCATAGGAACCCTAGCCTACAACAGACCCGACGCGCCGACTAGCGCCGAGAGCGGGATAATGAGCAGGAAGAACAGCGTCGTCGCGACGGCCAGGACATAGACGGAGAACTTCACCGCTCCGGTCCCCCGCGGCTCCAGCGCGTCCCTCGTTGGTTCCTCGAAGAACATATTGCGGATGATGCCAAAGTAATACGGGACCGAGAGGACGCTGTTGATCACAAGCGCCCCAACCACGACATACACCAGGATGGACCCGGACTGCGCACCGGCCAGGATGATCCAGGCCTTCCCCCAGAACCCGGAGAAGGGCGGTATCCCGACGAGCGCCGCCATGAACACACCCATGCACAGCGCCACGGCCGGCCGGGTACGGAACAATCCGTTGAAGCTCTTGCCGTCCTCACCGACGAGGTCTATCACCAGGAATGCCCCCATATTCATCACCGCGTAGGCCGCCGTGTAGATCAAGACCGCCTCGACCCCACGCTGAACCGCCGCCCCCTGCAACGCCGCGAACCCCGCCAGGATGTACCCCGAGTGCGCCACCGAGCTGTAAGCCATCATCCGGCGCACGTTGCTCTGCCGGAGCGCGGCAAGGTTCCCGACGAACATCGTGAGGATCGCCAGGAACGCCATAACCGCCGTCCAGGTAGGCGCGGCCTCTTTCATACCTTCGAGGAGTATCCGGAGCAACACCCCGAACGTCGCGGCCTTCGGAGCTACGGAGAGGAAGGCGGCGGCGCTCGTAGGGGCGCCCTGATAGGCGTCCGGCGTCCAGAAGTGGAACGGCGCAGCCGAGACCTTGAAGGCGAAACCGGAGAGCAGCAGGACGAGCCCGAGCAGTGCCACGGGCGACAGACGGCCCGAGAACGTGCCGGAGACGGCCGAAAGCTCCGCAGAGCCGGAGACGCCGTAGATCAGGACGATCCCGTACAGCAACACTGACGACGCTATAACCCCTGTCAACAGGTACTTCATGCCGCCCTCGGCGCTCTCGCGGCGGCTCCGGTCGAAGGCGACCATAGCGTAGGACGGTATCGTCGCCAGCTCCAGCGCCAGGAAGATGCCAAACAGGTCTCGCATGGAGACGAGCAGCATCGCGCCGAGCGACACCGAGAGGATCAAGGTCATATACTCCGGCGCGTCGCCCGTGCCGCCCGACCAGCGCGCGGCGGCGAGGATAGCGAAGAAAGCGGAGCCGGCCACGATCAGCTTGAAGTACAGCCCGAAGCCGTCCACCACGAACGCATCCCCGAAGAAGCTCCCCGAGAACCCGGCGACCAGCAGGCCGACCGCGCTCCCGAACACCGCGAGCGCCCCCAGGGCAGCCAGCCCCGTCACGAGCCCGACCGACCGCTGCGCGAACACGCCGACCATCAATACGATCAGGACGAACGCGGTAGCGATCAGCTCCGGCAGCAGCCCGATGAAAGTGTCTCCGCCAACAGCCACTAGCTACCTCCAATCGCCGACAGCACAGCCTCGACCGCCGGGCGTTGTATCGCGATCAGCAGACTCGGGAAGATGCCGAGTAGCACGATCAAGACCGCCAGCGGCACGACCGCCGCCATCTCGATGGGACGAGCGTCGATTATCTCCTCGTAAGCCGGACGATCTATGGGACCGAAGATCGTGCGCGCCAGCATATACAGCAGGTACATCGCCGAGAGGATGATGCCGACGGCCGCGATCACGCCCTGCACCGGGAACGCCGTGTAACCGCCCATGATGCTCATGAACTCCGAGACGAAGACCGCGAGCCCCGGCAACCCCATCGCGGTCAGAGCCCCGAGAGCGAGCAGCCCCCCGGCCCACGGCATCCGGGCGGCGAGCCCGCCAAGCTCCCGAATGCGCCGCGTCCCGGTGCGCGAGGAGATCACGCCGACCAGGATGAACAAGAGCGCCGAATACAGCCCGTGCGTCACCTGCTGCAAGAC
>DASSMB010000121.1:0-6959 GCA_035689095.1 Rubrobacteraceae bacterium | reverse complement strand
ACCCACGTGAAGAGAATGGCTATCGACACTGCCCAGATGACGAACAGGGCGATGTCGAGGGGGCTGCCGTGCGGTGTGTCCCAACTCGGGATGAAGAACAACGGCAGGTGCCACATACCCCAGAGAACCCCGAGGATGAGGCTCCCGACCAGCGGTCCGTATAGCCGTTGCAGCCTGGGCAGCGCGAAGCCGCGCCACCCTATCTCCTCGAACACCGGCCCTCCGGCGAAGAGGAAGACGGCTCCAGCCACCACGTACAGGAACAGGGTGGACGGCACGGCCGATGCCTTAAACGAGGCAAGTGCCCCCGGCATGACGATCGCGCAGAACACTATGAGCGCGGGGATGCCGACGAGGACGATGAGGTACCACTGGAGACTCACCCGCCACAGCACGATGCGGCGCAGCAGGCGTCTCACGCCCTCCCTCCCCTCGGTGGCGCCCGTCACGATGAACGCCGAGAGCGTCGGTCCCACTATCAGGGCGACGGTGTTGATGTAGTCGGATACGCTCTCCCCGTCAAAGTGCAGAAAGCCTATGCCGTCTTCGGAGAGATACCACGGGCTCCACGCGAGCCACGTGAGGGCGTAGGCCAGAGCGAAGAAGGACACCAGAGGATGCTGGATCAGCAGTCTCCGAATCGGGGAGGCTGGGGCCGGCTGCGGCGCGGCGGTTGCGGTGGACATGATCTACCTCCTTCGAGAGTTTTCTCGGCTGCTTGAAGCGCGTTGCGGGTGAATCAAAGGCTCGCCTCCTGACGGGTCATTTATTGCATCCCTGGTTGGGCGGCCGCGCCCACTATCCCGACGGAGGGTTGCCGCAAGGCGCTCCAGGCTATCCAGACCCCGCTTATCACCATCAGCAACCCCCCCACGGGCTGCGTCGGCAGGCTGCTACCGGTAGTAGCCATCCCGAGCACGGCACCCAGCACGTAGAACATCAGGGCCGAAGCCACCCAGATGGTTCCTGTCCACTTTGGCAATGCCCCCGACCGCCACACGGCCACACCCAGGAGCACGTTGCCAACAATCAGGAGCAGGATAGCCAGCGCGAAGAGCACCGACATCGCGGAGGAAAATTCCAGTTGCATGACGTCCTTTGTGCCCGACAGGTAGGCCCGCCCGATGGCGTTCAGGGCGAAGGTGGAGACCCCGCCGATCACCAGGCTCAAGGCCTGACCCAATACCGTCACGACCATCGCTACCAATCCCAGGCGACCGGCGCGGCTTTTGGCAAGATAGGCACCGAGGGCCATCACGCCGAAGATCGCGAGGAGCGCGCTCCCCACGGACCCAAACACGTGGGTAAGCAGGTAGTAGGTGGAGCCGACGAAGCGAGCCCAGGCCTCTGGGTTCTTGTTCTGGTTGGGCTGGGGGTCGAGGCTGGACCAGGCGAGCAGCGCCCCGGAGATGGGCAGGGCGAATAGCCCTATGCGGATCCAGTTAGTGTGTCGTTCAGGCATTTGAGAACCTCCTTCTCTTTGACCTCACCCTTGAGGCTTGAGCGCAGCCTACGGCGCAGGGTGTCCCACCGTAACGAGGCAGGTGTCACAAACTCGGGGGACATATTGTCCTGATTATTCAGAAACGCTTGCGACTGACCCATGTACATCGGTGCGTCAGTACACGGCTTTGATATCGTCGCCATCCGCGATTCGCACGCACGAAAAAGGACCGGGATCTCTCCCGGTCCTTTTCGGCCTATGTGAAGGGGGATGGACAGCCCTCTACTCTGGATGAGCCAGGGACGTTTACTGTGCATCCCCCTTCATAGGCCCGAAGCCGCATGTACCTCACACGGCCTACATCATGCCGCGAAGCTCGGCAACCATGTCCAGTCCCTGCTGCTTGCACAGGTCCTTCGGACGCATGATCGCCTGCTCGTCCAGCAGGTTGCGGGTCCTGGCCTCTTTCTCCAGATGACGCTCGATGACGTCGATGGCCCGGTCCACATCTTCGCGCGTGACTTCCTTTACCTTCTCGCGAGTGACGGTGATGGTCATTGTCTATTCACCTCCTTCCCGTAACCTTTTGGACGGAGCTTGTAACGTTTGATCCGCCCTGTTCGACTTCAGAGTAAAGGCGCGCAATGTGCTTGTCAAGAAGAAATCGCGCTTTTTCTTTTGGCCCTCCGGCCCGTTTTTCGGCATATATATGCGCCTCAGTTTCGCCCTCGCATAAAGGCCTCACCGGCTAACTGTCGAGATACGGAACGGAGCACTCCGCTCGACCGAAGCCGGTGGCCTGTCCTTACCGCATCTCCCGCGCGGCGCGGAGATAGGTCTCATGCTCCTCCACTCATGCGGAGGGGCGGGTCCCACATGGGACCCGCCCCTCCGGGCGGTACTGCCCGCCGGACGTCCGGTTTCATGAGCCGGGGCTAAACCAGGCTATCCGAGGCTAGCCGCGCCGGATCTTGAAGAAGGTCAACGCGCCGGCGCCGAGGAGGATAGCCCCTCCCGCGAACGCCCACAGAGGAGCGCCGCCCGTGTCGGGGAGAACCGTGACACCCGGTATCTCTTTATCCGGGGGGGTCTTCGCGGAGGCTGTCTCGGGAGCGGGCTCCGTCTCGGGTTCCGGCGTCTGAGACGCTTTCACGGCGGTGTTCTCCAACGGCGTGCCTACAAACAGCACGACCCGGCGCTCCACCGTCGAGCCGGGCGTGTCTACCTCGGTCGGCGGCGTCTCCAGGCGGGACGGGTCCGGCGTGGGAGGCGCGGCGGCTACTGCCACGGGAGCCGGCGAGGGCGGCGGAGCTGGAGCCGCCACTGTCTGTGGTTTATACTGGTCCGCGGAAGCGTACTGCTCCTTACCGGCGTTCTGCTTGCCGCCCGGAGCCGCTCCGCCGGACACCGTCGTGGACACCTGCTGAGTATCAGCCTGCGGGATCTGCTGCGAAGTCTGCTGTTGAGGAGCTTGCGGCTGCGGGGCCGGAGTCTCCGGTGCCGTCGTCGACGCGCCGCTGTATGGTCCGGTCGGGGTCGAAGGGTCGGCGGTCTCCACGCTCACCGCGGCCTCGCCGACAGCGGTCAGGCCGATGTACTCGGCTGCGGCCTGTGAGAGATCGAGGTCCCTGCCCGAGACGTACGGGCCGCGGTCGTTGATCCGCACCACGACCGAGCGGCCGTTGTAGGTCACGATCAGCTTCGTCCCGAACGGCAATGTCCTGTGGGCCGCCGTGTAGTCGTTGGGGTTGAAAGGCTCTCCGCTTGCCGTGGTCGCGCCCTCGAAACCAGGCCCGTACCAACTCGCCACCATCTGATCCGCGCGGGCCAACCCGGCCGCGAATAGCAACATCGCAAGACAGCCAACCATCACATTGATCGAGACGAGTACCGCGCGCCGCGGCGCTCTAAGCATTGCAGCCAATGAACCCCCTCCGAGTTGTTTTCGACCCCCGACGCCTAGATTCATCGGTAGCCGGAGACCAGCTTAAAGCAACGCTTCTCAAGTATCAATACTAAACCGCAATGTTTTCGTAACATTTCCGAAATATCTGCTGAAGCGCGGCTGGAGGGATCCGGTTCGAAGCATCCCTTCGGGTGAGAGAAAGTCAACAGCGCGCAGCGTTAGTGCGGCGTTAGAATGTAGTAGTTGTTCGGGAAGGTACGGTTGTACAGAGAAGCGGAGGCAGAAGATGAAATATCGCAGGCTCGGGGGCACGGACATCGAGGTCTCGGAGGTCGGGTTCGGGGTGTGGACGGTCTCGACCGGCTGGTGGGGCGAGGTGGACGATGACCGCTCCGTGCGGCTACTCCGGCAGGCTCACGAGCGGGGCGTCAACTACTTCGACACCGCGGATACGTATGGGTCGGGCAAGGGCGAGACGTTGCTCGCGGATGCTTTCGGCCACATGCGCGATGAGGTCGTGATCTCGACCAAGATCGGCTACGACTTCTATAACCACACCGCCCGCCGCGGTCAACAGGAGCGTCCGCAGGACTGGTCCGAGGACTTTCTGCGCTTCGCTTTGGAGCAGAGCCTGAAGAGACTCGATACGGACTACGTGGACTTCCTCCAACTCCACAACACCAAGATGGACGCCATCGAGGACGACGAGCTGTTCGCGCTCATGGAGCAGTTCAAGGCGGAGGGCAAGATACGCGCCCACGGCGTCGCGCTCGGGCCGAAGATCGGGTGGCTGGATGAAGGCGTCAGGGCCATGCGCGAGCGCCGGATAGACGGTCTGCAGATGATCTACAACATCCTCGAACAGGACCCCGGCCGCGGCCTGATCGAAGCCGCCCGCGAGACGGGCACTAGCCTGATAGTCCGCGTCCCCCACTCCTCCGGTATGCTCGAAGGCCACTACGACGAGAACACTACCTTTGCCCAGAACGACCATCGCCGCCACCGCCCGAAAGAATGGCTCACCACCGGCCTCAAGAAGGTCGAGCAGCTAGAGTTCCTCACCGAGTCCGGCGAGCGCACACTCGGCCAGGCGGCTCTCAAGTTCGTGCTGGCTTCTCCCGAGGTCGTCTCCACCCTCCCCAACATCTACGGCGAGGAGCAGATAGAAGAGTTCGCCGCCACCTCCGAGACACCGGACCTGACGGAGGAGGAGCTCGCGCGGGTCGCGGAGCTGTACGACCACAACTTCGGCCTCGTGGACGCAGGGGCGGACGCGGCCGCCAGGAGGTAGAGAGGAATGACAGACACCCGAACCCGGCAGCAGCAGGCGCAGGAGGAGAAGCTTCCGGCCCAGTACATAAACTACGTCTTCTTCAAGCTCGACCCCCTCTGGCGCCGCCTGCCGGACGAGGAGCGCGAGCGCGGCAAGCGCGAGTTCCTGGAAGCCGCCGAGGAGCACTCGCGCGAGATGCTCTTGCGGTGTTTCTCGCTCATGGGGCTGCGGGCGGACGCGGACTTCATGCTGTGGAGGATCGGCTACGACCTCGAAGCCTTCGAGAAGATGACGGCCGCTCTGCTGAAGACCGGCCTCGGCAAGTACCTCGACGTGACCTACTCGTACTTCGCGCTGTCGCGGCGTTCGATCTACGTGGGCGAGCACACGCCGGGGTTCGAGAACCGCACCCACATTATTCCCGGTGAGGGCGAGTATCTCTTCGTCTACCCGTTCGTGAAGACGCGGGCGTGGTACGGGCTCCCGATGGAGGAGCGCCAACGCATGATGAACGAACACATGCAGATCGGACGCAAGCACTACCCCGTCAAGAACAACACCGGCTACTGCTTCGGCATCGACGACTACGAGTTCATCCTCTCCTTCGAGGCCGAATCGCCTGAGAAGTTCCAGGACCTGATGATGGAATTGCGCGAGAGCGAGGCCAGCAGCTACACCGAACTCGACACCCCCATCTTCACCTGCCGCCGCAGAGAGCTCCCGGCGGTTCTCAATTCACTAGGGTAATCTTTACAATTGTTAACACGTTCACCGTAGCGCCTGGAAGATGGCCTCCGTATAATCCACCTATCGCACCAACCTTGGCCGGGGGGTGATTCTGCACGCCTCCCGGCTATAGTCTTTGTCCGAATGTCCTCTCCCCCATGTGGACGCTGAACTCCGGGCCTGTATAATAATCCCGACATGATTACTAGGATTAAAGAACGGATCGGGACGCGCAACGTGGATCTCGTCGGGAACACGCCACTGTTTGAGTTGCCGAGCATCTCGGCGGAGACGCCGGGCGTCGGCATCTACGGCAAGGCGGAATGGTACAACCCCGGCGGCTCGGTCAAGGACCGGCCGGCCATGTGGATGATCCGGGACGGCGAGCAGAGCGGGGCGCTCACGCCCGAGAAGACGATACTGGACGCGACGAGCGGCAATACCGGGATCGCCTACGCCTGGATCGGGGCTGCTTTGGGCTACAAGGTCAAGCTCTGCATGCCGAAGAACGCCAGCGAGGAGCGCAAGAAGATCCTGCGCGCCTACGGCGTGGACTTCGTCCTCACCGACCCCGGCGAGGGATCGGACGGCGCGATCCGCGAGGCGCGCAAGCTCTACGCGGAGGACCCGGAGCGGTACTTCTACCCGGACCAGTACAGCAACCCGGCGAACCCGCGGGCGCACTACGAGAGCACCGCGCCGGAGATCTGGGAGCAGACAAACGGCGAGGTCACGCACTTCGTCGCGGGTCTTGGGACCAGCGGCACCTTCGTCGGAACAGCGACGCGGCTCAAGGAGTACAACCCGGAGATACGGGTCATCTCCTTCGAGCCGGACTCTCCGTTCCACGGGCTGGAGGGCATGAAGCACATGGAGAGCGCGATAGTGCCCGAGATCTACGACCCGACCATCGCCGACGAGAACCGGGCAACGCCCACCGAGGACGCCTACGAGATGGTCAAGCGCGTGGCGCGCGAGGAGGGCATCCTGATCGGCATCTCCGCCGGGGCCGCCGTGGCGACCGCCTTGCAGGTGGCGCGGGAGATAGAGTCCGGGACGGTCGTGACCATCCTGTGCGACGGCGCGGACAAGTACCTCTCCGAGAGCTTCTGGGAGGAAGACTAGCCTTGCCGCTCAAGATCGGCGCGGGGGACGTCGGGCACATCCACGACCACGCCAGGGAAGGCTATCCCGAGGAGGTGGCCGGGGCGATGGTCGGCATGAACCTGGACGGCATGAAGATCGTGGTGGACGTGTGGCGGGCGGAGAACACGCACGAGGAAGAGCGCAGCCGCCGGTTCCTCATAGACCCGCTGGTGTACAAGAGGTTCGAGGAGCAGGCCGACGAGCGGGACATGGAGATCCTCGGGTTCTACCACTCGCACCCGGACCACCCGGCCGAACCGTCCGAGTACGACCGGGACCACGCCTGGCCCGGCTACTCGTACGTGATAGCCTCGGTCAGCGGCGAGAACGTGGAAGACATGCGCTCGTGGACGCTCAAGGACGACCGCTCGGGCTACGACGAAGAGCCAATCGTAGGATAAGAACAGAGAAGGAGTCTTAGATATGCCTAAGGTCAAGATCCCAACCCCGCTGAGACAGTACAC
>DASSMB010000120.1:0-18837 GCA_035689095.1 Rubrobacteraceae bacterium | reverse complement strand
CGCGGCGGACTCTGTCCGCTCCGCCTCTTCGCTGCGTTCACCCGCGCATGCCGCAAGATCGAAGGGAATCGACTGTACGGGGGTTTCAGGGACGACCAGGCCCGGTCGCCGACCCGCGGGACACCTGCGGTCAAGCCGGGCGGTGGGGCTCGCCAGTGAGAACGATATCGATCTCAAAGGGCTCGGTCTGAGAAACATGGGCCTTGGCGCGGAGCCGGGCGGCAGATCGAGGACGCCTGGGACAAGGTCTATGACTGCATGGGCACGGCGGACATCTGCACCGTGGACGGGAGCGAGTGCGAGGCGCAGGACGGCATGCACTTCATGGGTCAGGGCTTCGCCATCCCGGAGATGGCTGACTCCGCGACCGGAAGGTCCATAGTGCCCGTCAGGGGCGCTATGGGTGAGATGGTTTACACGGCTATTCATCGCGAATGCACGCCTCTGATCCGGTCCAGGATGAACGACATAATAGAGGTGGTGGACGACGCGCCTTCTCGTGCGGCAGGACGAGGAAGTCCGCTCCCGCATCGGCGTCCCGGCGTGAACCGCAGCCGGTCACGAACCGTCCCTTCGGGGCGAGAGGGGGTAGAATATTATCTGACCTCTCGTTCAGTTGGGGACCTGGACTTGAGCGAGCATGACAAGCGTCAGGGGTGATGCCGTATGAAAGATATCTTGCCGAGAACGGGCTTCCGGCTGGAGCTCGATGGCCGGTCGCTGAAGATAGAAGACGTGGTGGCTTTTGCCCGCGGCAGGGGGGATACGGAATGCATTCTATCCGCTGAGTCTATGGAGAAGATCGAGGCTTCGTGCGCCTTGAAGCAAGACCTGATCTCGCGTGGGATCCCGATCTACGGCGTAACGACCGGCTTCGGGGACAGCGCGAACCGCCAGATCTCTCCATCAAGGACTGTCCGCTTGCAGCAGAACCTGCTGCGCTTCCTGGGGTGCGGTACCGGGCAACTGGCCTCTCCGGAAGTGACGCGGGCCGCGATGCTCCTGCGCGCCAACTGCCTCGCCAAAGGCAACTCCGGCGTTCGTCTGGAACTGGTAGAGCGCCTCCTCTTTTACCTGAACAACGACATGCTCCCGCTCATCCCCGAGCGCGGCTCCTGCGGCGCCAGCGGGGACCTGGTGCCGCTCTCTTACCTGGGGTCCGCACTCGTGGGCGAGGGAGAGGTTCTCTATAACGGCGAAGTCAGGGACTCGAAAGAATTGCTAGAGGATCTGGGCCTGGAGCCGGTGGAGCTCGAAGCCAAGGAGGGACTCGCCCTGACCAACGGGACGTCATTCATGAGCGCGTTCGCGGCGCTGGCCGTGTGGGACGCGGAGGAGCTGGCGTTCGTCTCGGACCTGTGCACGGCGATGGCTTCGGAGGCGCTGCTCGGTAACCGGGGCCACTTCAACGCCTTTATCCACGAAAACAAGCCGCATCCCGGACAGGTTGAGAGCGCGCGGATCATCCGCGAGATGTTGGCGGATTCCAGGCTCTCGCTGGATACTGAGGAGATCTTTTCCGGCGACGGTCTCGGTGGGAAAGAGTTCCTGAAGCTGGAGCGGCAGGTGCAGGACAAGTATTCGATCCGCTGCGCGCCGAACGTAAACGGCGCATTGCGCGATACGCTAGCGTGGGTCCGCTCGTTGGTGGAGGTCGAGATCAACGCCTCCGACGACAACCCCCTCTTCGACGCCGAAACCGGCCGGGCGCAGAGCGGCGGCAACTTCTACGGCAGCCACATAACCCAGGCGATGGACGCACTCAAGATCGCCGTCGCCAACCTCTGCGACCTTATGGACCGGCAACTGGAGCTGGTCGTGGACGAGAAGTTCAACATGGGCCTTACCGCCAACCTCACCCCGTTCTTCGAAGAGGATGGCCCCGAGGCCGGTCTGCACCACGGCTTCAAGGGGATGCAGCTCTGCTCTTCGGCCATGACCGCCGAGGCTCTGAAGCTCTCGAACCCGGCGAGCGTCTTCTCGCGCTCCACTGAGGCGCACAACCAGGACAAGGTGAGCATGGGCTCCATTGCCGCCCGCGACGCCCGCGCGATCGTCGAGCTCGCGCAGAACGTCGCGGCCATACACCTCCTGGCTGTCTGTCAGGCCCTCGACCTGCGCGGCGTAAAGAAGGCGAGCCCGAGGACGAGGATCGCCCGGGACCTGGTGCGTACCCGGGTGCCGTTCCTGGACGGCGACCGGCGCATGGATAGAGACATCGAGGCGGTAGTGGACCTGATCCGGTCCGGTGCGCTGTCGAATACCATGCTTTCAGAGTAAGCGAAGAGGAGACGAGGAGGCGGAAGCCGTGTTGCGAGAGAAGAGGCCCTGGATCTCGATCTACGAGGGCAAACTCACGGATGAGCCCATCGGCGGTTCGCTGACGGAGTTTCTTGAAGGGGCCGTGGAGAAGTACCGGGAGAACGTCGCCCTGACCCAGGGCGAGCGCAGGATCTCTTACGGAGAGCTGCTGAGCCTGACGCAGAAGACGGCGGCTGCTCTCTCCGAGGCCGGGGTGAGGAAGGGCGACCGGGTAGGGCTCATGCTCCCGAACTGCCCGGAGTACGTTATGGGGTTCTTCGGGGCGTTGAAGGCCGGCGCGGCGGCCACGCAGGTAAATCCGCTCTATGTGGGACGAGAGCTGGAGCACATCTTCAACAACTCCGGCACCGGGACGCTCATCGTACATGCCATGATGTACGGGAAAGTGAAGGACGTTCAGGGTAGCACCCCTATCGGGCGCGTGATCTGCGTCGGCGAGCCCGAGGGGGGACTCGCGGATGGCGACGTCTCCTTCGAGGAGTTCCTGGATTCTGCTTCGGGGAGCGCTCCGGAGGTAGAGATAGACCCGGAAGAAGATCTCGCCTCCATCCAATACACGGGCGGCACGACCGGCGTCTCCAAGGGCGCGATGCTCACGCACGCCAACCTCCTCGGGGGTGTCAAGCAGACGATGGACCTGCTTATCGAAGATCCAAAGGATTTTCCCGAGAACGGCAAGGTGATCGCCGTGGCGCCGTTCTTCCACATCTTCGGGATGACTATGGTCTTGCTCTTCGGCCTGCGGATGGGATGGAACCTCGTAACCGTAGCTCGCTTCCAACCGGATAAGGTTATGGAGATGATCCGGGATGAGGAGCCCGTCATGCTTCCGGGCGTCGCGACGCTATTCGTCGCACTGCACAACTACCCGGACATGGAAAAGTACGGCCTTGACAGGGTCCGCCTCTTCACCTCCGGAGGAGCCAGCGTTCCGCTCGGGCTGCTCCGCTCTTTCGAGGAGCGTACCGGGCGTCCGATCTGGGAGGGCTACGGCCTCTCCGAGGGAGCACCCGTCTCCTTTAACACCTACCTCCGTGGCTCTGTTGGCGGCAGCATCGGCGTCCCCATCCCCGGCACCGACGTGCGGATAGTAGACATCGAGACCGGGGAGAGAGAAGTGCCCCCGGGCGAGCCGGGCGAGCTCGTCGTCCGGGGACCGCAGGTGATGCGCGGCTACTGGAACATGCCAGAGGAGACGGCGAACACCCTGCGTAATGGCTGGCTCTATACCGGAGACATCGCCCGCATGGACGAGAGCGGATACCTCTACATAGTGGACCGGAAGAAAGAGGTCATAAACGCAGCCGGCTTCAAGGTCTACCCGCGCGAGGTAGAAGAAGTCCTCTATGAGCACCCGGAGGTGGTCGAGGGCGTCGCCGTCGGCGTCCCCGACGAGTATCGGGGGGAGACTGTCAAGGCGTTCGTGGTCAGGAAAGAGGGCAGCGCCCTCACGGAGGAGGAACTCATCTCCTACTGCAAGGAGAACCTGGCTCCCTACAAGGTGCCGAAGCTCGTTGAGTTCCGCGACGAGCTCCCGAAGAGCGCCGTCGGCAAGCTCCTGAAGCGGGTGCTCGCCGACGAGGAACGCGAGAAGGCGGGATTGGCCCCGAAGACCGGAAAGGGAGTAGAGGGACAATGAGGACCTCGCCTAACGAGACCAGGAAGGAGTCGAGATCCCTGGGGCACCACCTTTGGGAGAATGTCGGCTACCAGCAAAAGGTTTCGGCTCCTTCTCCGTGATCCGCAATTACGCATCAAACGTCTAAGCGGTCTCCAGGGTTCGAGACCCCCGCGCGGACGAGTTCCAGGAACTGTTCGCTGCTGACCTCCAGGTATTCGGCGAGTTGTTCGGGGCGGAGCCTGCCGGACATAGCCTGTTTGAGAAGCTCCCTGTGGGCTTCGAGCATCTCCAGGGCGTGCTGATGGTCGTGTTCCAGGGAGCCGGTCCAGGTCTGTGCCGCTCCTTCGAGGGCTTCATTGAAGGTCTTCCCTTCGAGGACGAGGGCGGCGAGTTCCACGGCCCGGTATGTGGGGGTAGCCAGGCGGCGCTCGCCCGGCGAGAGGAGTCCGGCGGTCGTGTTAAGGCTGACGGTGTAGCGGAGCAGGGTCGCTATGCTTCGCGCCTCTTCTTCTGAGATGCGAAGCTCCGCATCGTATGGTGTCATCTCCAGGTCCTCCATATATCCTTCTCTTCCCATCGAGGTGTCGGCAAGATTTTAGACGTTGCGGGAGCCGGCTTCCATACCGGCAGGAACGCTCGATCGGTTAGACTGCGTTGCATGAGAGAGGTTGGGGGTGTGCGCCGTGGGGGACCGGGGCGTACTGCGTGGCCGGTATGGTGCGGGGCGGTGGCGGCTTTTGCGGGAGCCGCTTTGCTCGGGGTCGGAGTGTTGTGGCTTGTTTTTGCTTCCGGAGCGTCCGGGACGGTGGAGGAGCCGGGGATGTTCTACAGGCTGCGGCTGGCCGGGCCTTTCGGGATTGGATTTACTACGGTGAGCCTCTTCGGGCTCTATGCCTTGCTGTACGGGAGCCGCTCATGGACGGCGCTACTGTGGGGTACGGGCGGGGCCATAGTAGCGGCGGCTTCGCTCGTGGCTCTCGTCTGGATCTCCGCGCACTCGCCCGCTCTCACGGGGACGGACAACGGGGAGCCGTATCCATTTGTGGGCGTGAGCGTATTGCTGGTCTGGTGGGTGCGTCCGGTCGGGATCATGGTCTTCGGCGTCGCCGCCATGCTCGCGGACCTCAAGGGACCGTGGGAGTACGTACTCTTCGCCATCGGACTGCTGGAGACGCCGCTTCCCGCGCTCGCGCTGCGCTCTCTCACGGGGACTAATACTGGTGTTGGCTGGCCGGCGCTCGTGTTCGGGGTGCCGGGGATGCAGGCGGGTTTGATCGGCGTCCTGGCGTGGCTCGTGCTGGCCGGCGCTCTCTACGCTTCCTGGCACGAGCTGGACCGCCGGGCCGCCAGGAGACGCCGCGACGCAATGTATTTTCCGGGACGGTAGACCAGCGCTAGCGGGCCTGCTCCTCGGCGCGGGGTTCCCCGGAGTTGCCGTTCGGTTCGGGGCTCACCGGGGGGCGGTAGGAGAAAGCCCGGTGTCCGGTAATGGCCTGACCCACGATCAGGGTGTTCACGTCGTTCGTGCCCTCGTAGGTGTAGACGCCCTCGATATCCGCCATGTGCTCCATCACCCGGTAGTCGAGCAGGATGCCGTTGCCGCCGAGCACGTCGCGGGCGAGCGCGGCCGTGGTCCGAGCTTTCGCAACGTTGTTCATCTTGAACATCGAAACGGTCGCGGGGTCCAGCTCTCCGGCGTCCTTCAGGCGGCCCATGTGGATCGAGAGTAGCTGGCTCAGGGAGATCTCATTGACCATCGTGACGAGCTTCTGCTGCACGAGCTGGAAAGACGCTATCGGTGCACCGAACTGCGTGCGCTCCTTCGCGTAGGATAGCGCAACCTCGTAGCAGTCCATCGCCTGACCGAGACCGTCCCACCCCACGCCGTAGCGCGAGTGCGTGAGCACGGAGAGGGTCGAGCCGAGCCCCTTCGCTCCCGGAAGCCGGGCATCTTTCGGAACGTGGCAGTCCTTCATGGTGATGTGCGTCTGCCAGACGGCCCGCTGGGAGGCCTTACGAGGCAAGACTTCGGTGTGGAAACCGGGGTTGTCCCCCTCGATCAGGAAGCAGGAGAGCTTGCCGTCCTCGGTCCGCGCCCAGATCACGGCCACGTCGCAGAAGGAGGCGTTGCCGATCCACTTTTTTTCACCGTTCAGCAAATAACCGCCGTCTTTCTCGACAGCAGTGGTCGCGAGAGAACCGGGGTCGCTTCCGGCGTCGGGTTCGGTGAGGCCGAAACAGCCGATCTTCTCGCACTTAGCCATCCCTGGAAGCCACCGCTGCTTCTGCTCCTCGCTGCCGAGCTCGTGGATCGCCGCCATCGCCAGCCCGCTCTGGACGTGCAGGAACGTGGACACGCTGCCCGACCCCCGAGCAAGCTCCGCGATAGCGAGACCGTAGGCGACGTTACTCCATCCGGCGCAGCCGTATTCCTCGGAGAAGCAGCCGCCCATAAGGCCCAACTCTCCGAGACCCGGCAGGAGATCAAACGGAAACTCGGCCCGGTCCCAGTGATCGGCGGCTACAGGGATTACCTCCCGGTCCACGAACTCGCGTACCCGGTCCCGAACCTGCCGCTCCTCCCCGGAGAGCAGACGCTCCGCGCCGATAAAGTCAACGGGCCGGACCGCACTCCCCTTCCGCTCTGGCGTGGAAGTCATTATCTTCTCCTCTTGATCCGCTCTCCAGACATCCCCAGAATTCCCCTTTCTCCCACGCAAGCATATGTTGTCGTATGACCGGGGTCAATCCTATCCGCGAAGCTTTTCACACCTCCTACTTGTGTGCAAAATACATCTATATACAATATGAATGTGATTATCCGTATACGAAAATCTGGTTGAGCGGCGTAAGCGGCGTAGTATCGGGACCGGAAGAATCGAGGTGAGCGGTTTATGCCCGTAATGATCACTGACGAGACCAGCATAGATTACGACATCCACGGGGAGGGACCGCCGCTGGTCCTGATCAACGGCCTGGGCTTCGGGCGCTGGGGATGGTTCAAGCAGATACCGGCCTTTTCGCGCCACTTCCGCACCATTACGTTCGACGTGCGGGGAGAGCGGGGCTTGAAGAACGGCGTTGCCGACCTGGCCGACGACGTGGTGGCGCTCATGGATCAACTCCGGGTTAGGAAGGCGCATGTGCTGGGCACCTCTCTCGGTGGTTTCGTGGCGCAGGAGCTGGCGCTCAGGAGGCCGGACCTGGTGGATCGGCTAATCCTCGTATGTACGAGCTACGGTGGCAGCGGGCCGGAGACCATGTCTCCGAGGGCTCTGGCGGACATGGTTGGCTGGGGTACCTTTAGTCCCGAAGGTACGGTCCGGCGGGGGCTGGAGACGGCGACCTCGGACATCTATCGCGAGGAGCATCCCGAAGAGTTCGAGCAGGTCGTCCGCTGGCGTCTCGCGGACTCGCCCTCGACCAGCGCCTACTACGAGCAGGCGCGGGCCGGAGCCCGCTTCGATCTCTCCGGCGACGTGGAGCACATAACCTCGCCGACCCTCGTCATCCACGGGGCCGAGGACCGTTACATACCCGTCGCGAACGCCGCCGCCCTGGCCGGAGCGATTCCAGGAGCAAAGTTGCGAGTTCTGGACGCCGCCGGTCATCTGGTGTTCATCGAGCGGTTCGCCGATGTGAACCGGGAGGTCGTGACGTTCCTCAAGCCCCGCAGGCCGAGAGACAGATACGGTAAGCGGGGGCTTCATGCGGGGGAGAAGGGAGACTGGTTTGCGGAAGTGCGGCGGACGTTCCGCCGTCTGGTCAAGAAAGCCCGGAGCGGAATCTAGGTACCTCGCCCGGCTTGTTGGGAGCGTCCGGTTAACGGGTACACTGTGAAGCGGGACACAAGAGGATGGCATGAGCCGTCCTAACAAACAGTCCGAGGAGGAAGACTATATGAGTGAAGGAAAAACAGGCAATGGTGGATCCAGCACCCCGAGCCCCATGGCCCCGTTCGAGATGTGGTCGGAGTGGATGCGGGCGAACATGGGCGCGATGAGCGCGACGCCGGGCGCGAGCATACCCTGGCTGGCTTCTCCCGGCGTTTCGACCGGTGATGAAACGAGCCGGTTGCCTCGTGGGGCCATCGCAAACGACCCGCTGCTCTCGGCGATGGAGAAGCTGTGGGACGCCAACCCGATGCAGAACGTGCTCCCGATCAACTGGATCGAGATCACGAAGGCCCTCCAGACGCTCTGGGCGCGCGAGATGTCCGACCCGCAGCGCGCCTTCGAGCGCGCCACGGACTTCAACGCGCAGGTGTGGGGCGCGACGATGGAAGCCTGGCGCGACTCGGCGACCCGCTTCTGGGGCCTGCCGACGGAGCAGAAGAAAGAGGAGGGAAGGACGGACAAGCGCTTCTCCGCCCCCGAGTGGGAGTCGAACCCGTTCTACCAGACGCTCAAGCAGTCGTATCTGCTCGCCTCCGAGTACCTGCTGAAAGAAGCGGAGGAGACCGACGGCGACAACACCGAGGAGCAGCGCCGGCTGAAGTTCCATCTCCAGCAGTTCGTGGACGCGATGGCGCCGGTCAACTACCTCCTCACGAATCCCGCCGCCCTCAAGCGCGCCGCGGAGACGGGCGGCGCAAGCCTCGCCGAGGGGACCCGCAACCTCCTCTCGGACCTGCAGGAGGGGCGGATGAGCATGACCGACGCCACGGCCTTCCAGCCGGGCGAGAACCTGGCGATCACGCCGGGCAAGGTCGTCTACCGCAACGAGCTTATAGAGTTGATCCAGTACGAGCCGCAGACCGAGAAGGTCCATGAGACGCCGATACTGTTCTTCCCGCCCTGGATCAACAAGTACTACATCCTCGACCTGACGCCGAAGAACAGCATGGTCAACTACCTGGTGAGCGAGGGCTACACGGTCTTCATGACCTCCTGGAAGAACCCGGACGCCTCCATGGAGGATACGAAGTTCGAGGACTATATGACGAAGGGGCCTCTCGCGGCGGTCGAGGCCGTGAAGGACATAACCGGCTCGGAGAAAGTCAACCCGGTCGGGTACTGCGTCGGCGGGACTCTGCTGGCGGTCACCATCGCCTGGCTCGCCGCTGGGGGCGACGAGAACCCCTTCCACGCCCCGACGTTCATGGTCTCGCTGCAGGACTTCGACGACGTGGGTGACACGGCGGTATTCATGGACGAGCCGCAGGTGGAGTTCATGGAGCAGCAGATGATGGAGCGCGGCTACCTGGACAACCGCAAGATGGCCAACATGTTCAATTTGCTGCGCTCCAACGACCTGATCTGGTCGAACGTCGTCAACAACTACCTGCTCGGCCAGAAGCCGCCGGCCTTCGACCTGCTGTACTGGAACGCCGACGGCACGCGCATGGCGCGCGACGCCCACAGCTTCTACATCCGCAACACCTACCTGGAGAACAACCTCATAAAGCCGGGCAAGGTAGAGGTAAAGGGCCGTCCCATAGACCTCGGCAAGATCGAGGGCGACCTCTACGCCGTAGGCGCGGAGAAGGACCACATCGTACCCTGGTACTCGGCCTGGAAGGTCGGACAGGTAACCAACGCGACGACCCGCTTCGCGCTCGCGAACAGCGGTCACATCGCCGGAATGATCAACCCGCCCAGCAAGGGCAAGGGCAAGCACTGGGTCAACGAGGATGGCGACGCCGGTTCCGCCAAGTCCGCCGAGGAGTGGCGCGCCAACGCCACCGAGCACGAGGGCTCCTGGTGGGAGGACTGGACGAACTGGCTCGAACCTCGCTCCGGCGAGAAGGTGGACCCGCCCAAGATGGGCAGCGACAACTACCCGCCCATAGAAGATGCCCCAGGAACATACGTCAAGGAGAAGTAGACGCCGGTAGCGCAGAAGAAAGGGGCGGGGCCGCGCAAGCGGCCCCGCCCCTTTGTCGTGGGCTCTGCTTCTCTTACGCGCCGGAGCGTTCGGCGAGCCAGCCGCTGATCTTGGGCCACAGGCCCTTCTTGGCGCCTCGGCCGGTCATGAGACCGACGTGGCCGGCGTCGAGGACGAAGAACTCCTTATCCTCGCTGCCGATGAGGTCCATCGTGGCCTCGGCCTGCGGGAGGGTGCAGATGTGGTCCTTCTTGCCGGCTATGTTGAGGAGCGGGACCTTTATGTTGGAGAGGTCCACGCGGCGTCCTCGGAGCACGATCTCGCCCTTGGCCAGCTTGTTCTGCTGGTAGAACTCGGAGATCCACTGCCGGAACGTGGCGCCGGGGAACGGCGGGCCGTCGTTGACCCACTTGTTCATGGCGAGCCAGGTCTCCATAGGCTTCTCTTCGAAGATGCGCTCCCACATGTTGACGTAGGTGCCGACGTAGTTGGTGACGGGCTTTAGCATCCGGTTGCCGGTGTCGATGAGGTCGCCGGGGATGTTGCCGAAGGCGTCCGCCAGCAGGCCGGGGTTCATGTACTTCTCGCTGGTGAAGAGGCTGTAGAGGCCCATCTCTCCCGTGGGGAAGCTGACCGGAGCCGTGAGCAGGATGAGGTTCTTGAGGTGCTCCGGGAAGAGCGAGGCGTACATGGCGCTCATCGTGCCGCCCATGCAGTAGCCGAGCAGGGTGAACTCGTCAGAGCCGGAGTGCTTTAGCACCTTCTTCACGGCGCGCGGGATGTAGTCGAGGACGTAGTTCTCGAAGTCGAGGTCCTTATCCTCGTCGCCGGGGATGCCCCAGTCGAGCATGTACACGTCGAAGCCCTCATTCACGAGGTACTCGATGAAGCTGTTGCCCGGCATCAGGTCCAGGATATAGGGCCGGTTGATGAGGGCGTAGACCATCAGGATCGGGACCGGGTGCGTCTTCTCGGCGTTCGGCGCGTAGTGGTAGAGCTTCGCCTTGTTCTTGGTCCAGATCGTCTCCTTGGGTGTCTGGCCGGTGTCGGCCTGGGCGCCTTCGACGACGATCTTCATGCCCTTGCTGTACTTGTCGAAGAAGTTTTCGACGTCGGCGGGTACGACGCCCTCGTGCGTGGTAGGCGCCTCGCCGTAGTTGGCGGTCTCCGTCATCTAGCTATCTCCCTTCTTACGCACGTCGTCTACCGTGACCTGACCGTCCGCTCCCGTGCCGCTGACGGTTGCCAGATCCACACCCATCTCCCGCGCCTTGCGCCGGGCGGCGTCCGTCGCCCGGACCTCGACTGGAGAGCCGTTGGTCTCGGCAACCTGCTGCACGCTCGTCGGGGCGTTCGCCGGGGCGTTCGCCACAGCGTTCTGCGCGCCGTTCTGAATATTATTCTCAAGCGCGGTGAGTAGCCGGTCGAGCTTGCCCTCGACCCGGTCGAGACGGTCTTCGAGCGCCTGCACGGACTCGGCGGTGGCCGGTTCTGCGTTACCGTACTCGAAGTCTTCGAGGACTTCCTCGATACGGTCTACCTTATCTTCCAGGTTCACGATGAGACCCGCGACCCGCGTTATGTCGGAGCGGACCGGAAGTTGAAGGTTCTTGAGGTACTCCTCCGAGTTGCGCTTGTAGACCTTGTAGAAGCTGGCGTAATTCTGCAGGAATCGGCTGGACGGCTCCAGGAACTCCTCGCGCTCTATGACGTCGCCGACGAAGTCCGAGAAGGGACCGCTCGTGGCGTTGTACCACTGGGTGGCGAGCTGCAATGGATCCGTGGCCGGGGTGCCGGAGGCGAGCAGGTTGCTCTGCGCCTCTTCGAGCATCTGCATCCAGCGCGGCAGGATCTCCAGCGCGTTCTGCCCCAACTCGGCGCCTTTCTGCCAGCTATCGGCGGTAGCTTCGGACCATCGCTGCCAGAGATCCTGGGCCGCCGGAGCGCCGGAACCACCGTTGCTCGACAGTACGGCCGCCGGGAACACCGCGCTCATCCGCTGCTGCATCTGCCGCAGGCCGTCGAACCACCGCTGGTACAGGCCGAACGGGTCCATGTAGTTGCCCTGGGCTCCCTGGGCCATCTGCGACCACATCTTCGTGCTGGCCTCGTACCACTGACGCCACATCTCCGTCGGGTCCATTACGGACGGCGCTCCTCTCTCCTCCGTCAACCTCAAAACCTCCTTGTCATGCTTGACGCGCGACATCTTATACGGCGGCATCTCTATTCATACGGGAATAACGATGCCTTATTACGGCAATTATACTAAGAAACAGGATTTATATGTTGTCGGCATATACCGGAGCGCGGCTTTACGACAGAAAGCGGCCGCGCTCCGGGGAGCTTACTGCTAGGTTGGCGCTCCTTCGCGCAGTTCGCGCCGGAGGAACTTGCCGGTGGCGGTCTTGGGGATCTCGTCCAGGAACTCGATCTGGCGCGGGTACTTGTAGGCGGCCATCTGCTCCTTGCTGTACTGGATCAGGTCTTCCTCGGTGACGTTCTCGCCTTCCTTGAGCGCGACGAACGCCTTTACCGTCTCGCCCCGATATTCGTCCGGGACGCCGACGACGGCGGCTTCCTTGACGGCGGGATGAGTGTAGAGGACGTCCTCGACCTCGCGCGGCCAGACCTTGTATCCGCCGGCGTTGATCATGTCCTTCTTCCGATCAACTATATAGAACCAGCCCTCCTCGTCCATGATCGCGACGTCTCCGGTGAGGAAGAAGCCGTCGTGGAAGGCCTTCTCCGTCTCCTCGGGCTTGTTCCAGTACTCGGCGAAGATCATGGGTCCCTTGGCGGCGAACTCGCCGGGTTCTCCGGGAGGCACTTCCTCGTTGGGGTCTTCGATCTTGAGAAGACGCGCCTCGCAGTTGGGGACGGGGACGCCGACAGCCAGCGCGCCGCTCGCCTCGTCCACGGGGGCGCGCTTCCCCCAGGGCACGAAGTGGGTGGGGGAGTTGCTCTCGGTGAGTCCGTAGGCGTTGTGGATGTAGACGCCGAACTTCTTCTCGAACTGCTCGGTGATGCTCGGGGCTATCGGGGCGCCGCCGCTGTAGCACTTCTCCAGCGAGGAGAGGTCCCGGTCGCCGGAGCCGGGGGTGTTTATCAGGGCGATAAAGACCGTGATCGCCCCGATGGTCATCGTCGGCCGCCACTTCTCGATCAGGCGCAGCGCCTCCGCCGGATCGAATCGGTGGAACAGCACCAGCGGGACCCCGGCGAGCGCCGCCAGGGCCGTGTGCCCGACGATCCCCGTGATGTGGAACAGCGGGGCAACCCCGAAGACGGAGTCGTCATCGCCTATCTGCATCCAGGTACGGTAGACCTCCGCGTTGAACGCTATGTTCTTGTGAAGTTCGACCGCGCCCTTCGGCTTCCCAGTCGTCCCGGAGGTGTAGACGAGGTACGCGATGTCGTCCGGCGAGACCGGCTCACGAGGAACCGAACTCCCCGCCGCTCCCGAGACGATCTCCGCCAGGTCCTCCGTCTCGTCGAAGCGGAGCTTCTTCGCGCCTTTCAGGGCGGAGAGGGTCTCGGCCGCGTCTTCCGGCAGCAGGTCAAGCTCGCTGGTGGTTACGACGTGCTCGACCGGGGTGTTCGGCAGGACTTCCTTCGCCACGTCGCGGTAGAGGCTCTCCAGGCAGACGAGCACCTTCGCGCCGGAGTCGTTGAGGTGGTAGTCGAGCTCGCGGGCCTTGAGCATCGGGTTGAGGGGGACGACGACGGCTCCGAGCTTCCAGGCGCCGTACTGGGCTATGAGGAACTGCGGGTTGTTCTGCGTGTAGACGACTACCCGGTCCCCCTTCTCGATGCTCCACTCAGAGAGGCGCGCGGCGAAGGCTTCGGCCATCCGGTCGAGCTCGGCGAAGGAGATGGTGGTGTCGAAGTAGCGGACGGCGTCGCGGTCCGGGACGCGGGCTACCGAGTCCTCGAAGAGCTCGATCATGCTCTTCTCGGGTATTGGAAGCTCCTTCGGAACGTAGTCCGCGTAGAGATCCAGCCACGGCTTACGCTCGTATATGGAGGACGACATGAGAACCTCCTCTTTCCTGAATTATCCGATTCCCCAGAGGTTGTATTGTTTCTTGCGTACCGCGCCGTGTCAACCGGCGGGAGCCCGGCGGGCGCCGCGGTTCGGGTTGCCGCTGGCCGGTGGCGTAGCTAGCATGAGAGCCGGGTAAGCGGATTGGAGGAGGAAGACGCCGAATGAGCGCGCAAGGCAACGGCAGTTCAGGCAACGAGACCATCTTCACGATGGAGGCGACGCCTCTAAAGTACGGGCCGGGAGCCTCGGAGGAGGTCGGCTGGGAGGCGAAGCGGCTGGGGATGAAGCGGATCATGCTCGTCTCCGACCCCGGCGTGGTGAAGGCTAACATTACGGGGCGCATCCAGGAGCTTATAGAGGCCGAGGGTATAGAGGTCGAGGTCTGGGACCGCTCCCGCGTGGAGCCAACCGCGGACTCGTTCCAGGCGGCGGCGGACTTCGCGGTCGAGGGCAACTTCGATGGGTTCGTCGCGGTCGGCGGCGGGTCCAGCATAGACACGGCGAAGGTGTCCGACCTGATCTCCACGCACGGCGGCGAGATCATAGAGTACGTCAACCCGCCCGTCGGCGGCGGCAAGAAACCGCCCTCGCCCCTGAAGCCGCTCCTCGCCATCCCGACGACCTCCGGGACCGGCGCCGAGGCCACGACCGTCGCCATCCTCGACATCCCGGATCAGAAGGTGAAGACCGGCATCTCCCACGCCTACATGCGCCCGAGCCGGGGCATCGTGGACCCGCTGCTGACCATGACGATGCCCTCCGAGGTTACGTCATCCTGCGGGCTGGACGTGGTCTGCCACGCCGCCGAGTCCTACCTGACGAAGCCGTACAACGAGCGCCCGAAGATAGATAACCCCGACGACCGGCCGCCATACCAGGGGGCTAACCCGATAGCGGACATGTGGAGCGCGAAGGCCCTGGAGTACGGGGGCAAGTACCTGCGTCGGGCCGTGGAGAACGGCGAGGACACGGAGGCGCGCGGCGCGATGATGCTCGGGGCGTCGCTCGCGGGGATCGGGTTCGGTTCGGCGGGCGTCCATATCCCGCACGCCTGCGCCTACCCGATTGCGGGCCTCAAGCACGAGTGGCAGCCGCCCGGCTACCCGACCGACCACCCCTTCGTGCCCCACGGCTGGTCGGTCATCGTGACCGCCCCGGCCTCGTTCCGGTTCACCTACGACGCGATGCCGGAGCGCCACCGGGAGGTCGCGGAGCTTCTGGCGGGCGAGAAGATAGAGAAGCACGACGAGAACACGCTGCCGGAGATCGTCATCCAGCTAATGAAGGACGTCGGCGCTCCGAGCGGCGTGCGCGTGCTGGGCTACAGCGAGGACGACATCCCGGATCTCGTGGACGGGGCGATGAAGCAGCAGCGCCTGCTCGTCGGCTCCCCGAAGGAGGTCACGGAGGAGGATCTGGCGAACATCCTGCGAGAGTCTATGGAGAACTGGTAGCAGAGACCTTTCTCTACACCAAGTAGCGGAAGGGGCGACGGCTCAAAGACCGTCACCCCTTTCTGGATTTTGACGCTTTTCCGCGATAACACCCTCGTCAATATCTCGGATGGAAACTGTTTACTTATAAGTATATACTTTGTGGTAAACACAATCCCGAGAACGGAGGAAGATGGAGGCGAAGGCGGAAGCGAAGGCGATCTCGGTGTCTGGTCTGACGATGTCCTATGGCGGGCACGTCGCGCTGGTAGGCGTGGGATTCGAGGTCGGGGTGGGCGAGACGGTAGCGATTCTCGGACCCAACGGGGCCGGCAAGACGAGCACGGTGGAGATCCTGGAGGGGTTTCGGCGTCGCAGCGGTGGGCAGGTGAGCGTTCTCGGCGAGGACCCTGGGGAGG
Source organism: Rubrobacteraceae bacterium (assembly GCA_035689095.1). Lineage (GTDB taxonomy): Bacteria > Actinomycetota > Rubrobacteria > Rubrobacterales > Rubrobacteraceae > JACDDK01. The sequence continues at coordinate 3,168 of DASSMB010000120.1, read as the reverse complement.
CCGGACGCTCCTGGCGGGCACGGATCGGCTTGGTCCTTCAGGCGACGAGCCTGGACGAGCAACTCACGGTCAGGGAGGAGCTCTCCCTGTACGCGGGCATGTACCCGAACCCGAAGCCGGTGGATGAGGTCCTGGACCTGGTCGGTCTCGCGGGCGAGGCCGATCGGCGCATCGGCACCCTTTCGGGGGGGCAGCAGAGGCGGGTGGACCTTGGACTCGGGATCGTCGGTAGCCCGGAGTTGCTCTTTCTGGACGAGCCGACCACGGGCTTCGATCCGGCGGCGCGCCACGCGGCTTGGGAGGCGATAGAACGGTTGTGCGCCGGTGGCATGACGGTTGTGCTCACGACCCACTACCTGGAAGAAGCGGAGAGACTGGCGGACCGCGTGGTAGTGGTGGCGGATGGCCGGGTGGTGGCCGATGCCTCCCCGGGCGAGGTCGGCGGGTTGGCCGGGCGCGGGAGCCTCGTCCGCTTCCCGGTTCCTGAAGGCGTCGGGTTACCGGCGAACCTGGCCGCGGATGCCACTCTGGAAGACGGCTGGGCGACGCTCGCCACGGACGACCTCGCCCCGGTGCTCGGGGAGTTGCTCGACTGGTCGCGAGAACGAGAGGTGGACCTGAACCGGCTGACCGTCGGTCGGCCCACCCTTGAGGACGCCTACCTCGCCCTGACCACCGGCATGAACACCGGAGGATCACATGAGGGCGCATGATCCACGGATGGACGTTTCTGAAAACGGGATGCAGCCGGCGCTCCCCGGACCGGGGCGTGTCCTGCTCGACCAATTCGGCTACCAGCTGAGACTACTCTCCCGTGCGCCGCGGGCCGCCTTCTCGGCGTTCCTTCTCCCCGTCCTCTTGCTCGCGGCCTTCCACCTGTCGGGGTCGTACTCCGGGAGCGCCGGCTTAGCCCTCGTCGGGGGACTCACCGCCTTCGGGGTCATCATGACCGGATACGCGACGCACGCCGGAGGGGTGGTCGCCGCCCGAGAGCGGGGCGTGCTCAAGAGGCTGCGCGGTGGTCCGCTGCCGCCCTGGGCCTACTTCTCTGGGAGCATCCTCGCCACCACCACCCTGTGCCTGCTCAGTGCTACCGTCACCCTCCTCGTGGCCCGGATGCTGGGTACGCAGGTGCGCCTCGCCGAGGTCCCCGCCCTGTTTCTGGTAACGCTCCTGGGCGCGCTCTCCTGGGCGGCGCTCGGCACCGCGGTCACGGCCTTCATCCCGGACGTCGGGTCCGCCGGACCGCTGCTCTCGGCGACCTACCTGCCCGTGGTGTTCGTCTCCGGGGTCTTCGTTCCCGTCGCCTTCGAGCCCGGCTGGCTCGTCACCTTGGCAAGCTGGCTGCCGGCCGAACCCTTCATCCACGCCCTGAGCGCTGTCCTAAAAACCGGTGGTCCCGGCATCCCGATGCCGCCGGCGGGTGACGTCTTGGGCAGCGCGCTGTGGGCTGTGGTCGGGATCTACGTTGCCCTGCGCCACTTCCGGTGGGAGCCACGCGGCGGCGAGCATAAAGGGGCCTCAGGACTCGCGGAAAAGAAGGCCGTGGCTCGATGATGCCTCCTGATGAGCGTTCGTCCGCGAGCAGCGGAGGAGACGCGCCGGGCCGCCAACTGATGCGGCGGGACGAACGCCGGGGGCAGATCCTCGCGGCGGCCAAACGCGCGTTTTTGCGGAGTGGGTTCGCCGCCACTGGATTGGAGGATGTCGCCAGCCACGCCGAGATTACCAAGGTGCTCATCTACCGGCACTTCGACTCCAAGGCGGACCTCTACCGGGCCGCCCTCAACGACACCCGGGCCCGCGTCAGGTCGGCTACCGGAGGAGCCGACCGGCTGGGAGAGGAGAGCTTCGGCGCGCTCGTGGCGGTCGCCGACGAGGACCCGGACGGCTTTCGGCTGCTATACCGCCACGCCGTCCGGGAGCCCGAGTTCCGGGCCTACGCCCAGGAGTTCCGGGACCGGGCCGCGACGGTTGCCGAGCGCTACCTGCGCGAGTTGGTCCCGGACGCCGGACGAAGGCAGTGGGCGGCCAGACTCGTCCCGGTCCTCACGCTCGAGACTATTATGTCCTGGCTCGACGCGGGGCGACCCGCACCAGAGGAGGAGGTCGCGGTCGCCGTGAACGGCTCCATAGACGGTTTTCTAGCAGCGGTGGCCGCGGAGTAGTATTAGCGTAGTTCCGGGTGTTCGGGAGGACGCCTACTCGTAGTACTCCGGGGCTTTCTTGAAGGACTGGAACTTCTCCATGTCGTGTCCGAAGCCGAGGGTGGCGTCGTGCTTGCGGGCGAGTTGCTTGATGTCGTACATGGAGTTGAAGTACGCGACGGTGTCGTAGACGATGCCGGAGAGCACCCAGTCCTTGAGGTTGCGCTCCAGGTAGATGGCGTCCGAGGTGAATATGAACGTCCCGGAGTGCTCGGTGTGGGCGACCATCCCGATCAGTCCGGGGGTGTGTCCCGGCCAGTGGTGGAGGTGCAGGTCGGGGGCCAGCTCCAGGTGAGGACCGACCATGAGCTCGTAGTTGAGGTCCGGCATGTCGAACTCGCCCTTGACGTAGGCGCCGGCGAAGTCCTCCGGGCCGGTGTGGGTGACCTTGAGCGAGTGCGACAGCTCCTTGTCGTGGACGATGATGCCCCGCCGCCCGGCCTTCGTGCCGCGGAAGAAGTCCAGGCAGCCGCAGTGGTCGAGGTGGAGGTGGGAGATGATCACTATGTCTATGTCGCTCATCTTGAGGTTCAGCTTCTCCAGCTGGTGGGGCAGGTACTGGTCCTCCTCCGCGATGTACGGGAAGACCGGCCGCAGGGCCTCGGGCCAGCGCTGGTCCCACTCCGGGTGGCAGGTCCCATCGTAGAGGACGTAACCGAGTTGCGGGTGCTCGATCAGGACGGTGTAGGTGGGGACCGTGACCCACTGGTTGTCCGGGTTCTTGTTGTCCACCGTGGCGGGCGTCGGATTCAGGACCAGCCACATCAGGTCCAGATCCAGGGCCCCATTATCCAGCACGAACAGCTTCACGCCGTACTCCTTTCCCTTACTTTCCCCTTGATTCCAGGCTTAGCATTATATAGGTGAGGCTATTCCTGCGGCAAACCGGAGCTTGTATATACTTCCTGTTTTACGGCAGGGGAAGCCGAGAAGGAGGTACGCGAGGTGAATGGGAAGGTCG
>DASSMB010000119.1:0-10009 GCA_035689095.1 Rubrobacteraceae bacterium | reverse complement strand
TCGGCGTGCCTGAACGTCTGCCCGGTCTACGAGCGGGTCGGCGGCCACGCCTACAACTCCGTCTACCCCGGTCCCATCGGCGCGATCCTCACGCCGCAGCTAGTGGGCGTCGGCAAGCCCGGCCCGGACTCTCTGCCGTATGCTTCGAGTCTGTGCGGGGCGTGCTACGAAGTGTGTCCGGTCAAGATAAACATTCCCCAGGTCCTGATCCACCTTCGCGGCAGGGTCGTCCGTAAGAAGCAGGACACCGGCGGCCTGAAGTCCACGCTCGACCCGGAGAACGTCGCGATGCAGGCGGTCGCGAAGGTCTTCTCCGACCCGGAGCGTTTCGAGCAGGCGCAGAAGCTCGCCCGCATCGGCCAGTGGCCGCTCGCCCGCAGCGGCTCCATCCACCGCCTCCCCGGACGCCTCGCCGGATGGACCGAGACCCGCGACCTGCGCGCCATCCCGGAGCAATCTTTCCGCGAGTGGTGGAAGCAGAACCGGGGGGCACGCTGATGGCCACAGCCAAAGAGACGATCCTCTGGCGAATCCGCCGCGCGACCCGCGACGTGCCGGAGAACGAGCGTCCCGAGGACGTGGCCGTCGAGCGCGGCTACCGCAAGGAAGGCGAAGCCTCGCGCGAGGAGATCGTCGCGCGGTTCGCCGAGAGGGCCGCCGAGTACAAGGCCGCCGTCCGGCGCGTGAGCGAGTCTGAACTGCCTGGAGCCATAGCCGAGGCCCTGAAACAGCGCGGCGTGGAGAAGCTCGTCATCCCGCCGAACCTGCCGGGGGAGTGGATACCGGGCGGCGTCGAGACCCTGCGCGACGCGGCCCGTCCCCGGCTCACGAACGAAGAGCTGGACGGGAGCGACGGCGTGCTCACCGGCTGCGCTCTCGCCATCGCCCAGACCGGCACCATCGTCCTCGACGCCGGAGCCGCGCAGGGACGGCGGGCGCTCACGCTGCTACCGGACTACCACCTGTGCGTGGTGCGGGAGGACCAGATCGTGGGTCTCGTCCCCGAAGCCTTCGCGGGACTGGAAGATACGGTCAGGTACGAGCGCCGGGCCGTAACCTTCATCTCCGGGCCGTCGGCGACCTCGGACATAGAGCTGAACCGGGTCGAGGGCGTACACGGACCTCGCACGCTGGAGGTCCTAATCTCCGGCGAGTAAGCTCTGGCTGCGCTCTAGCCGTGCCTCTGTTTCTCCCGCTCCTCCGCTTCCCTTCCCCTCTCCGCCGCCTCGGGATGCGCGACGAGCCCGCCCCCGCGGACGGTAGCGCCGATCACGAGCCCCGCGCTGATCAGCACGATGTTCTTGATGATGTACTGCCCCTCCAGTGTCGGCGCATATGGGACCTTCGTGAACACCTCGCCGGGGAAGATAAAGAGCGGAGAGACCGCCCCCACCATCTGGAAGGCCAGGAGCAGCAGGACGAGACGCATGAATCCGCCGGAGATGAGACCGAGGCCGATCACGCACTCCAGCGTCGCCAGCAGCACGAGGCTCACGTTGCCGGGGACCAGTCCGAGCGTGAGCACGTCTATGGTCTTGATCGCCAGCGTCTGAGCCGGGCTCAAACCCGGAAAGAACTTCAGGACCCCGAACCAGAAGAACACCACCCCCAGCGCGATGCGCAGTATCAAGACGCTGTGACGGGCCATCCAGTGCGTGGCCTTGACGTCTACGGGCTCCAGCCGCGTCGGCAACGTGCTCATCGGCATCCCTCCAGAACGATGTTGTCCGTTATCAGATAAATACGGTCAGCACACCGGATAAATACCGCCGGGGCCGAGAATCCGCAAATAAACCATTCACGGCCTCACGCCAACCCCGGAAGAAGCGCCTGGCGATGGATGGCATACTCTGAGGGACACGAGCGGAAAAGGAGGAGACGGGAATGTCCGCATGGATGGAGAAAGCGGAAGGAGCGGCGGGCCGGGACGAGATCGTGTCGAAGTTCGAGGAGGAGGGCCTCGACCCCCACCAGTGGGGTAACGCGCCCAGCTACGAGTACGGATGGCACTCGCACGGCTACCACAAGGTACTCTACTGCGTCTCCGGCAGCATCGTGTTCCACACCAGAGAAGGGGACTTCTCCCTTCGGATGGGAGACCGGCTGGACGTGGAACCCGGCACCGAACATGCCGCGACCGTCGGCCCCGACGGCGTGCAGTGCCTGGAGGCGGCCCGCTAGAAGCCCCGGCTAGATCCGCTTCGGCAGCTCCTCCTCGTACTCGGGGAAGTAGCGCGGGATCACGTCTAGCGAGAATTCGCGCATGATGGAGGAGGCGGGCTCGCGCTCCAGCAGGAACTCGAACGACTCCCGAACCACCCGTTCGAGGTCGTCCTCGGGTAGATTCAGCTTCTCGATCAGACCCTCGGGGACCGTTACGTGGTGCTCCGTCCCGGAGCCGCCGACTACCACCTCGAACTCGCGCGGTCCAGCGGGGGTAACGGTGATATCTGCCACGATTTCGCCGCCTTTCGCAGAGCAGGACATCAGGCAGGCCAGTATAGCGCCCGAACCGACGGTGGGCCGCATTACGCGCGGTATTCGAGAAAGCATGGCATTGCGGCTTTCCCGCTCGCCGGCCGTGTGCTAGGTTTAGCCCATGGATAACTCTCAGATACGAGTAAGGTACGCGCCGAGCCCCACGGGCTTCCTGCACGTCGGCGGCGTCAGGACGGCGCTCTTCAACTGGCTCTTCGCGCGCAAGAACAACGGCACGTTCGTGCTTCGGATAGAGGACACGGACCTGGAGCGTTCGACCGAGGAGTCGGTCGAGCAGCTAAAGCGCTCTTTGCGCTGGATCGGCCTGGACTGGGACGAGGGCCCGGAGGTCGGCGGTCCACATCCCCCCTACCGCCAGACCGAGCGCTTCGACCTGTACCGCGAGGAGGCGAAGAAGCTAATAGACTCCGGCGCCGCCTACTACGACTTCGCGACCGCCGAGGAGCTTGCGGAGCTGCGCGAGAAGGCGCGGGCGGAGAAACGTCCCCCCATCTACACCGGCGGCGAGTACCGCGACATGGCCCCCGGAGAGGCGCGGAAGAAGATAGAGGCCGGCGAGCCGTACACCGTCCGCTTCAAGACCCCGCGCGAGGGCCAGACGGTCGTGGAGGACCTCATCCGCGGTCCCGTCACGTTCGAGAACGCAAACATCGAGGACTTCGTGCTCATGAAGTCAACCGACACGCCGACCTACAACTTCGCGGCGGCGGTGGACGACGCCCTCATGCGGATCAGCCACGTCATACGGGGCGACGACCACCTCTCCAACACGCCACGACAGATCCTGATCTACAAGGCTCTAGGCTACCCGCTCCCGGCCTTCGCCCACGTCCCCCAAGTCCTCGGCCCGGACAAGAAGAAGCTGTCCAAGCGCCACGGCGCGGCGAGCGTCGAGGACTTCGCGGCGCAGGGATATTTGCCGGAGGCGCTCTTCAACTACCTGGCGCTCCTCGGCGCGGGCTACGCGGCGGACGAGGAGATCTTCAGCCCCGAGGAGCTCGCGGAACGCTTCCGCATAGAGAAGGTCAGCGGCAACCCGGCGGTCTTCGACGAAACTAAACTCCGCTCCATAAACGCCGTCTACCTCCGCCGCAACAGTCCGGAAGAGCTTGCCATGCTCGCCGCCCCGATGCTTGCCGAGAGCGGCGTGACGAGCGAGGAAGAGCTACAGCGAGACATGCCGCGACTCACGCGGATAATGGAGTTGCTCAAGGAGCGCATCGCCCTCACCACCGAGATCCCGGATTCGGTCGCCTACTTCTACGGCAACGAGATAGCCTACGACCCAGCCGAGTTCGAGAAGCAGTTCGGCAAGGAGTTCGTCCGCGAGAACTTCCCGGAACTCGTCGAGCGCCTCAAGACTCTCCCAGAATGGACGGAAGAAGCGATAGAGGAGTGCGTTCGCGGCCTCGCCGCCGAGAAAGAGAAGGGCGCCCGGCACCTCATACATCCTCTGCGCTATGCCGTAACCGGCCGCACCGTGAGCGCCGGCCTCTTCGAGACCATGTTGCTCCTCGGCCGCGAGCGTTGTTTGCTACGCGCCGAGAAGGCGGTCGAGGAGCTGCGGAAGCTGCCGGTTTAGAGCCCGCCCGATTTCCTTTGACGAACCCCGGAGCATCGTTTAAACTCTCACCGCTCGAAGGCCCCATCGTCTAGTGGCCTAGGACATCGCCCTCTCACGGCGAAAACCCGGGTTCGAACCCCGGTGGGGTCACTCCAGTAAAGCCCGCTCCGGCTCCGGCCACGGCGGGCTTTCTCTATGTCAGAAAGAGCAACGCAAAGACCGCCCCGATACCGGCTCCGGCGAGCGTCTGCGAAAGCGTGTGCGCGCCGGGTGAAACTCTGGCCCAGACTACGAGTGGCAACACGAGAACGAACACCGATCCGACCGCGCCGAGCAGCAGTACGCCCGCGACGGCGGCGTGTCCGGCGACGGCGGTGTGGGCGCTGGCTTTCCAGAAGAGGGTAAGCGCGGCGACGGAGGCCGCGGCGAGGCCCATCGAGAGCGTCGTGAGGATGAGGGGTCCGGGGGCGGCGAGCAGGTAGAGCGTGATCAGTAGCCCGGCGAAGGCGGCGAGGAGGACGATGGCGGGGATGATGCGTTCGGCGCGGGTGGAGATCCAGAAGTCCGAGACGCGCGACCGCCGTCGCATGAGCAGCACGTACCCGGCCACCAGCCCCGCCGCGAGCAGTTCGGGGACCACGTAAACCAGCCCGCGGGGGCCGCTGTGCGCCAGGGCAACCAGGACGTAGAGCGCGGTGAAGATAAAGAAGGGGTTTAGCAGGTTCGTCAGGCGGCGGGCCAGCTTCTCTCTGTCGGCCTGTCGGGGGAACCTGGTGGACACCTGTAGAATCTAGCACGTGCAACCGCCGCGCACACTTGACGCCTACTCCAGCGACGCGACGAGCCTCTGGCACGAGCTGGGGATGCTTCACGCGCGGGCTGGGGAGGAGGCTCGACGGGCGTCCCAGCGGGGTTTCGCCCTCGCCTGCGCCGTCGGGGCGCTGGTGCTGCTCTCGGCGCCGGTCTTCGGGACGGCGTGGGCGGGGCCGTGGGCCGGGGCGCTGCCGGTCGCGGCCGGCGTGATGACCGGCGGCGGCTCGTTACTGTGGCGGCGGCTGGTGTTCTTGAGGGAACGGGACGATCTACGCCGGAGGCTCGCCGCGCTGGGGCACGACGCGGAGCGGCCAGCCAGGGACGGCCTCTCCGCCTACTACGACCCGCAGCTCATCCTGCTGCGTTCGGAGTACGAGTTCCTGCACGCGCGGGGCGCTCGAGGATCGGCGCGGCTCTTCGAGGAGTCGTTCGGGTTCACGCCGGAGGACCCGTTCGAGTCGGGTCCATTGAGTGTTTTGCCCGACACGGAGGAGATGCGCGGGTTGCGAGAGCGGTGGGAGCGCAGGATCTCCGCGCGCCGCGAGGCCGGGCAGGAGCAGCCCGCGCTGGGTCTGCGAGAGGACCGGGCCTACAGGGTTTTCCCGAGGGAGATGACCGTCCCGATGGAGCTGGCGACGCGGCGGGCGTACCTGGAGATCTCGCGCGCCCTGTTGAGGAAACGCCACGGCCGCCGGATTGACAATATGGCCGGCGAGGTCCGCAAGCGGGCCGAACGGGACCTACGCGAGCACGCCGCGCTGACGCGGAAGGTCAGCCGAAGGCCAGGCTAGTGATGGCGAACTGGAGGAAGATGAAGGCCGTCGCCGCCGGCACGTAGGCAACCAGCGCCGTGATGATCGCGGTCATCAGCGAGACGCGGTAGACGTACCGGATCGCGAGTACCATCAGCACCAGCGCGAAGTACGTGAACGCGAACGCCCCCGCGACCGGGACCCAGAACAACACCATCGCGCCGTAGGCGTAGGCGAGCATCCGGTAGACGGTCCGGTACGTGCCGGCCTCCCCGACGAAGGTGCGGACGGAGAGCCAGTAAGCCCCCGCCAGCGCGGCGAGTATCGCGGGCGAGAGCGCGACGAACGCCAGGGCCTCGACTACCGAGATCCCGGCGGAGGCCGCGTCGTTCGAGCCAAACAGGAGCTGCAAAGCGAGCCGCAGGACGGCCGTCATGGCGGTCACGAGGACGACGAATATCACCGGCTCCCTGAGCGGGCCGTTCTCCGGGAAGGCCAGGAAGAAAGAGCGCGGGGCCAGGAAGATGCCGCGCAGGACATCTGCCGCGCTCGCGAGAGGACGGTCCAGGGTAAACTCCGGGGAGGTGGTAGTCTGCATGTTGAAGATTATAGCGGGCGGGTAAAAAGCGCTTGCGAAATCTTTCTCCAAAACTTAGACTTAGTCCCCCCGGAGGAGTAACGAGAGGCACGGTAGGGATGTTTAGGCTGTATGTGGCGCTGATACTGTTGGCCGAGATTATTTTCCTGGCCCTGCTGCCGTTCGTCGCGCCAGGAGTTCCAGTGTGGATATTCTTCGCCGTCCTACCGCTCACGCTCGTGGGAGCCTACGTGGTTCATCGTCTCAGGAACAGCGCTTCGTTCAGGATGCGCCGCCTCTCGCCAGATGAGATCACGCGCCATACGCCCGCGCGCGAACCCGGCGCCGAAAAAGATAGAAACACTCCCGAAGAACTGTCCCGGCTCATCGTGGAGCGGACGGCCGAGATCCGGCGGACCCTCACCGAGTCTCCGTCCGAGATCCGCATTGAGATGTGCGCCCTCGGCTACCGGGCGTGCGTGAACGACATGATCTCTCTGACCCACCTGACGAATGAAGAACTCCCGAACGCCGGATTCCTGCGCCGCCTGGTCCTCCGTCGCGCTCGCAAGAGGGCCACCGACGCCCTCACCGCGACCCGCGAGGCCCTACCTCAGAGCGCCCTGCGCGCCACCCATCAGGAGCAGCAGTAGGCTAGACCGCCAGGATCTCCCGCACGTCCGGGACTTCGCGCCGGATCAGGGTCTCGATAGCGTAGACGAAATCCAACTGCGAGAGCGGGCACCCGCTGCACGCCCCGAGCATCTCTATGCTGACGGAGCCGCTCTTCTCGTCGCACTCGACGACGCGGGCGTCCCCGCCGTCGGCCCGCAGCGCCGGACGCACCTTGTCCAGCGCCTCCTCCACCCGCGCCCGCATGTCCCTCTTCTCGGTCATCGTCCCGATTATATAGGAGTATCCACGGCGCACAGCCGTCGGTAGTAGACTGGGATTCCGACGGCATCTGAGACGTGAGAGGAGAACGAATGGAGACTTCGGATTCACGGAACTTACTGATCATCGGCACCCCGCAGCACGACGCCGCGGCCTACCATCTCTCCGGGTTTTTGGCGCCGGACCCGGTGATCTGCGCGCTGGCGAAAGGCCGGAAGTACCTGGCCGTCTCCTCCCTGGAGTACGGGCGCGCCGCGAAGCAGGCTCCCGCGGACGAGCTGCTCTCCTTCGACGAGCTGGAGGTCAACCGCCTCGCCCGCGAGCTAGGGAGCGGCGCCAAAGCCCTCGCCGCCGCCTCGGCGGAGCTACTGACGAAGCTCGGGGCCAACGTCGTCTCCGTGCCGCCGGACCTCGGCGTGATCTACGCGGACGAGCTGCGCGCCCGCGGCCTGACCGTCATCCCCGACGGCAAGCTCTTCACCGGCCTCCGCCGCGCCAAGACGGAGGCCGAGATCTCCCACATCGAGAAGACTCAGAGTGCCGTCGAAGCCGCCTGCGCCCGCGCCGTCGAAGTACTGAGAGGGGCGGAGATCGAGGATGACGGGACCCTGAACTGGCGCGGCGAGCCCCTGACGAGCGAGGTCCTGCGCTCCGAGGTGGACGTGGAGCTACTCCGGCGCGGGTGCGCCGCCGACGGCACCATAACCGCCGGAGGCCCGCAGGCCGCCGACCCGCACGAGCGCGGCCACGGCCCCCTCAAGGCCGGAGAGTCGGTCATCGTGGACATCTTCCCCATGGACCTCTCGACCCGCTACTACTCGGACATGACCCGCACCTTCGTCAAGGGCGATCCGAACGAGGGTCTGCAAGCTATGTACGACGCCGTGCTGGAGAGCCAGGAAGCCGCCCTCGGCATGATCCGGGCCGGCGTCAACGGCCGGGACGTACACCGCAAGGTCGCGGAGATACTGCACGGCGCGGGCTACAAGACCAACGTCCACGACCAGAAGCCGGGCGAGCCGCTCACGGAAGGCTTCTTCCACGGCACCGGGCACGGGGTCGGGCTGGAGATCCACGAGGCCCCTCGCGTCTCGCTGGCCGACGAGGAGCTTATCCCCGGCGACGTGATCTCCGTGGAGCCCGGCGTCTACGACCCGAAGATAGGCGGCGTCCGCATCGAAGACCTCGTGGTCGTCACCGAGGACGGCTGCCGCAACCTGACGAGCTTCCCGAAAGAGTTCCGGGTATAGAAGAGTACTGGCGTAAAGGTCCACAAGGAGGGAATTTTTGAACACCAGGGCCATCGAAGAGACGATCTCCTTCTCCGAGGAGAAGATGAAGAAGAACGCCGTCTTCGACTCCCCGCACCTGTTCTACGATACCTACTGCCTGCTGCCCGGCCAGTACCAGAAGGTCCACGCTCACGAGGGGTCGGACAAGGTCTACTACGTCCTCCGGGGCACCGGCCGCTTCACCGTCGGCGAGGAGGAGCGGGACCTCGGAGAGGGCAACGCCGTGATCGCCCGCGCCGGTGAGCCGCACGGCGTCCGGAACGAGAGTGTAGAGGAACTCGTCCTGCTCGTAACGATGGCTCCCCGCCCGGCCTGATCATGGCCCAGAACGAGATGCCCCGGCCGCCCTACGTGCTCCTCTTCCAGGAGGCCCAACCCGGCGCGGAACCGCTCATGATCTCCGTGGACGACCGTCCCGCTCTCCCCCTCTTCGACTCTAACTATAAGGCCGAGGCTTTCCTTGAGTCCGTAGACTTCGGTACCGGCTGGAAACCCATAGAGGTCTCCGGCATGGGCCTGCTCACCGTCCTCGAAACCTGCCGGGGCGCGGTCGGCTACATTGCCCTCAACCCGCCGCCCGTGACCGGCAGCGGCATGACCGTGCGGATGGGCGGCCTCGAAGAGCTGATAGAAGCCCTGGAGCAGAGCCAGGAGGACGACCTCTTCGGCCTCGGCGGTCTAAGCTCCAACTGACGCCTCGCCCGTGAGCCGAGGCAGATGACTTTCAAACCAGGGCCTCGTCCGGGAGCGCGGCGCGCACCCTGAGCATGGCGAGGAGCATACCCACATACTCCGGCGGGACGCGCGGCGAGTCCTCGATGCGTCCCTCTCTCTGGTCTCTCAGGAAGTCGTAGAGCAGCGCCGCCATCGGCGCGCCTTCTCTCACGAAGACATTGACGTAGCCCTCGCGTTCGCCGAACGAGAGCGCCCGCGCTATGGCGCTCATCGCGTCCTCATGTTCACTCAAGTCGCGCAGGAGCAGCGCCCGGACGGCGAGTACCTCGACCACGACGGGCATCTTGCCGCTAGATTCCGCCGCGTTCAGGAGCCGCGCCAGGATGTTCAGCGCGGGCGCGTATTCGCCGGACGAGATCAGGGCTCGGGCGTGAGCCATTCGCTCGGCCTCACCCCCGCTCCCGAACCTCTCCCACACTGACTCGAACAGCGTCCCGACCGGCCTCCTCATCCTAACCAGCATCGGGGACCTCCGATCCACCACACGAGAATGTCATCTCGCATCCCTTCACCGTAACTCTTAGCTGTAGTGATTATCCATCCGGCGAAGGCTCCCGACATCCCCCAAATGAGGGATCTTTTGCGTCTTAAAGGCGTAGCGCGGCCAGAGCTACGCCTTGAGCTTCTCCAGGTACTGCTTGCGGAACTTGGCGACCTTCGGGGCGATGATGACCTGGCAGTACGGCTGGAACCCGTTGTTGCGGAAGTACTCCTGATGGTAGTCCTCCGCCACGTAGAACTCCTCGAACGGCGCGACCTCCGTCACGATGGGGTTGTCCCAGACACCCTCGGTTTCGAGGGAAGAGATGACCTCTTCCGCGATCTGCTTCTGCTCGCCGGAGTGGTAGAAGACCGCCGAGCGGTACTGGGTCCCCACGTCCGC
>DASSMB010000118.1:0-5560 GCA_035689095.1 Rubrobacteraceae bacterium | reverse complement strand
CGACCGTTCCGGTGGAGAAGCCGGACCTGGACGAGCCGGAGCCACGGGGTGTCGCCGAGACGGAGCGCCGGGAGGCGAACTTCGATGGTGAATGGAGGGAGGTCCCGGTGCTGGACCGCGAGACGTTGGGCCGGGGTTCGGAGGTCGAGGGTCCGGCGATAGTCGAGTTCCGGGAGGCGACGTGCGTGGTGCGTCCCGGCTGGCGGGGTACTGTGGACGAGGTTGGCACGCTCGTCTTGGAGAAGGGCGATGAGTAACGGCAAGCTCGATCCGGTAACGCTCTCGGTGCTGGCGAGCGCCTTGGCAGGGGTAGCGGAGGAGATGGGAGCGGTCCTGATCCGGGGCGCCTACTCCTCGAACATCAAGGAGCGCCGCGACTGCTCGACGGCCCTCTTCGACGCGCAGGGGCGGATGGTCGCCCAGGCCGAGCACATCCCGGTACATCTCGGCGCGATGCCGGAGGCGGTGAAGGCCATCATGGAGCGCGACGCGGAGCCGGGCGACGTGTTCGCGATCAACGACCCGTATTCCGGCGGCACGCACCTGCCGGACATAACGCTCGTCTCGCCGGTCGCCCTCATGGGCGAGGTTATCGGCTACGCCGTGACGCGGGCGCACCATTCGGACGTGGGCGGGATGCGTCCCGGCTCCATGCCTTCGGACTCGCGGGAGATCTATCAGGAGGGCATCATCATCCCGCCGGTGCGGCTGGTCCGCGGCGGCGAGTACGTGGAGGACGTGCTCAACCTCCTGCTCGCCAACGTCCGCACTCCGGACCTGCGGCGGGGCGACCTGCGGGCCCAGATTGCCGCGAACCGCATCGCCGAGGAGCGGGTCGGAGAGCTGATCGAACGCCGCGGCAAGGAGACCATCCTCACCGCCTTCGACGAGGTGATCTCCTACACCGAGAAGCGAACCCGCGAGGCCATCCGCGAGCTTCCCGACGGCGAATACTTCGCCGAAGACTTCCTGGAGGGCGACGGCACCACGGACGAGGACATCAAAATACAGGCGACCGTCACCATAGACGGCGACTCCATGACGATAGACTTCTCCGGCACCGCAGACACCGTGCGCGGCAACGTGAACTGTCCGCTGCCGGTCACGCGCTCTTCGTGCTACTTCGCCCTGCGCGTGCTGCTGCCGAAGGACGTGCCGGCCAACGCGGGCACCTACGCGCCTCTGGAGATAAAAGCGCCGGAGGACAGCCTGGTGAACGCCGCGTATCCGGCGGCGGTCGTCGCCGGGAACGTCGAGACGAGCAACCGCATCGCGGATACGGTGCTGGCCGCGCTCTCCGGTTTCGCGCCGGAGGAGATACCGGCCCAGGGCCAGGGCACGATGAATAACACGATCATCGGCGGCAGGGGATGGACGTACTACGAAACCATCGGCGGCGGCCAGGGCGCGAGCGCGAAAGGCCCCGGTCCCTCCGGCGTCCATGTCGGGATGAGCAACACGCTCAACACCCCTATCGAGGCATTCGAGCTGGAGTACCCGATGCGCGTCGAACGCTACGAGTTGCGATACGGCTCCGGCGGCGAGGGGAAGCACCGGGGCGGCGACGGCATCGTCCGCTCCGTGAAGGTGCTCCAACCGGCGAGCCTCTCGCTCCTGACGGATCGCCGCCGCCATCCTCCGCGCGGCATCGAGGGCGGCGAGCCTGGAGAAGTCGGCAGGAACCTGCTGAACGGCGATGAGCTGCCGGCGAAGGTCAGCCGTGAGTTGGAGTCCGGCGACGTGGTGACGGTCGAGACGCCGGGCGGCGGCGGGTACGGAAGCTCCGGGTAGTAGAAGTTCCCGGCCTTCGCTACACCATCTTCAGATATGCCCGTCCAGACATCAGGACGAAGATGCTGATCACGCAGGCAATTGCCCCGACGTAGAACGGGATGCCTGGGGTGAATTGCTCCGCCAGAATGCCAGCGAGGAAAGGGGCGGCCGCGCCTCCCACGAACCGGATGAAGCTGTAGGCGGCGGAGGCGACCGGGCGCTCCACGGGCGAGGCCTGCATGACGGCGGTGGTTATGAGGGTGTTGTTCACCCCGAGGAACGCCCCGCCGATGATGACCGCCAGTATGAGGACGATGCGGGAGGAGATCCCGAGCCCCATCACGGCCAGGTCCAGAGCTATCAGGAAGAGCATCGTGTACATCACCGGAAGCGTCCCGAAGCGGGCCTGGAGCCTCGGCGCAAAAAACACCGATGTGATGGCGAGCATGACTCCCCATCCGAAGAAGACCATCCCGAGGCCGTGGGCGTCGAGCCGCAGCGGGAAGGGGGTGTAGGCCAGCATGGTGAAGAAGCCGAAGTTGTAGCAGAGGGCGGTCAGCCCGAGGGTGAGGAGCCCGCGATGACCGAGCGCCCGGATCGGATCGAGTACGGAACTCTTGCGCTCGTGAGTGGGGATCGAAGGCAGCAGAACAGAGATGGCGATGAAGCCTATAGTCATGAGCACGGCGACGCCGTAGAACGGTCCGCGCCAGCTTATCCCGCCGAGCAGACCGCCGAGCAACGGCCCGACGGAGATGCCGAGCCCCAGCGCCGCCTCGTACAGGATAACCGCCTGCTCCGTCCCGGCGTTGGAGACCTCGACGATCACGGCGAGTGCGGTCGCTATGAACAGAGCGTTACCGAGACCCCATCCGGCCCGGAAGCCGACGATGCCGGAGATCCCACCGGAGGCCCCGGCCAGCGCGCTGAAGAGGACGATGAGCGCGAGCCCGATGAGCAGGGTGCGCTTGTGCCCCAGCCGGCTGGAGACGGCGCCGGTAATGACCATCGCAAGCCCCGTAACCAGGAAGTAGCTCGTGAACACCAGTTCAACCTGGCTCTGGGTGGCGCGGAGCTGGCGGGCGATGGCCGGCAGGATCGGGTCCACCAGACCCAGACCCATGAACGCCACCACGCAGGCGAAAGCCACCGCCCAGACGGCCTTCGGCTGCCGCCAGACGCTCCCCGCGTTCTCCGGCCTCTCTTCCAGGCCCATGCTTCTATCAGTTCCCGACGTAGACTCCAACTTGGATTAAGCTCCTTTTTCGATTGGTTAACGGGGCTAGATGCCGCTCTCCCGCATTGCCCGGGCGTCGCGCTCGCTGCCCCGCAGGGCGGAGAAGAAGAACCCGACGATGCTCGCGCCCGCCATCACGAGCAGAGCGGCGTGCAGGCCGGAGATGAAGGGTGCGGCAGCGGACGCGGAGAGGCCGTGGGAGACGCCGGAGAAGATCCTGACCATCGCGCTCACGGGCATGGCGCTCGTCACCATCGCTATGGCGAAGGCTATGGAGAGCACCGCCCCGACGTTGACGACGAGGGTGCGCGTGCCGCTGGCGACGCCCCGCTTCTCCGGGCCGACCGAGCCCATTATGGCCCGCGTGTTCGGCGAGTTGAAGATGCCGGAACCCGCCCCGACCACGACCATCCAGAGGGCTATCTCCCAGTAAGACGTATGGACGCCAATGGTAGTCATCCCGACCAGACCGGCGGCGGTGATGAGCATACCCGCGGAACTGAGGACGCGGGCGGGGAGCCTGTCGGCCAGCCGTCCGGCGAGCGGCGCGAAGACGAACATCGCGCCCGCGAGTGGCGTCAAAAGGAAGCCGGTCGTCAGGTGGTCGTAGCCCCGCGCCCCAATGAAGTAGAAGACGAAGAGGAAGGTGACGGCCATCCGAGCGAGCGCGTTCAGGAGGGCGCTGATGTTGCCGAAGGCGAAGACCCTGCTGCGGAACATCCTCAGGTTGAGGAGCGGCTCCTTGCTCTTCAGTTCGATGAGGATGAAGGCGGGGATCAGCACGGCGGCAGTAGCGAGGCTCGCCACGACGATATCGGAGCCCCAACCCTTTATGCCGCCCTGAGTGAGCCCGATCAGGAGCGCCGTGAACCCGACGAGGAAGGAGACGTTGCCGGGGATGTCCAGCCTCTGTCCCCTCTCGACGTCCACCAGCTCGCGCAGGTTCCAGGCCGCCCAGAGAGTCCCGATGATGCCAAGCGGCACGTTGAACCAGAAGACCCACTGCCAGGAGTAGGTCGTGAGCCAGCCGCCAACTACCGGGCCTAGTATTGAGCCTACGGCGGCGACCATCTGGTTGACGCCGAGCGCCTGGCCCAGTTCCTTACGCGGAAAAGCGTCGGTGACGATGACGCCGCTGTTCGCCATCATGAAGGCGCCCGCCGCCCCCATGAAGACCCGGGCCACAATGAGTTGTCCCACGGTCGTCGAGAAACCGGCGATCAGGCTGACGAGCGTGAACAGGGCGAAACCTCCGACGTAGAGCTTTTTACGCCCGATCATGTCCGCGAACCGCCCGACCATCAATACCAGCGCCGTCTGCGCGAGCATGTAACCCAGGATCACCCACACCAGGCTGAAGAGCGGCGCGTGCAGCTCCTTCGCAAGCTCCGGCAGCGCGATGATGAGCGTGCCGCCGTTTATCGTGGCGATCAAAGCTCCCAGGCTGGTACACGACAGCGCGCTCCACTTGTACTCCAGATGCAGCCGCGAACCTCTCTTCCGCTCCCTGACGGCCTCTTGCAATAGGACCCTCCCGATTTCTCAAATAGCGCTTCGTAGATCCGGATATAATAATATACCTGTACGTCTACGTACAGTTTGATGAGTGAGACGATTCACCGTGCGAAAATATATTGATGGGAGGGTTATTACGAGCTTCGGGAATGAGGGATATTCATGAGCGCCACAAAAGAGTTGAGACGGGTCGGGGAGGTGGCGGAGCGGCTGGGGGTGAGCCCGCGGACGATCAAGTACTACGAGGAGATCGGCCTGGTCGAGCCCGCGCGCTCGCAGGGGGGCTTCCGGCTCTACGGGGAGCGGGAGGTGGAGCGCCTGGAGCGCATCCTGAGGATGAAAGGGATGGGCTACTCGCTGGCGGCGATCCGGGAGATACTGGCCGTGAGAGACACGGCGCAGGAGGCGGATAAAGTCACCGTCCTGAAGACGGTGCGCCGCCACCTCAAGGAGCAGGAGCGGGAGGCGGAAGGACGCATCCGTCAGATGCGCGAAGACCTCAAACGGGCCGAGACGCTGCGCGAGGACCTGCGCCGGGATATCGCGCTGTGCGAGCGGCGGCTGCAAGAGCTTGGCGGTTGAACGGGAGGAGCCTGAGATGGAGTCGCATATAACGTTCGAGGGCCGGGACCGGGATTTGGACGGCTACATGGCGCTGCCGGAAGGCGGAGAAAGGTTACCCGGCGTCGTGGTCATCCAGGAGATATGGGGACTTGAGGAGCACATAGAGGACGTGACGCGGCGTTTCGCCGCGGAAGGATACGCGGCTATCGCCCCGGACCTGTACACCGGGGAGTGGCGGGAGGTAATGTCCGCGGAGCGCGTCGCGGCGGGGATGGCGTTCCTCAGGAGCGCCTCGCAGGAGGTGCAGCGAGACCCGGAGAAGCTGGAGAGCGCCCTGGCGGACAAACCGCAGGAGGAGCGGGACGCCGTCAAGATGCTCGCCACCGCCATGAGCCCGCAAGGCCGTCTCCGGTTCGCGATAGACACGCTTGAGGCGGTCGAGTACCTGAAGGGGCGGCCGGAGGTTGACGC
>DASSMB010000117.1:0-6721 GCA_035689095.1 Rubrobacteraceae bacterium | reverse complement strand
GTACAGGTTGTTGTCGGCGCTGGAGGCGCATCGGCTCGTGGCGCGGGAGGATGGGCGGTACGCGCTGGGTCTGCGTTTGATCGGCTGGGGCAGCAAGGCCGTGGGGCGGGACCTCATAGAGTCGTCCCGGCCCGTGTTGGCCGCCCTGAGGGATGCGACCGGAGAGAGCACGCAGCTCTACGTGCGGGAAGGCGACAATCGCGTGTGCGTCGCCGCCGTCGAGCGGACGGGCGGCGGCTTGCGGGACGCGGTGCCCGTGGGCGCGGTGTTGCCGCTCGGTCGTGGTTCTGGAGGCAGGGTGCTCCTCGCGTGGGCCGGGGACGGGGAAAGGTTCCACACGGCGCGGGACCTCGAAGAGACCAGAGAGCGGGGCTGGACCGAGAGCGTTGCGGAGCGGGAGACGGGGGTCGCGAGCGTCAGCGCGCCGGTCTTCGGGCCGGACGGAAAGGCGCGGGCGGCCATCAGCGCGAGCGGTCCGATCTCGCGCTTAGGAGATCATCCCGGAGAGCGACTGGCGGAGCACGTTGTGGCGGCGGCGCGGGAGATAGAGCAGTCTCTGGCTCCCTGACCTATTGCTTCAAGAAGGTCGGGACCCAACCTCCACAAATAAATAACTTTTGCGACGAAGTTCTTAACGCGCGGTTCACCAACGTTACTGGAAGAAGATATATCTTGGGGAGACGGGTAGAGGTGCGGATCGTGAAGCGTGCAAGGGTTTTTCAGGAACGTCTTCGAGTGTGTCGGGTGAAAGCCGGAATGTTTCTTTATTCGGCTCATGCCGGAGCGCGGCGGGCTGATGCGCGTATCCCGGTCCGTCCTTTTATGTCTTCCAAGGGATGCTCTCTCTGCGGAGGAGGTGTCTAGCGGGGTCGGGTAGTTAGATGTTCAGGGCTTCGTGCGTATACGGTCGAGTCTCTAAAGGAGGTCCCATGACTCGCACCTTCTCTCTCGTGATCGGTATCGTGTTTCTGGTGGTAGGTATCCTCGGGTTCATCCCCGGCCTGACGACTGGTGGCGGCGAGTATTTGCTGGGCATCTTCGCCGTGGACGCCATGCACAACGTGATCCACCTGCTCGTCGGCGCTCTGGGCATCGCCGCCTACTACTGGTATCAGGCGAAGCTGTACTGCCAGGTGCTGGGTGTCGTCTATCTGCTTGTGGGTATCCTCGGGTTCATCCCCGCCTTCATATTCGGCGAGAAGTTGCTCGGTATCTTCGCCGTAAACCTGGCGGACAACCTGCTGCACCTGGTCGTCGGCGCGGCCGCAGCCTACCTGGGATTCGCCCCCGAAGTCAGCGGACGCCGCATCTCGCCCACCCACTGAGAGTTTATCGGCAGGACTTTAGCCGGGGTGTGAAAGCCCCGGCTCTTCTACGCGAGTCGGCAGGAGTAGAGCTTCTCCAGGCCCGGCTCGTCCGGCCCGGCGAGGACGGCCTTCTCGAAGGTTATGGAGGCGTGACGGCCGTCAAGAGAGAGGGTGGCTACCTGGTTGTCGAAGAAGGCGGCCTCATGGGTTAGGCTCCAGGTTAGAGGCTCCTCTTCGACGCCGGCAAGCCGGGCGAGCAGGCGTCCGGCAAGTGCGGCGGGCTTCTTCCAGGCGTTGGCTTGCAGTCGGGACTTCTTTCCGGGGAGCGAGTTTCGCAGGGGCGAGGCTACCGCCTGGTAGACGCGGCTCTCTGTTCCGCCGTCGAACGCGGCCTCGGCCAGGTAGCCGTGGTGGACATCGCCGGAGAGTACGAGGACGGTGGAGGGTGGCGCGCCTCTCCTGCCGTTGGCGATGGATTGGATCAAGTCCACCATCGCGGCGAAGGAGTCGTGGAAGGAGGACCAGTGGTCGAGGTCCTGGGAACGGCGCAGTCCCTCGGACCACCGGGCTGCTCGCACTCCCCAGGCGCCGTAGCAGAGTCTCTCGTTCCAGCTCTGGAGGTAGTGCATACCGGGGCCGAGCAGCAGCGGGATGGAGGTCCCGAGCAGGAGGTGGTCGAAGCCGCCGGTGGCTGTGGCCTGGATCCAGGCCCACTCCTCCGCGTCTACCATCGAGCGGCGCTCTTCTTCGAGGATTCGTCCGCCGCGGGAGTCGATCATGAGGAGACGGGAGTTGCCGAAGTCCCGGTGGTAGCTCCAGCGGGTCCCGTTGGGTCCGCGGTGGGTACGGTAGGCGAAGTCCTGGAGGATGGGCCAGGCGTCGTCGGCGTTTCGCACCTCGTTGTAGAGGTCGTCGCGCTCCAGCTCCCCGGGCGGTAGGTTGCCGATGTGCTGGTAGATCCAGTACGAAGCGTAGCCGCCGACTATCTGGTCGTTCCACCAGGGCTCCTGGCGCATCTCCTCAACCCAGGCTTCGGAGATGTTCCAGTCGTCGCCGACCTCGTGGTCGTCGAAGATCATGGCGGACGGGACGGTGGAGAGTAACCACCGGATCGCCGGGTCGCCCCATGAGTCACAGTAGATACGCGCGTACTCCTCGAAGTCCGCGACGCCTTCGCCGGGCGCCTGCTCCGTGCTGCGGCGGGAGCGGATGAAGTCCAGCGTGTCGAAGGGCGGTTTGTGGGCGTAGATCTGATCCCCCAGAAGCACCAGCGCGTGCGGCAACTCGTCGGACGGCTTATCCCGTAGCCTCATCGCCATCGCGTACAGCGCATCCACCCCGAGGCCCCGCTCGTCCTCGTCGCTGCTCAGGGTGTAGGGCGGCTCGTGGGGGGCGGCGATGCGGCACGAGCCGAAGACGATCTTCACTGCCTCGCCGCCGCTCATCGGTCGGATCACGGGCGGCGGGAACCCCGAACCCTCCTCCGGCCACACTTTCTCGCCATCCAGCCGGACCTCGTACTCGTGGGAGCCGCCGGGCTCCAGCCCCGTGACGTGGACGAGGGCGTAATGATGCTCCCCCACCCGGAACGTGCGCGACTTACAGCCGAGCACCTCTACTTCGCACGCGGCGTCCGTCTCGACCCAGATCGTGGCGTCCGTGGACCCGGCGTGGCGCAGGAGCGGGCCGAGGACCAGCTCAGGCATTCGGTGCATCCTCGCGCATTCGGCCCTCTCTCGTCGTGGATCTCGGAAGGATACATCAGGCGACGCATAGCGGCTCGTCATTGAAGCCGCTTCCGCTAGAATACGCGGCATGGAGAAGAGACAGAGAGTATTCAGCGGTATACAGCCGAGCGGGACCTCGCATCTCGGGACGTATCTCGGGGCCTTGAAGAACTGGGTGGCGTTGCAGGACGACTACGAGAACTACTTCTGCCTCGTTGACCTGCACGCGCTCACGCTGCCGCAGGATCCGAAGGCGTTGCGGTCGAATATAAGGGAGCTGGCGGCGATCTTCCTGGGCGTCGGGCTGGACCCCGCGCGCTCCGTGATCTTCCGTCAGAGCCACGTCTCGGAGCACGCCGAACTCTGCTGGCTCCTGAACTGCGTGGCGAAGGTCGGGGAGCTGTCGCGGATGACGCAGTTCAAGGACAAGGCCCAGAAGGGCGGCGCGGAGGCCGCGAGCGTCGGGCTCTACGACTATCCGGTGCTTCAGGCCGCCGACATCCTGCTCTACAACGCGCACCGCGTCCCCGTCGGCGAGGACCAGCGCCAGCACCTGGAGCTATCCCGCGTCCTGGCGCGGCGTTTCAACGGCACATACGGGGAGACCTTCGTGGTGCCGGAGCCCATGATCCTCAAGACCGGGGCGCGCATCATGGCGCTCGACGACCCGAAGAAGAAGATGAGCAAGAGCTCGCCCGCGCCCTCCAGCTACATCGCGCTCCTCGACGACCCGGACACCGTGCGGAAGAAGATCCGTCGCGCCAAGACCGACTCCGGATCGGAGGTCACAGCCTCCCCCGACAAGCCCGCCATCACCAACCTCCTCGACATCTACTCCGCCATGACCGGCAAGCCCGTCGAAGAGATAGAAGCGGATTACCAGGGCAAGGGCTACGGAGACTTCAAGAAGGACCTCGGCGAGGTCGTCGTCGAGGGGCTCTCCCCCATCCGCGAGCGGGCGCTGGAGTTGCTGGACGACCCGAAGGAGCTGGATAGTATCCTGGCGTTGGGCGCGGAGAAGGCCCGAGGTGTCGCCCACGCTACCCTGCACGAAGCCAAGGCGAAGATGGGCCTCGACTAGTGGAGGAGACGAAAGCGAAGATCCTCAAGGTCCTCACCGCCATCCCCAAGGGCGTCCTCTACTCAACCACCGACTGGCACAGGATACTCGGCGACGACAAGCGCGAGATCCGGCACGCCCTCGACGCGCTCGAATCGGAGGGCAAGATAGAGGTCGTAAGGAGCGAGGAAGGCCGCCCGGACAAGCCGCTCTACAGGCTGAAGCAATAGCCGGAACACCTGAGTCGGAGGAGTCCGGACGGTGAGGATCATGCTGACCCTCGGCGGCTCGCGCGGCGACGTGCAACCCTATGTGGCCCTCGGACTGGGCCTGAAGGCCGCCGGGCACGAGGTCCGTCTCGCCGCGCCGGGAACTTTCGAGGGTCTGATCCGGGAACGCGGCCTGGACTTCCACCGCATCTCGCTCGATCCGCAGGAGGCCGTCCGCCGGCAACTCTCGAAGGGCGACGCGAACCTGCTGGAGTTCGCCTGGCGCTCGCGCTCTATCCTGGGTCCCATCCTGCAGGAGAACACGCAACAGTTCCTGGAAGCCTGCCGGGACGCCGAGGCTATCATCTACACTTCCATAGGCTTCCTCGGATACGGCATCGCCCGCGACCTGGGGCTTCCGCGAGTGGGCGCAATGTACGGTCCGCTCATAAACTCCTCGCGCTACTTCCCAAGCTCCTTCGTACCCGTCCCCTCCGGACGCCTGGACGCCGCCGCTGAGAGTCTTCCACGCAGGCTCTACAACCGCCTCAGCTACACCGCGTCCCAGCAGCTCATCTGGCAGCTCCTGCGCGCGCCGGTGAACCGCGCCCTCGCAGCCACACCGGGCCTCTCTCCCTACCCTCTCGACGGACCCTTCGGGGAGGTGCGCCGCCTGCGGGAGCCCGCGCTAAACGGTTGGAGCCCGCACGTCCTGCCTCAGCCACCGGACTGGGGATCTCACCTGCCCGTGACCGGATACTGGTTCCTGGACCGTCCCGAAGGCTGGCGTCCGCCCGGCGGGCTGGCGGACTTCCTGGACTCCGGACCGCCACCGGTAAGCGTCGGCTTCGGCAGCATGAGCGGCGCCGGGGCCGAGGAGTTGACCGAAGCGGTGCTTCGCGCCCTCAAGAGTACGGGCAGCCGGGGCGTCCTCGTTACGGGCTGGGGCGGCATCGCGAACGCCGACCTGCCGGATGAGGTGTTCAAGGTTAGCGAGGTCCCTCACGATTGGCTCTTTCCGCGCGTGACCGCCGCTGCCCATCACGGTGGCGCGGGGACGACCGCCGCCTCGCTGCGGGCCGGGGTGCCCACCATAGTCGTGCCGTTCTTCGCTGACCAGTCCTTCTGGGGAGCGCGGGTGGCGGGGCTGGGGGTGGGGCCGCGGCCCATACCGCGCGCCAGGCTCACAGCGGAGCGTCTCGCGGCGGCGATCCATCAGGCCGGGGATGCCGGGATGCGAAGGCGGGCGCGGGAGCTGGGAGAGAAGATAAGGGCCGAAGACGGCGTGGCCCGCGCCGTCGAGGCGTTCCACCGCTTCGCGTAGAGTCCGCGGCACGATGAAGGGTTCGATCAGCGTGGGAGCGCTATGGTAGCGTAGCGGGGTCCCGGCGCTTTCTGAAGATACCCTCACGAGCTGCGCCGCCATAAACCGCATCCGGGGTCTGAGGACCGGACAGGACGCTGCTCTGCGGAAGAAAACGAAAGAAGAAAACTTACTTGTATGAGGATCAATACTGTTATCATAAGCGCGAGCGTATGGGATACCAGGACAAGGGTATAAAAGCCGGATGGACGAGCCCCGCACCGAAGACCAGAATTTAATAGAGGACAACAGCACGCCGTCGTGGTTCCGGCTCAAGGCTGCGCTGGTGCATCTTTACACGGCGAGCGGCGCGGTGCTGGCGCTCTTGATCCTGGTGGCCGCTTTCCAGGGCGAGGCCGTGCGGGCTCTCTGGCTAATGTTGGCCGCTCTCGCCATAGACAGCACGGACGGTCTCCTGGCCCGCAAGATGCGGGTGAGCGAGGCGCTCCCGTTCTTCGACGGCGCCATGCTGGATAACATAGTGGACTACATGACCTACGTCTTCGCGCCGATGGCGCTGCTGTGGAGCGAGGGATACCTGCCGGAAGGCAACGCTGGTTTGATCTTCGCTGCGCTGCCGCTCCTGGCTTCGAGCTACCAGTTCTGCCGGGTGGACGCCAAGACCGACGACCACTACTTTCTCGGCTTTCCCAGCTACTTCAACGTCGTCGCTTTCTACATAATAGTCTTCGACGTGAGCGCTGTAGGTGCGGCGTGGCTGCTCGCCATCTGCTCCATCCTGGTCTTCATCCCGATCCGGTACGTCTACCCGACGCGCACGGTCGCCTTCCGTAGGCTCTCGCTGTTCCTCACCACGCTCTGGCTCATAAGCTACGCCGTCATACTCTTCCAGATGCCGGAGCCGAAGCCCCTGATCCTGGGCTTCTCACTCCTGTATCTGCTCTACTACTTCGGCCTGAGCCTCTACCTCTCCGGCAAGCTCCTCGAAGCCCGCCGCCTCGAACAAGAGGCGATGGAGTAACAAACCTGCTCCGCCCGGCGCCACTCTTTGACGCGCCCGCACGCCGTTGCTAGGCTCACCGGACGATCCGCGA
>DASSMB010000116.1:0-10239 GCA_035689095.1 Rubrobacteraceae bacterium | reverse complement strand
GTTTTCGGAGCGGCCGGCAGTATGGGTGTCCGTGTAACCAACGCGCTCAAGGACGACCCCGAGTACACGATGCTCTACGTGGAGGCGGGTGAAGCCGGACAAGCCCGGTTGCGCGAGAAGGGATTCGATCCCACCTCCCAGGAAGAGGCCGTCGGGGAGGCGGACGTGGTCATCTTCGCGGTGCCCGATACCGTCGTAGGCTCACTGGCGAGGGAGATCGTGCCGTCCCTGAAGAGCGGGACCATGGTCGTCACCCTGGACCCGGCCGCGGCCTACGCCGGAGAGTTGCCGGAGAGGGAAGACATCTCCTACTTCATAACCCACCCCGCCCACCCGCCGATCTACAACGACGAGACCGATCCCGAAGCGCGGCGGGATTACTTCGGAAGCGGGAAGGCCAAGCAGGCGTTCGTCAACGCCCTCATGCAGGGGCCGGAGGAAGATTATGCCAGGGGCGAGAAGATCGCCACCAAGCTGTGGGGACCCGTACTGCGCTCCCACCGTGTCACCGTCGAGCAGATGGCGATCCTCGAACCCGTGCTTTCGGAGACGGTGACGGCGACCTGCCTGACCGTCATACGGGAGGCGGTGGATGAGGCCGCCGAACGGGGGGTCCCGTTCGAGGCGGCCCGAGACTTCGTGCTGGGGCACATCAACGTCGAGCTGGCCATCCTCTTCGACGAGCTCGACTGGTCGCTCTCCGCCGGGGCGCAGATGGCCGTCGAAGAGGCCAAGAAAGACATCTTCCAGCCAGACTGGAAGAAGGTGTTCGAGCCGGAAAACATCAAGGAGAGCGTGACCAAGATCACGTCGGGCGGATCGGTCTGAGGACCCGTACAAGGAGGTAGGCTGTGGACGACCAGACCCCTCTTATCATAGAGGTTCGAGTAAACGAGTCGGCGGACCGGGGCGACAACCGGGCTCTGCCTTACGGTCCGCGGGAGGTGGTCGAGGAAGGTCTGCGCGCCAGGGAAGCGGGCGCTTCGATACTGCACTGGCACGCCCGGGATACGGACGGTAGCGAGAGGGCGAACGACGTAACGCTGTACCGCGAGGTGATCGAGGGGGTCCGGGAGCAGACGGACGACCTGCTATTGCACCCGACCCTCGGCTTTATCGCCACCCAGGGCGACGCTCAGGGACGCGTCCGCCACATACTGGAACTCAACGAGGACCCGAAGACGCGGATCGACATGGTGCCGGTGGACTTCGGCGCCTTCGGCGCGGACATCTGGGACCAGGAAGCCGAACGCTTCCTGACGGACGACCAGGTCATCGTCAACAGGGTCGCATACCTCAAGGAGCTGCTGGGCGTCCTGAAGGAGAACGACCTGTACGTCTATACGGTCGTCTGGGGCGCGGGCGCGGTTCGCACGGCGCGCAACCTGCAGAAGATGGGGCTTCTCAACCCGGCGACCCTCTGGTGTCTCGGGTTCACGGGAGATGAGGTGCCGGGGGGTCCTCCGCCAACGCCCGCCAACCTTCAGACTTTCCTGGAGGCGATCCCGGAGGGAGACCCCTGGACCGTGCACTGCCGAAACGGTGACGCTATGGCGCTGGCCGCCTGGGCGATCACGCTGGGCGGCCACGTGAGCATCGGGCTTGGCGACTATCCCTACTCACGTTTCGGGACGCCGCGTAACAGCGACCTGGTAAAGATGGTCGCCGACATGTCCCGGACACTCGGCCGTCCCGTGGCCACACCGGCCGAGGCGCGAAAGATCCTGCGCCTCTAAACCTTACCGATACAGGAGGCAATATGGAAGAGAATGCAGCTTACGCGATCGGCCACATCAGAGTCAAGGACGAAGAAAAGTGGGCCGAGTATCGCGCCAATGTGCCCGCCACCCTATCCGAGTGGGGCGCCGAAATAGTCTTCCGCGGCAAGCGCGTCGAAGTCCTTAGCGGCGAGCACGACTATGACGACGCGGTCGTCATCCGGTTCCCCGATGCGAACGCCATGAGAGGCTGGTACCGTTCCCCGGCGTATCAGGCGTTGATACCGCTGCGCGAGCAGGCCGCCGATCTGGTGATTGTCGGCTATGATGGATCGTAGTCGTCTGGCATTCTGCGTCATGGAAGATCAAAGTCCCATCTACTAGCGAGGCTTAGCACTTCTCACCGCTCGTCATGGCGGCTGTTCATTATTGCACTCGGCCAGCAGACAGAAACGCAGCTCGTGGAGTACGCGCCCGCGAGCACTGCTCGGGCACCTCTATTGCTCGTCACACTGTCACTCCCTATGCCCTAAGAGTCTGGACTTTGTGTCAAGATTTGTAGCTCATGCACCACCGACTTCTCCTACGTGGGCTTCCCCGCTAGAGCGGACACGTTTACCTTACGCGACCCTGGCTCCTTCCACTCTATCTTCCTCGAAGGCGGCGGGGCTCCTGTAGCCAAGAGCCGAGTGCAGCCGGCGGCTGTTATAGACAGTTTCCAGGTACTCGAATATGGCCGTCTTTGCGGCCTGCCGGCTGGAGAACTTAAGGTTGCTCACCAGCTCGGCTTTCAAGGTGGAAACGAAGCTCTCTGCCATGGCGTTGTCCAGGGCACTCCCGGTCCTTCCCATGGACGGGGTGATGCCTACTACTTCCCTGAGCCTCTCCGAGAACGAGAGCGCAGTGTACTGGGCGGAATGATGCACCAGACCCGGAGAGGGCTGCCTCCTCCACACAGCCATTTGCAGGGCATCGATAACAAGTTCGGTCCTGAGATGGCTCTCCATCGCTCACCCGACGATCCTTCTGGAGTGGACGTCGAGGATGAAGGCCAGGTGCAAGAAACCCTCTCTCGTGGCAACGCAGGTGATGTCCGCCGCCCAGACCCTGTCCACTCCTGTGGCCGAGAAGTCCCTCTTAACGAGGTCCCCGGCCGGCGCACGTTTGCCTCGGCGGGTGGTTCCTCTCCTCCTGCCGCGCATGCAGCCCTGCAGTACGCTCTTGCGCATTAGCCTCTCGACACGCTTGCGAGAGCAGAGGGTCCCGAGCGTCCTCAACTCGGCATGTACCCTCGGAGATCCGTAGGTTTGGCGGCTCCTGCTATGGATCTCGCGGATCTTCGCCGTGAGAGCGGCATCCCCGTGGCTCCTTTTGGAAGGCGGTCTATCCTTCCAGGCATAGTAGCCGCTCCTGGAAACCCCCTAGCATCTGGCACAACAGCGCGACGGGTAGGTAGGCCCTCTCCGCGTCAATGAACCTGAAAAGGTTCACCGGATGACGTCCTCCCTGGTGAAGAAGGCCAGGCAAAGCCTTTGGCTCGCTTTTCGCAAGACCTCCTTCTCCTGTTTGAGTATGCGGTTCTCCCGGCGGAGCCTGCTCAACTCCTCCCGCTCTTCGGTCGTGATCCCCTCACGTTCGCCGACATCTGCCTCGTGTTGGCGGATCCATCTCCTCAAGGACTCGCTGGCTATGCCTAGCTCCTCGGCCATCTTCGGGATCGACTTCTCAGAAGAGCGGTTGAGCCGAACGGCTTCTCGCTTGAATTCCGGCGGGTAGTGCGGTGTTGGTCCCGGCACCCGGACTTCCTTTTCCGGGGACTCGGCGTCCCCACTTTAGAGTGCCCGTCTTACCGAGGGAAGCCCATTCACGCCCGAGCCGGTACGGGGTGGCAGCCACCCACCGGTTGCTAGCATCGCTGGCATCGATTGACCCAAAGGTGCGGTGAGTTTACGATTGGGCCACATACCGACACCTGGGAGGAGGATCATGCAGGCAGACGCAAGCGGGCCGCTTGCCACCGTGTTCGCCGCGCCCGGCAGGTACATTCAGGGTAGGGGCGCCGTAGGCCGGCTGGGCGAGGTTCTCGAGCAGCTCAAGTCTGAGAGGCCGCTTATCGTTCGGGACCGGATCGTCGAGGAGATCATGGGCGATGCCCTAGAAGGGATCTCCGGGGCGACCCACGTCGAGTTCGGCGGCGAGTGCTCGCCGGGGGAGATAGACCGGGTCGCCGAGGAGGCTCGCGGGGCGGGCGCGGACGCGATCGTCGGCATCGGCGGCGGGAAGACTCTGGACACGGCCAAGGCGGTCGCCCACCCGGCCGGGTTGCCGCTGGTCAACGTGCCGACCATAGCCTCCACCGACGCCCCGACGAGCGCGGTCTCGGTCGTGTACAACGAGGAGGGTGAGGTACTGGAGTACCGCCTCTTTGCCCGCAACCCCGACGCCGTGATCGTGGACACCGAGGTCATCGTGGGCGCCCCGGTGCGCTTCCTGGTGGCCGGCATGGGCGACGGTCTCAGTACGTACTTCGAGGCGGACGCCTCCTCGCGCACCAGGGCGAAGACGCTCGTCGCGGGCGCGCCCACGCAGGCCGCCCTGGCGATCGCGCGCCTGTGCTACGACACGCTGCTGGAGCACGGCCTCGCCGCCCGCCTCGCCGCCGAGCGCGGCGCGATCACCCCCTCGGTCGAGAAGGTCATCGAGGCCAACACGCTGCTCTCGGGCCTCGGGTTCGAGTCCGGCGGGCTGGCCGCGGCGCATTCCATCCACAACGGGCTGACCGTCCTGGAGGAGACCCACCAGTACTGGCACGGGGAGAAGGTCGCCTTCGGCGTCATCGCGATGCTGATGCTGGAGGACCGTCCCTTCGAGGCGGTCGCCGAGGTGGTGGACTTCTGCCTGGAGGTGGGACTCCCGGTGGCGCTGGACGACCTCGGACTCCGGGACGCGAGCGAGGAGGACCTCCGGAAGGCCGCCGAGGTAGCCTGCGCCGACGGGGAGACGATC
Source organism: Rubrobacteraceae bacterium (assembly GCA_035689095.1). Lineage (GTDB taxonomy): Bacteria > Actinomycetota > Rubrobacteria > Rubrobacterales > Rubrobacteraceae > JACDDK01. The sequence continues at coordinate 5,515 of DASSMB010000116.1, read as the reverse complement.
TACAACGAGCCCTTCGACGTTTACCCGCAGACGGTGCTGGACGCCATCCTCGCCGCCGACGCCTTCGGACGCCAACGCCGCGCCGTGCTCACCGGCGAGGCGGAACTGCCCGCCGTCGCGCGCTGATCGGCCGCCGTCGAAGGCGGGCTCCCGACCCGTCGAGCGGCGGCGGCACGAGCACCGCAGGGAAGGATGATGTCGGCCGGGCGGGCCATGTAGAGGCCGCGCTCGAGGCGCGCCTCCATCGGCTGCCTGCCCGACGCGGGTGCGACCTCTCGGCGGCTAGGGGCGGCTGGCGGCGATGCGCACCCTTGGGCCGTGACGGTTGTCGGGGGGACGGGCCAGGGTCACTACGGTCTCGTAGCCGCTCTCCCGGAGGAGCCTGTGTAGTTCGTCCAGGGTTGGCCAGAAGGCGGTGCCGGAGAGCCCGCTCTGGGGGTCTTGCGGGTCTTCCGTGCTGACCCAGCCCCGCAGACCGTCCCGCTCCGCGAGTTCCCAGCCGGGGCAGGCGTACTGCGTGTCGAGGTAGAGGTTCGGGGCCGCGGCGGCCGCGCGCTCCACGAAGGCGCGGGGGTTGGGGAGGTGGTAGAGCAGCCCGCAACAGAACACCGCGTCGAACCCGCCGTACGATGACAGATCGTCCGCCTCAAGATCGGTGACGTGGAAGGCGACGTTGTCGACCCCGAAGAGGCCCTTTAGGAACTCGGCCCGCTCGACGTTCTGGGGCCTGCCCTCCAGACTCACCACCTCCCTCGCCCTCCGGGCGAGCTCGACGGTCATGGCGCCCTCCAGGGAGCCCGGCTCCAGTATCCTTCCCTTGGAAGCCTCGGGGAACGCCTCGAAGAACTCCTCCAGCCTGGGGCTGGTGTGGCGGGTTGCCCTGCCGTAGACCTTTCCGTCTATCCGCACGCCGGTAACCCACGGGCCGCGGCGGTCGAAGGCATCGGAGAGCAGGTAGTGCAGGAGCCGCTCGTCTTCCGCTCGGGCAGCCCTTAGCTCTTCGACCTCCAGCTTCAGCGCGGAGATCCTCTTCGCCCGCTTCTGCGAGGTCCTCCGGGCCGCGTGGAGGCCCTCCGCGAGCGCCTGCTCGCCCCGCGCGGGACCGCGTTCGGTCACCACCCGTCCTTCCCACTCAGCCCGAGGGGGATCCCCAGCTTGCCAGAAGAGAGAGTCCTGCTGTTCGAGAAGCGTGGCACCTCGCCCTCCGAATATCCCGCCGCCGCAGACCGCGGCCGTAGACCGCGGCCCGGTGCTGATCGTAGCAGATGGTCGCGAGAAATCCCTTCGGCGTGCAGGTACTCCTCCCGCTCGCCTCGGGGCTCCCCTTCGGGCGCGGAGTCGTCCACGAAGCTCTTGAAGAATATGACCACGCCCTAACGCGCTTCCCTTGCCGCCGGCTTCTCTGCCATCCGGGGTTATAGCGACGGCACGCGCTACTCCCTACGGAAGGCTATCCAGAAACCTCGTCTTCCTTAACACCCTCGCCAAGTTCGGATCTCCCACGCGGATCTCCCACGCCACCTTCCGGCACTTCGCAAAAATACACCTCACCGTGCCGTCTTCCGCCAGAATAAGGGTGTCACCCTGACACCAATTCGCCGCTGGTAAGACGGGATAGACGAAGCTACCGGAGGCTATCGGATGACCAGGGTCAGGATCACGGCGGACGTGGACGCCGATCTCACAGCGGTACTCACAAAGGTTGATCCAGCGGGCGGTAGCCGCAGTGGTCGTTTCATGCCCGCAGGTTAGCAGCGGATCAATACTTACGCTAACCGCTGTCAGAGAGAAGGAGTAAACTGCGGTAGTAGTGTCCGCGCTCCGCGCCGCTCACCTTGGATGCGATGTCCGAAAAGACCAGTGCCGCCGCCCTGTAGTCGCGCCGGATGAGCATCTCCACCGCCTGCCCCTCGCGCAGGAGCCCGGTCGCCTCCAGCGGGTTCCCCATCGGGGCGACCTCCACCGCCCTCGATTCGTCCCGCTCCAAGCGCCCGCCCACGTAGACCTGGGGCACCCGCCGATGCACCATCTCGATGCCCCGCGTCATCGCCGTCAGCACCGCATCCGCGATGGATGAGGCTTTGGGTTGAGAATCGGCCGGATTTGCCGAAACTGGTGTCAAAACTGGTGTCAGAAAGCCCCGGCGTAGAAACCGGGGCTTTCGCTTTCCCGCTATTTGCAGGTACTTTCCGAGTGAGCCGCCCAGGACTCGAACCTGGAACCTAGAGATTAAGAGTCTCTTGCTCTGCCAATTGAGCTAGCGGCCCATGAAGCGAAAGTATAGCATCGGACGGCGAGACGGCAAAAGATTAAGTTTTATTGAGAGGGGCTTGCGCCGCTGGTCGGGCGTCCATATAATATCTGTATCATCCTAGCGGTCTCTTCAGGAGGCCGCTAAGGGCCGGAAAAGGGTCTCACCCTTCTGTGAATACCGGCCCTTTTTCTTTGTCCGGGTGCCGCTCTAGCCCACCTCTTCGGCGATGGTAAAGAGTTCCTCTGCGTGGCGGCGCACGGAGGTTGTCAGATCGTCGTTGGCGGTGACTACGCGGATGCGGCGGAGTGGGGCGTGGTAGCGGATCATGTCGTCTTCGGTCATGCCGGAGATGTGCTGCCAGGTTGCTGGGTTGCGCTCTCCAGGGAGGGGATACTGGCGGATGATGCGCAGACCGGTTGTGAGCGCACTGGTCTCCGGCAGGTCTATAAGGATGTCGAAGGGTCCGGCGACGCCCTTCCGGTAGCGGGTCAGGTAACGTGACCAGGCTTCCTCGACCCGGCGGCGCCAGGAAGCGTCGTCGCGCAGGCGCATGAGCGACGCGTAGCTTGGGTGACGCTCGTCCAGTTCCAGTGCCCGGCGGTAGAGGCGGCGCTCGGCGAGGCGTTTGGTGAGGACGGCCGTGGAGGTCCCGGCTTCGCCGGAGTCCTGGACCATGATGAAGGCTCCGGCATCGTCCTTCTCGGAGAGGACGAAGGGGTCGACGGCCTCGGCTTGAAGGGCGTCCTGGACGGCGCGCAGGAACATCACGGTCGGGATGCGCAGGGCGTAATGGCCGTAGAGGTTGTAGTGGATCAGGTACCGGGAGAAGACGAGAGACTGGAGGGAGCCGACGCCCTCCTCGTCCACCGCCATCAGGGCGCGGTTATCCTGACCGACGATGCGGAGGCGTTCGATCAGGGGCTCGACCCTCACTATGCCGTAGGGAACTCCCGCGGCCTGCGAGTCCCGGACCAGGGCGTCGAGCATGTCCACGTCCAGGGAGCCGAAGAGTATGTCCCGGATGAGGTGTTCGGTGGGGGTGAGGCCGCGCGGAGGAGTGCCGCCGCGGGCGACGAGCCGGTAGACGTTGTGGGGTTCGAGGTCCCACTCGTTGCGCAAGACCTTCGCTACCTCGGTCTCCTCGATCAGGTTCCGCGACAGTTCCCTCCGCGAGATTATGCTTGGCAGGGCTATTCCTTCTATGGATTGCGGGTACGGGTAACGGGCCGCGTCCAGCAGGAGCGCGGCGGCCAGAGCGCCCTGCACCTCCCGGTCCTCCAGGTACGCGCCGGAGTCCGTTATCCTCTTGAGGGTGAGCCGCGTCAGGTGGTAGACGCCTATGGCGTGCTCGAAGCGCGAGTGACGCGCGCGCGGGAAAGCCTGCGTGGTAAAGCCGAGCTGGCTGATGCCTTTAAGGCGAGCCATGGCCTCAGTCTCGAGCAGGGTCCTAACCGCCCGGTCTATAGGGACGTCCCCCCAGACTACGTCCCGGATTCTCCTCCCGGAGCCTCCGAAGAGCTCCCCAACCGTACCGCTCAATGCTACTCCCGGTGTTTGACCTTCGCGTATTCTAGCGAAAACGAGACCTCTAGGAGGACCCGGGCCGCTTGTGGCGGGCGGCGGTGCGTGTAAGATTGTCTCTTGAAGACAGGAGGAGCCGTTATTCACGCTGAAGAGATCCAGATACTTGGCGGAGAATCCGTGACGCTTCGTCCGCCCCGCGAAGCGGACGTGGAGGTAGCTTACAACTGGGACCGCGACCCCGAACTCGCCGCCTGGAACGGACGCTCGCCCATCTCCATCTCCCTCTCCGCCGCGCGGCGCGACTACCTGTCCCGCTGGGAAGACCGGAGTGTCAAGACCTTCATCATAGAGGCCGGGGACCCCCGCGAGCCCATTGGGATGGCTACCCTCTACAGTTTTCGCCACGGCGGCTGTGATCTGGGGATCAAGATAGGCCCGAAGACCCTCCGGGGCCGCGGCTACGCCAGCGAAGCGGTGAACCTGCTCGTACAGTACGCCTTCGAGTCGCTCGGCGTTAAGGTCGTGCGCGGCTCGACCCTCGCCCACAACCACCGGATGCAGCGCGTCTTCGAGAAGTGCGGCTTCTATGAGGCCGGCGACGGCACCCTCCTTAGCCGCTATGACAACAAGCGTTACACCGAGCTGTTCTATGAACGCCGCCGGGACGGATAAACCTCGCACCAGATGCCTTTTACGCTCGACAATTATTCTGAGACCAGACCATTTCTCTACCACCTTACAGCTCAAGAGAACATAGATCGTATTAAGTCTTCAGGATGCCTCGAAAGCGCTGCTGTTCTCCTCAATTCAGCGGAAAATAAGGAGATTATAAGAACTCGAAGGATTGAAAAAATGCCGGTGCGTATTGACTCAGAACAAATCGTTTTGCGCGACCAAGCACCACTGTATGCAGACAACATCAACTTCACAGATGGGTGGACTCTCGGAGATTTCGTAGAAGACCTGAATCGCCGCGTGTTCTTTTGGTCTGGTTGGCAACATGCACCTATTTCATATGGCGAGAATCACTTTGCCCGCTATAGTGAGGAACGCCCTGTTGTTATTAGAACTCGTTTCAATTCCCTGCTTGTGAAAAATCCAGGCAGACGTCCTTTGTTCTGCAAATATAATTCTGGTGCTCCACGACAGTTCCAAGGAAGACAAAGCCCTCGCGGCCCAGGAACGTTTCTGCCCGCCGAACAATGTCCTTATACGTGTGGCAAAGTCGTCGAAGTAACCTTTATCGAGGCTGTGAAGTTGCCTGAGGACACGGAAATATCTTTCAATGCAAGAGGGCCATGGAAACCAATGTTTTCTCGTACTTAGGTCGCGCATGCACAGAACACACTAAAGGCGTCGCTTTACACCGGCTACAATAAGGCTAGTGAACACACAACTTTTGAAATTGAATGTACGGAGCCGGGGCGCTATGAGCGGGATGCTGACGCTCGGTAGCCTGGACCCGGCGTTCGACGCCGCCTCGCGGGTGGAGGGGGAGCCTGTCGTCCTGGACCTCCGTCCGGTGAGCTTCGTGGAGCCGGCCGGTATCTGCGGGCTGGCGGCGCTCCTTGAGTTCCTCGCGCCGCGCTGCGAGGGGGTTGACCTGGCGCTCTCGGGCCGCGACGTCCCGGCCTACCTGGAGCGGATGGACTTCTTCCGGCACTTCGGCGGGCGGGTGAAGACTAACGCGGACCTGGCCTCCCTGGAGGAGCGGCAGCGGCACAACCCCGGCACCTT
>DASSMB010000115.1:0-25472 GCA_035689095.1 Rubrobacteraceae bacterium | reverse complement strand
CGGCAACGCTATCCAGAAATCGTACAACCCCGAGAAGGTCGGCCTGATGCTGGCGGGCCTCGAAGTGCCGCACGTCCACATCCACCTCCTGCCCATAGACCGGCTCGAAGACATGAGCTTCGAGTACGCCGAGAAGGACCCGGACCCGGCAGGGCTGGACGAAGCCGCCGAGGTTATCCGCGCGGCGCTCGAAGACCTTGGAGCCTCGGGCGTCGCGCGTTAGGCGTCGCCGCGTTCGTGAGCCTCGCGCTCTTGTCGCTCCTTGCGGGCCGCCCGGCGGCGCAGGGTATCTTCCCAGCTCTCGAACGGCTTCAGTAGCAGGAGCGCCGGCGCCAGACACGCCAGGAAACTGATGAAGAGGCCGGTCGCGATCAGGGGGTCCACCGGACCCCGGATCAGGTAAATGACGAACATCGCCAGCATCACCAGCGCGATAAACGCGAACAGCAGCGAGAAGGTGCGCATGGGAGAAGTATAGCGGCAAGCGGGCCGCTGGCTGTTATAAATACCCCATGATCCTCGCTATCGAGACCTCCTGCGACGATACTTGCGCTGCCGTAGTCGAGCCTGACGGACGCCGCGCGCTCTCGAACGTCGTCCACACCCAGACGGAGCATGAACGCTATGGCGGCGTGGTCCCGGAGGTCGCCTCGCGCGCCCACCTCGAACGGCTCGACGGGGTCGTCGAACGGGCGCTCGCGGAGGCTTCCGTTACCCTGGACGATGTTACCCGCGTCGCCGTGACGACGAGGCCGGGACTCATAGGGGCCCTGCTCGTTGGGGTGGCGGGGGCGAAGGGGCTGGCCTACTCACGCGGGCTGCCGCTCGCGCCGGTCGACCACCTCGAAGGACACGTCGCCGCCGCGTACCTCACGGAGCCGGATCTGGAGCCGCCGTTCGTAGCCCTGATCGCCTCGGGCGGGCACACGGCGCTCTACTCCGTGCAGCCGGAAGGCGGCATGGATCTCCTGGGCGAGACGCTCGACGACGCGGCGGGCGAGGCTCTGGACAAGGGAGCGCGCATGCTCGGCCTCGGTTTCCCCGGCGGACCGGCCATCTCGAAAGCCGGAGCCGGAGGAGACCTCACGCGCTACGAGTTCCCCATAGGGCTCAAGGAGCGCGACAACCTGGACTTCAGCTTCTCGGGCCTCAAGACGAGCCTGCTCTACCGCCTGAAAGCCCTGGACGAGGAGCAGGTTCGGGAGGAGGTTCCGCACCTGGCCGCGAGCTACGAGGGCGCCGTCGTCGAGGCCCTAGTCCGCAAGCTGCTGCGCGCCGCCGATCTGCACGAGACGCCCGCGGTAGTCGTGGCCGGCGGGGTCGCGGCGAACGCCCTCCTGCGCCGCCGGCTGGAGGCAGAGTGCGGGAACCGGGGCTTGAGGCTCATCATTCCTTCTCCCGCCCTCTGTACGGACAACGCGGCCATGATCGGGGCCGCCGCTGCGCGTTCGGCTGCCGTGCCCTACCCGCGCTACCTGAGCCTCAACGCCCGCAGCGTATAGGCGGGTCTCGCTCTTATCCGCCGGGACTGCGGCTCATGCTCTTGACGACTGGTCGCGGGCGTGTGAGAGTGTAGCCCTATTCGGTATGCCGAGTGCGGACCTCGTGGAGTTAGAGGGGAGAGGGTTGGCATCGTATCTCAGTTGGACCAGGGCGGCTTACGTCTTCTTCGTGCTGGCCGTCCTCGCCGCCCTACTGAAGATCGGTGGAGCCGGTCTCGCCCAGCAGAAGATACTTGCCGCTGAATCGTCCGATCCGGAGACGACTATCGAGATCTCCACTCCGGAGAACACCGTAGCCGAGACGACCACCGCCGCCCGACCACGGGCGGAGCCCACACCGGCCGCCTCGCCGTCTACGGAGCCTTCCCCCAAGCCCATTCACGGCGTCCCCGTGAAGAGAGCGGTCGCGCAGGAGAAGCCTGCCTCCATAGATAAGCCAGATAAGCCGCCGGTTTTCTACCGGCCGTCCGGACGTTCCGCCGCTCCTTCCGCCGCCGGCATGGCGCCAGCCGTAACGGGGCCTGTCTGTGGCGATCTGGGCAACTTCCCGAAGAGCAGCAAGGCCATCTTCCCGCTCTCGGACCGGTACTTCAACTCTTACGAGGACACCTGGGGAGCGTCGCGCCCGCAGGGAGGCCACGAGGGGACCGACCTGATGGTCCCGGCTGGAACTCAGGAGTACGCCGTTACGGACGGTACCATCGTGCCGGTCTCCGGAGCGAACGGACACGGCTGGAACATGCTGGGCGGCTACACGGTCATGCTCCGGGCGGACTACGACGTAGGTCCCATAGAGGCGGGCGACCTCTTCTACTACGCCCACATGCAGAAGCCGAGCGCCCTGAAGATCGGGACTCGCGTCCGGGTGGGACAGGTAATCGGTTACGCGGGCGATACCGGGCAGGGACCGGAGGTGACGAGCGGGCTCTTCCCGCCGCACCTGCACTTCGGGTGGTACGACACGACCGGCGCACGCACCGCACTCGACTCCGGCGCGATGAACCCGTTCCCGCTCCTGGAGTGGCTCAGGAGCAACGGCGGCGCCGTCTCCGGCGGCTCGGACGCCGAATACTGCAAGGCGCCGCAGGCCGGACCTCCCATGCCCTCGACGGGCGGCGGAAACTGGAGCTACCCGACCTCGCCCGGCGTAAGGCCGGACCTCGATACCGGCTCCGACGACGGACGCCCGAGTCCCGTCGTAAAGGAGAGCGAGACCTCCGCGGAGCGCGCGCCGGGCGGCGACAAAGAGAAGCCGGATCGCCAGAAGCCTGACGGCCGCCCCGAGAACCGGCCGGAGGGAGATCAGGCAACCGAACACCCGGCTCCGAAGCCGCGTCCTCCCGAGGTCACCGCTCCCGATGTCCATCTTCCAAAGCCTCCCGGCGCGATCGATCCGCCTGGAACGGCGACTCCTCGACCTCATAAGCCCCACGAAGGCGCGAAGCCCGCAGCGGACCCGAAGTCCATCAAGGAGTGGGTCGACCACCTGATCGAGACCGTCACCGCCGCGCCGGATGACGCTCGTCCCAAAGACCGACCCGGCCCCGAGGACGACAAGCGCAAGAAGCACCCGAAGAAACACGACAAACACGAGAAGCACCCGAAGAGAGAGCAGCCGGACAGGCCGAAACATCAGCAGCGGTCCGAGCAGGGAGAAGACCCTGCCTGCGACGACCAGGAAACCGGCGGCGCGAGCGGCGCCGAGCCGTGCGAGGAGACGACCGGCTCTCCTGAGACCACCCCGAACACGGAGGACACCACGCCCGCGGAACCCAACGCGGAGAAAGCTACAGAGCCCGCGCCGGAGGACACCGTCTCGGTCGCGCCGCCTCCTGACGAGCCGGACGCGGCCGCGCCAGAGCAAGAGAGCGGCCCTGAGCAGACTTCCGGGGAAGGTACGACGGCTCAGTAGCTCAATCTGTCTTGGAGAGATCGCGGAGTGCGGCTAGGACTTATACGCGGCAGCGAGGATGCGGTCCCGATCCTCTCCAGTAAGCACCGTGCTCCGGGCGCAGACCAAGCAGGTCGCATGTACGTTCTCGGGGTGATCCCTGACATAGAGGAGTAGAACCTTCTTCGGGACCAGGTAGAGGATGTGCTGCGTGTTCGCCTCGCAGCGCTCACAGAAACGCTCATCCCGGCCCAGCTCTCTCGGGATGCGGCTCAGACTCGGAATTCTATCTGTTCGGAAGATGCTCATGGTTTGAATTGTAACCCGGCAAAGACTATACTCTGCGCGCTGGCACTCTAACGTAGAGAGTGCCAAAAGCGGCATTCGCCGCGAGGTTCTGTAGTGTAACAGAGGAGGCTGGATAGTGGCGCACAAAGAGCTGAAGTTCGACAGCGACGCGCGGCGGGCGCTGGAGGGCGGGGTAAACAAGCTCGCTGACGCGGTCAAGGTGACGCTCGGGCCGAAGGGCCAGTACGTAGTGCTGGACAGGAAGTTCGGTTCGCCGACGATCACCAACGACGGTGTGACGATTGCTCGTGAGATCGAGCTAGAGGACATCTTCGAGAACCAGGGCGCGCAGCTCGTCAAAGAGGTAGCGACCAAGACCAACGACGTCGCGGGCGACGGCACGACCACGGCGACGGTGCTCGCCCAGGTCATCGTGCGCGAGGGCCTCAAGAACGTAGCGGCGGGGGCCAACCCGGTCATCCTGCGCGCTGGCATCCAGAAGGCCGTCGAGGCCGCGGTCGAGGCCATCAAGGGGCAGGCGACCGAGATCAGCGAGAAGGATGAGATCTCCCGCGTCGGCGCCATCTCCGCTCGTAGCGAAGAGGTCGGCAACGTCATCGCCGAGGCCATCGACAAGGTCGGCAAGGACGGCGTGGTCAACGTCGAGGAGTCTCAGACCTTCGGGATGGACCTGGAGTTCACCGAGGGCATGCAGTTCGACAAGGGCTACCTGAGCCCGTATTTCGTGACGGACCAGGAGCGCATGGAGGCCGTCCTCGACGACCCGTACATCCTGATCGCCAACCAGAAGATCGGCAACGTGCAGGACGTGCTCCCGATCCTCAACGCGGTCATGCAGTCGAGCCGCCCGCTCCTCATCATCTCCGAGGACGTGGAGGGCGAGGCCCTAGCCACCCTGATCGTCAACAAGCTGCGCGGCACGTTCAACGCGGCTGCGGTCAAGGCACCGGGCTTCGGAGACCGGCGCAAGAGGATGATGGAAGACATCGCCATCCTCACCGGCGGCGAGGTCATCACCGAGGAGCTGGGTCTCAAGCTGGAGAACACGCAGCTCAACCAGCTCGGGCGCGCCCGCAAGGTCGTCATCACCAAGGATCAGACCGTCATCGTGGACGGCGCCGGTGACGCCGATGCGATAAAGGGCCGGATCAACCAGATCAAGGCCGAGGTCGAGAACACCGACTCGGACTTCGACCGCGAGAAGCTCCAGGAGCGGCTCGCCAAGCTGGCCGGCGGCGTTGCCGTCATCAAGGTCGGCGCGGCCACCGAGACGGAGCTCAAGGAGACCAAGCACCGCGTCGAGGACGCGCTCTCCGCGACCCGCGCGGCCCTGGAAGAAGGAATTGTTCCGGGCGGCGGCGTGGCTCTCTTGCACGCCCAGGAGAACGTGGCCGCAATACTCGACTCGCTCGACGGCGACGAGCGGACCGGGGCCAGGATCATCCACCGGGCTCTGGAGGAGCCGATCCGCCAGATCGCCGCGAACGCCGGTTCTGACGGCTCGATAGTCGTGGATCAGGTCCGCACCCGCGGCGGCTCCATCGGCTACAACGCTCTCACCAACGAGTACGAGGACCTGGTTGCGGCCGGCGTCATCGACCCGGCGATGGTTACCCGTTCGGCGCTCCAGAACGCGGCCTCTATCGGCAGCCTCATCGTCACCACCGAAGTCGTGGTGGCCGAGCCCGAGGACGAGGCTCCTATGGGTATGCCCGGCGGCGGCATGGGCGGCATGATGTAAGGAAGCTCTCCAATAGAGCTTCTCCAGGCGGCGTCCCGAAAGGGGCGCCGCTTTTAGGTTTCGCGGGGTTTCTGAAGGGTATAAAATGCTGCTAGTGAGCAACCGGACAAAGGGAGAGAGGTGAGAACGTGCGCGGGGGATTGAGTCTGGTGATTACCATACTAGTGATCGTGCTGCTGGTCATCCTGATACTTCAGTTCGTCTAACCAATACGGCGGTGTCCGGTAGTTCCAGGCGCCTTCAGGAGGAGGTAGTTAGTGGGTTCGCTGAACACGGTGATCTACGTGTTGCTGATCATCCTCGTCGTCGTCGTGATACTTTACTTGTTGGGTGTCGTTGGCGGATAGGCGTATTTAAAGACTGCTTGACCGCTGCGGGTAGCGAGGTGTAGCATAAGAAAGATTTGCAGCGCTTAGCGGAAAAGGTTATCGAAGCCCACGGAGAACGTTCTCCGTGGGCTTCTTGCTACCTGCCAGGGACTTACAGGAAGGAAGTGTTTCGCACTTATGGACATTGAGATCGGAAGAGGCAAGACCGCGCGGCGGGCCTACGGACTGGATGAGCTGGCGATAGTACCCAGCCGGAGGACGCGCGACCCGGAGGACATAGACATCTCCTGGTCTCTGGGGAACCTCCAACTGGACCTGCCGCTGCTGGCGAGCGCCCTGGACGCCGCCGTGGACCCGGTTACGGCGGGGATCATCGGGGACCTCGGCGGGCTGGCGGTCTTGAACCTGGAGGGCATTCAGACCAGGTACGAGGACCCTGGTCCGGTCTTCGAGGAGATAGCGAGCCTGCCGGAGACGAAGGCCACCCGCGTTATGCAGGAACTGTACGCCGAGCCGATCAAGGAGGAACTGATCTTCCGCCGCGTGCAGGAGATAAAGGACCGGGGGGTGCTGGCCGCGGCGAGCCTGACTCCCCAGCGGGTCGAACGCTACCACCGGGCCGCCCTCGAAGCCGGCCTCGACGTGCTCGTCATCCAGGGCACGGTCGTCTCGGCGGAGCACGTCTCCAAGACCGTCGAGCCATTGAACCTTATAGAGTTCGTGCCGTCGCTTAACGTGCCGGTCGTGGTCGGTGGCTGCGCCAGCTACTCGACGGCGCTGCACCTCATGCGCACCGGGGCTGTCGGGGTGCTGGTGGGGGTCGGGCCGGGACGTATCTGCACGACGCGCGGCGTCATAGGGGTGGGGGTGCCGCAGGCGACCGCCGTCTCGGACGCGGCGGCGGCCCGGACCCGGCATTACATGGAGACCGGCGAGTACGTCAATGTCATAGCAGACGGCGGGATGAGGACCGGCGGTGAGATCGCCAAGGCCATAGCCTGCGGCGCGGACGCTGTTATGCTCGGCAGCGCCTTCGCCAAGGCCGAGGAGGCGCCGGGACGCGGGTACTCGTGGGGGATGGCGACCTTCCACCCGACGCTGCCGCGGGGGACCAGGATCCAGACCAGCATCACCGGGACGCTGGAGGAGATCCTCATCGGTCCCGCACGCGAGAACGACGGGACGCTCAACCTCATGGGCGCGCTCAGGACCAGCATGGCGACCACCGGCTACCAGAACATCAAGGAGTTTCAGAAGGCCGAGGTCATGTACGCGCCGTCGCTGGCTACCGAGGGGAAGACAGAGCAGCGCTCGCAGCACGTCGGGATGGGAAAGTAGTCGCGCCTTGATCCTGGTCCTCGACTTTGGCGGACAGTACTCCCAACTCATAGCGCGCCGGGTCCGGGAGGCCCGCGTGTTCTCCGAGATGATCCCCTACGACACGCCCGTAGAGGAGATAATCGCCCGCGAGCCGGAGGGCATAATCCTCTCTGGCGGTCCGAACAGCGTCTACCAGGAAGGCGCGCCACGCGTTGAGGAGCGGCTCTTCGACCTGGACGTGCCGATGCTCGGAATCTGCTACGGGATGCAGCTAATGGCGCTCACGATGGGCGGGAAGGTGGAGGCAGTCCAGATCCGGGAGTACGGCCGCTCTAAGATAGAGGTGACGGAGCAGAAGCTCCTCTTCGCCGATACCCCGGACGAGCAGGTCGCCTGGACGAGCCACGGCGACGCGGTGCTGGCCGCGCCGGACGGGTTCCAGGTAACGGCCCGCACGCCCTCGGTGCCGATCATCGCCTTCGAGGAGCCGGCGCTCCGCGGAGGCCGCTTCGGGGTGCAGTTCCACCCGGAGGTGCGGCACACCGAGTACGGGATGGAGATCCTCAAGAACTTCCTCTTCGAGGCGTGCGAGTGCAAGCCGGACTGGACGCCGGTCAACATCATCACGGACGCGGTCGAGAAGATACAGGCTCAGGTCGGCGACGCGAAGGTCATCTGCGGGCTCTCGGGCGGCGTGGACTCGGCGACGGCGGCGATGCTCGTCCACCGGGCCATCGGAGACAACCTGACGTGCGTCTTCGTGGACCACGGATTGCTGCGGCAGAACGAGGCTGAGCAGGTCGTCGAGGCGTTCGGCAAGGAATCGGACGTGCCTTTGATCCACGTGGATGCGTCGGGGCGGTTCCTGGACAAGCTGGCGAACGTGACCGACCCGGAGGCGAAGCGGAAGATCATCGGCGAGGAGTTCATCCGCACCTTCGAGGAGGAGGCTGGCCGTATAGAGGACGCCAAGTTCCTCGTTCAGGGCACGCTCTACTCGGACGTCATAGAGAGCGGTACGCGCGACGCGGCGAAGATAAAGAGCCACCACAACGTCGGCGGGCTGCCGGAGGTGATGGACCTCGACCTCGTAGAGCCCTTGCGGAACCTGTTCAAGGACGAGGTGCGGGTGGTGGCGGCGGAGCTTGGGATGCCGGAGCGGATGGTGTGGCGGCAGCCGTTTCCGGGGCCGGGGCTCGCGATCCGGGTTATCGGGGACGTTACGGCCGAGAGGCTGGATATACTGCGCCGGGCGGACTTCGTGTTGCAGGACGAGATAAGGAGCGCGGGACTCTACCGGGAGCTGTGGCAGAGCTTCGCGGTGCTGCCGGCTATACACTCGGTCGGGGTAATGGGCGACGCCAGGACGTATGCTTACCCGGTCGTGATCCGGGCCGTCACCAGCGACGACGCGATGACGGCGGACTGGGCGCGTCTGCCCTACGACCTGCTGGAACGCATCAGCAACCGCATCATCAACGAGGTCCCCGGCGTGAACCGGGTGGCGCTGGACATCACCAGCAAACCTCCCGGCACCATCGAGTGGGAGTAGGGAGCCTCTCTCAGGCCCGCCAGTAGGCCGGCGGCCGGTCGCCGCCCGACAGTAACTCGCGCGCGAACGCCTCACGGACGGCCGTGCTGGTTGCGAGTGCCTGTGATCCGGGATCCGGCGCGGCACGCGGGTAGTCGAGTTCGTCGAGTAGCTCTCCGGCGGCTGACTCGAAGCGCTCTATGTCGTCCGCTGGCATATCGGTGCTCCAGTCCCTGAGCCCCGGCGTTACCCGCAACCAGGCATTCTTGGCGCTGCGGCCGGGCTTGGGACGTTCCTTGCCTTCGTGAAAGCGGACCATCGCGTCGTCATACGGTATGTTCAGGAACTCGCAGAGCGCCTCGCATTCTCTTTCGGGACTGGAGACCAGTGACTCGTAGCGCACCTCGCGGTAGAGGTCCGGGGGCAGGGTTTCGCCGGCCTCGCGGCCCGAGCGGACGAGCCAGTCCCACCAGATGGCTGTCGTCGTTACGGGTTCGTCGTGCAAGGGTACGAAGCGCCGCCGCAACTCGCCGCCGCTCTTCCAGTTGGTGGCGGAGAGACAGACGTCTCGGCCGTCACGGATGATGTGGACGAACTTCGCCTCCGGCCAGAGGTAGTGCAGGGTGGGGATGCTCCGCACGTAGCTCGGGGTCTTGTCTCCTGCGAGACGTTTACCGTGTTTCTTGCCGTAGAGATCGTAGACGCCGGTCATGAAGCTGGGGTACGGGACGGGGTCGTCACCTGCGAGGAGCCCTTCGAGGTCTTCGCGTTCGATCTCCATAAGGGCGAACCTGGGGTTGTCGAGGAGCAGGCGGATCAGGTCGGGCGTCACGTAGCCTTCCGGGGTCAACCCGATCCGCTCCTCGAAGAGGCCTGGGACCCAGCGCGACTCGTGGACTATCGCTATGTGCGGGTTTGCGTCTACCATTCGCCGGAGCAGCGTCGTGCCGGACCTCTGGCAGCCCACGATGAATACTACCGGGTTCACGAAGACCAGTTCTCCGGCAACGCATGGCTACGAGAGGCGAGGTCCTTGATGAAGGAGTGTCGGATCTCGGCCGCATGCTCCAAGGATGCCGTTCCTGGACGAGAGGCGAGGTAGTAGCCGAGTTCTTCGAGGAGGCTGCCAGCCACCGCCTCGAACCTTTCCATGTCCGCGTCGGACATTTGCGTTTTCCAGTCTCTCAAACCGGCCGTGACGGGTCGCCAGGCCTTCTTCGCGTCCAGACCGGGGTCCGTTCGCTCTCTACCCTCGTGGAAGCGAAGCATGGCATCCTGGTAAGGTATCTTCAGGAATTTACAGAGCTTTTTGCACTCGTTCGTAGTGTCGGAGATGAGTGCTTCGTATTGCATCTCGTAATAAAGCTCTGGACTGAGTGAACTTCCGGTCTCGCGGGCCAGCAACAGGTGCAACTCCCACCAAAGAGCCACAGTCGTTAAGGAATCTCTGCCCCAAGTTGAGAAGCGGCCGAGTGCGCGATCCGCTTTCTTCCAGTTCAGAACGGAGAGGGCAACGTCGCGGCCATCTCGGATGATGTGGACGAACTTCGCGTGGGGCCAGAGGGCGTGCAGCTCGGGTATGCGCCGCGCGTAGCGAGGAGTCTTGTCTCCTACGAGATACTTGCTCCGCCGCCGCCCGTACAAGTCAAAGATCCCCGCGACGAAGTCGGGATATGAGATGGGTGGGCCGTCCCTGAGCAAGTTTTCGAGTTCCTTTCGTCCGATCTCCAACTTGGCAAACCTATCGTATTCAAGCAGTTCATCGATCAGTTTCGGGGTAACCATGCCTTCTGACGTTAGACCATTTCGTCTTTCGAAGAAGGCGGCGATCCAGCGCGTCTCGTCTATGATCGCCACTTCGGAGTGGGCATCGATCATCCGCCGCAGTAAGGTTGTTCCGGACCTTGGACACCCGACTATGAACACGAACGGGTTCAAGCTAGGCGCTCCGGCGATCCTAAGCCATGGCCCTGGATGTCTTCGCCGAACGACTCCCTGATCCTGGCCGCTTGCTCCACTGCTCTCGGGCTCGGTTTCGGAACGGTCCGCTCGTAACCGAGCTCTCCTAGAAGCCCGCCTGCTGCCGCTTCGAACCTTTCGACATCTTCGGCGGACATATCAGTTCGCCAGTCTTTCAAACCGCCGGTGATTGGCAACCAGGCCTTCTTAGGAGTTTTCCTGGCGTCGGGAAGATCGGTCCTCGTCTTGCCTTCGTGGAAGCGGACCATTGCATCATCGTAAGGCACCTTGAGGAAATCACAGAGGGCAACGCATTCCCGGCGAGTATTGCTTACGAGGTCTTCATATCGTATCTCGTGATAAAGGTCCGGGCCGAGAGCGCTTCCGGCCTCGCGGCCCGTTCGCACCTTGCGCTCCCACCAGAGGGCTGTCGTAGAGATAGGATCCTCTTCCCAAGTTGAGAAGCGGCCGGCGGTGCGATCCGCTTTCTTCCAGTTCAGAACGGAGAGGGCAACGTCGCGGCCATCTCGGATGATGTGGACGAACTTCGCGTGGGGCCAGAGGGCGTGCAGCTCGGGTATGCGCCGCACGTAGGCGGGGGTCTTATTTCCGACTATAGGCCTGGACCTGGTCTCTCCGTACAGCTCAAAGACGCCGGTCAGGAAGTCTGTATACGATACGGGTTCTGTGGAACTTGCCAGGCTCTGGAAGGCTTCCCGGTCGATGCCAAACTGGGAAAATCTCTTGTGTTCGGTCAGTTCGACGGCCACCTCCGTGGGGATCATTCTCGCGGTAGAACTCTCTAGGTTTTTCAGGCGCTGAGAGATCCAGTGCATCTCCGGGGTGATGGCTATGAGCGGGTGAGCATCCACTATTCGGTGCAATAACGTGGTGCCGGAACGTGCACATCCCACTATGAAAAGGTAGGGGTTGCGATAAGTTCGCTCCGCAGTCTCTACGAGAGCGGCTTTCTTCTGTTCCCGCCCGATCCTATCCGTTCGTGTCACCAGATACCACCTCCGAGCGATGCCTCGGCTTCCCGCACGAGGGCTGTGATCTTCGTGGGCCAGCCCGGCTCCTGGCGGCGGAAGAAGCCCTGGGCCACTTCGAGTAGTGCGCCAGAGTAGTGCAGGTACAGCCTGTCGTGCCAGGATTTCGGGACGTGGGCGAAGTATTCGCTGGCGAACGTCCGCGAGGCCATCCGGGCGCGGCTCCGGGGAACGGGCAGCAGGTCCGGCAGGGCGGCGAGCCAGGCCAGGAATAGGGCCGGGTCCAGTACCGGGTCCGCCCCGGCGAACGAGTCGAGGTCTATGAAGACCGTCCGGGCACCGTCGAGGAAGATGTGATCGGGCTTCAGGTCCCGGTGCGTCGGACGCGGCCGGACTTCTTCCAGACCATCGGCGACGGTGGCGACTATCGTGTCGATCTCCGGGCTCAGGTTGGGGCAGGCCCACCTGAGAAGTCTGGCTGACCTCTCTAGAGAGGAGATCTGGTCCATGAGCGTGTACCGTTGTTCCGGGTGCATGTAGAGTTGGTTGAAAGCCGCCAGATCGCGGGCGACCTTCCGCATCGTCTCGACCGTGTCGTCGCCGTCCAGGAGTACGTCTTCGAGCGAGGCTCCGGGAGCCTCTTCCAGGACCAGGGCGCGGAGACAGCCCGTATATGCGACCGGGGTTCCCACAGTGAAGCTCTCTCCGCTTTCATCACAGATGCGCCGGATGTCTCCGAGTGCCCGGAGAGTCCGCTCCCCGGTGTCGTCGCGGTAGACCTTCACGTAGAATCTTCTGAGCGCTTCCTCGCCGGTTGCCGTATTTCGGGCTCGTCCGTCGTATCTCAGGACGGCCCCGATCTGCTCCCGGTACCGCACGGATTCCGTTTTCCACGCCGCCGCGCGCCAGTCTCCGGGACCGAGCCTTGTTACTAGAAGAGGTTCGAGATCCGGCGGCGGTCCCGCTGCCAGAAGAGGGAGTGTAGGGAGCTTGCGGTCGTAGGGAAAGACCTGCAAGAGCATACCGAGATCGGAGACGAACGACACCGGCTCGAAGATGAGTAGAGAGTCCGGTATCTCACGCGCCAGGTCCTCTACAAGGAGTTTGCGAAAGCGCCGCCTGGCTGCGTCGGCATCCGCGTACATCGTGCCGGAGATCAGGAGGTTCCGCTGGCGGCCGGTATCGGGGTCCAGGAGGCTCAGCGTGTATTGCAGTATGCACCTGAAGGACATACGGTACCGGATTCGGGAGAGTCGGCAGGATTGGATCTCGTAAGCCGTATCTCCGATGGGCCGCAGATGCTTTCGGAATACTTTCAGCATCGCCTGAGAGTCCAGAGCGGCAGCGAGGTCGGGAAGGGTCGGGTCCTGCGCCAATGTCCCGACGTTCACCTGGACCATCCGGTCCCTTCCGTGCCCGTCTTTAGCTCGTGGAGCCGGCGGTACTGGTTGCTCTGGGCTATGAGGTCGCCGTGGGTTCCCTGCTCGACGATCCGGCCATCCTCCAGGACGAGGACGAGATCCACGTTCGCCACCGCACGGAGGTCGTGGGTGATAAGGAACGAGGTCTTCCCGGCCATGAGGCGGTCGAGGGCATCCTGGACTATGGCCTCGCTCTCCACGTCGAGCCCTGTCATGGGCTCGTCCAGGATTAGGATCGGAGTATCGCGGATGATGGCGCGGGCGATGGAGATCCTCTGCCGCTGTCCGCCGGAGAGGGTGTCGCCCCGCTCCGCGAGGATGGTCTCGTAACCGTCTTCGAGGCTCATGATAAAGTCGTGGGCGTTGGCGGCCTTCGCTGCGGCTTCGATCTCTTCCCGGCTCGCGTCTAACTTGCCGTAGGCGATGTTCTCCCGGATGGTCGTGCCGAAGAGGACCGAGTCCTGCAAGACTATCCCGATCTGGCGTCTAAGGGACTTGAGCTTGTAGGCCTTTATGTCAACGCCGTCCATGAAGATTCCGCCGCGCTGAGGCTCGTACAGGCGGAGCATGAGGCTGACGAGCGTGGATTTTCCGGCTCCCGAAGCGCCTACGAGCGCTACCCGCTGGCCGGGCAGGACGGTGAAGGAGATGTCCTCCAGGACGCCGTTCGCGTCGCCGTAGTCGAAGGAGACCCCGTCGAAGACGACTTCCCCTTTTAAGGGCGGGGCGTCCACGGCATCTGGGCTGTCCTTTATCTCCGGCTCGACCTCCAGGACCTCGGAGATCCGCTCGGCGCTGGCCGAGGCTTTGGAGTACTTCGTCGAGAACTTCGCCATGTTCCGCAGCGGCTTGTACATGCTCTGAAGGTAAGACGTGAAAACCAGGAGGTCGCCGGGGGAGATGCTGCCTCCCAGCACCTGCAGGGCCCCGTAGAGGACCACGGCCGCCGTGCCAAGGGCGCCTATGATAGTCACGCTCCGGGTCGCGACAGCTTCGATGCGGGCGTTTCGGATGCTCTCTCTGAGGTACTCGCCGCTCTCGGTCTCGAACCGCTCCTCCTCGTGCTTCTCGCGGCTGAAAGCCTGCACCAGAGGGACCGTCGAGAGCACCTCGCTGACCCTGTTGGCAATCTCCGCTTCTTTGCTTCGCTGCCGCTTGGAGGACGCCTTGGCGGTCCGGTAGCGGTAGAGGAAAGTGCCCACGAGAAGTGGGATCGTCGCCAGCACTATCAGGGCCAGTTGCCAGTTGAGGAAGAACATTATCCCGATCATCCCGACGAACGTCAGCGACTGCGAGACGCTGTTGAGCGCCATCTCCGTATACACGTCTCTCAACGTGTTTGTGTCGCTCACGACCTTGGTCAGGTGTTCGCCGGACCGGGAGCGGTTGTGGAAGGAGAGGGAGAGCCTCTGGAGATGGGCGAAGAGCCTCCTGCGCAGCGTGTAGACCAATTCGTTGCCGATGCGCGAGGTCACGTAGATCTGGAGGTAAGCGAAGATTCCGGTCAGAACCGCGATCAGGATGATGGAGACCGCGACCGCCACCAGCACCAGCGTCTTGTCGCCTTCGAAGTAGTCCTTGAAGGGTGAGAGATATGAAGGCAGCGGCTTGTCGCCCAGGATGTAGTCGAAGACTATCGCCAGGGGCCAGGGCCGTAGTAGCTCCGTGAGCGTCACGCCGAGCATGCAAAGGGCGGCGAAGAACAGGCTCAACTTTGCTCCGCGGAGGTAATCCAGCACCACCGCCGCGAACTGCGAGCGGTATCTCGGCCTTGATGCGCCTTTCCGGATCTTGCCTAGCATCCGGCCACCAGCCGCTCCTCGCACAGATCGAGCAGGTCTCCGGTGAACGCGCGGCGCTCCGGGAAGAGTGTGCTCAGGTGGACGTGCCGCGCCAGCGTGAGCGTGGCGTACGAGTGGACGGCGGAGCGCGCCGCCTCACCGGATAGCTCCACGAACCGCTCCTCCATCGCCGCTTCCAGGTGGGCGAGCGAACCGGGGTCGCCGGTAGCTCGCAGGCTCTGCTCCTTGATGTGGCCCAGGAAGTTGCCGATGTCCAGGGCGGGGTCTCCGGCGCAGTACAGGTCGAAGTCCAGCAAGTAGATGCGTTCTCCGTCGACCAGGACCTGATCCGCGTAGAAGTCCCGGTGGATGCCGCGAGGCTCTGGCTCCGGTGTCGCCGCCCCGAGCCGGTCGCACGCGGCGAGCAGCCGTTCGATGCGTCCGGTCCACCGAGGCTTCGCGAGCGCGACCTCCGTCAGCCGCTCGTGCAGGATACGAAGCTCGTCCCTCATCGTGTGGGAGCGCTTGGTCGGGACTCCTGAGCTGTGGACCTTGTGGGCGGCCTCGGCGATGCGGCGCGCCAGGTCCTCGCCCGCCGGTGTCGTCAGCAAGTCCGTGGCGGCCTGTCCCGGCACCTTGCGTTGCAGCCACATGCGAAGCTCCGGCACCACTCCGGCTGGCTCGGGGACGCAGATGCCGTCCGGGGCGTCCGCGTCGAAGCCCGCCCTCCATAGCGCGTCGAGGAGCCGGTAGCCGGACTTGCCGGAACGCAGCCTCCGCACCTTGCCGATCAGGGTATGCGCCTCTGGCGTCGTTCCAGGCCGCTCCATCTCCACGTCGTACTCGATCACGCACCGGCGCTCCGGTTTGTACCGGGTGACCCGTATCTCCCGCAACGTGATGGGGCCGAGGGCGGCGCCTAGCCGCAGTTGCGCCTCATCGGGGTCCAGGGCCGCGGTGAGGGAGGGCATCGCTTCATCGTTGGTGACACCGAACGGGTCGGTCACGGGGAAAGTCAAGGAGTTGGTCTTCATCGCTCGTTCCGGGGTGCCAGTGAGCGGGCGAGATCCGTCACGCGCTCAGCGTTGCGGTCCCAGGTGTAGCGGGCGTGTATCTCTTTCGCCGCGGCCCGGCCCAGGCTCACTCGCAGATCCGGGTCGTCGAGCAGACGTTCGCAAGCGGCGAGGAGCGCGCCCGGCTCGTCCGGCGGGTAGAGGAGACCCGTCTCTCCATCCCGCACTATGTCCGGGATCTGGCCGAGCCCCGCCGCGACTACGGGGACGCCGCAGGCCATGTACTCGAAGACCTTGAGCGGCGAGAAGTAGAAGTCGTGCTTCGGGCGGGGATAGGGGGCAAGGGCGATGTCGAAGCGCCGGATCAGGGGCGCTACCTCCTCGTGCGGAAGCGTTCCGGTGAAGACGATATTCCGTTCGAGACCCCGCTCCCGCGCGTCGCGCTCCAGGTCCTTCCGCAGCGGCCCGTCGCCGGCGACCACCAGACGAATATGAGGGTAGCGGGCGGCCAGACGTTCTAAGAGCGCCGGCAGTACCTCGACACCGTGCCAGGGTCTCAGACCTCCGACGAAGCCAAGTACCGGACCATCGCCTGGCTTCCAACGGTCTCCCCGTGTAGCGATGTCGGGATGGAACAGCTCGGGGTTCACCCCGTTAGGGACCACGTGAACCCGCTCCGGCTCCGCGCCGAGCGAGATCGCGTACTCGCGCAACGGTTCCGAGACGGCGACCACCGCGTCGGCGCGCGAGAGTATCCAGCGTTCCGCCTTCGCGGCCAGCTCTCCGAGGCCCGTCTGCCGGTAGGCGGCCTGCTCCACGGCCAGCGGTGAGTTCAGTTCCAGGAGCAGGGGCCGCTCCAGCGTTCGCGCCAGGAGGATTCCGGCGGTCGAGTACAGTGAGGCCCGCTCGTAGATGAAGTCCGGGGCGTGGTTCTCGAACCTTCGCTCAAGCTGGGCCAGCATGTCCTGGTTATACAGGATGCGGCGCAACTCTCCCGGCAGCGAGTCCTCAATGCCGAGCGTTTCGTTGAACTCCCTGAGCGCGTAGAACGCGGAGGCAGTCTCGGGAGCGGGCGGGAGGTGGAGTAGTTGGGCCTCCAGTGTCGCCGGCTCCTCCCAAGGAGACTTGCTCAGGAGCGAGGCCGCGACCAGAACGGAGTGGCCGGCCCGCCCGAAAGCCGCGACCAGCTCGCGCACGTGTACCGAGGCTCCCTTCCGTCCGAGAACCGGGATGCCGAGGTCGGCGCATATATAGAGGATCTTCAGAGGATCTTCACCTCAGGACACCTGCCGGGCCATCGTGAGCGGCGCCTCCGCGGCGGACCGGAAGACTTGCCGCAGACGGGCGGCGTTCACGTGGATATCGAAGTCGGCCTCGATCAAGCGCCGCGCGTTTTCCGCCAGCTCGACCCGAAGCTCCGGGTCGCGGATCAGCCACTCGATGGCCGTGGCGAGCGCCTCGGGGTCGCGCTGGGGGACCATCAGGCCGGTCTTTCCGTTTTGCAGCACCTCCGGGATGCCGGTCACGTCGGTGGAGACGCACGGCGTCCCGAGGGCCATCGCTTCCAGGAGCACCGTCGGCAGGCCGTCGCGGTTGCCGTCCGAGCCTACGACGCACGGCGCGGCGAAGACCGCCGCCTTCCGGACGTACTCCGCCATCTCCCGCTGTGGCCGGGGACCGAGCAACTCTACCCGCCCGTCGAGACCGAGACGGGAGATTCGTTCCCTGAGCGCCGCTTCCTGGTCTCCCTGGCCGAGGATCCTGCATCGGAACTCCAAGCCGCGATCTCTCAGGACCGCGCAGGCTGAAACGAGGTCCGCGAACCCCTTCTTCTCCACGAGACGCCCGACCGCGACTATGAGAGGTGGCCGTTCATCCGGTGGGCTGTAGGGGAATCTCTCCAGGTCGAGGCCGTTGTAGACGCGCCGCACCCGCTCCGCCGCCGGGCCGTGGGCTCCACGCAGGTACTCCAGGTTATAGTCGCTGACCGTGATCGCTACGGCGGCGTCGGCCAGCTTGCGCCGCAGGTCTTCGGGGACGACGCTCTCGTGGAAGATGTCCTTGGCGTGGGCGGTGAAGGTGTATGGGACCTCCGCGAAACGGGCCGCGAGCCGCGCCACGGTGGTGGATGCGGTGGCGAAGTGGGCGTGCAGGTGGGAGATGCCGCGCCTCCGGGTCTCGCGCGCGAGCATGGCCGCCTGGTATACGTAGCGCGCCTCCTCGTTCCGCGCGTCCTCCAGGGAAGACCACAGGCCAGGAGCGGCGTCGCCAGCCTCGGCGAGCATCGTCCAGAAGTCCTGGGCTTTCAGGCCCTTCGTGGGGAGGTAGGTGACGGGCGCGCGCACCCGCGAGATGGCGTCCTGGAAATGACCGTCTTCCGGGTAGAGGAGAGAGAAGATCTCGACCTCCATCCCGGCGGCTTCGTGGGCGAGTATCTCGTTGACGACGAACGTCTCGGAGTAGCGCGGATACCGCTTGAGGACGTAGCCGACCTTCACGCCGCTACGCCCCGAGCGCCAGCGTGCGCTTCCTCGCGATCCCCGAGCGGACGATCCCCACGGCCCGCCGGGCGCCGGAGAGGTCCACCGATACCTGTCCGAAGGAGGCCGGGTCGCGAGCGAGCAGAGCCTCCACCTTCTCCCGCATCCGGGCCGGGGTGAGGTCTCCGGGGTGGATCATCTCGATCAGGCCGAGCTCCGAGAGCCGCTTGGCCCGGATGAGCTGTTCGAGCCGGGGCTCAACCCGCGGCACGATCAGGGCGGCCTTGCGCGCCGCCAGCAACTCGATGGTTGTGTTGTAGCCGCCCATCGCGACCACCGCCCCGGCCTGACGGATGAGATGCTCCATGTCCGTCCGGAACTCCGTCACACTCACTCGAAGCCCGCTCGCGAGCCGCTCTATCTCCCTCCTGGAGTCGTCGTCCATCATCGGACCCGTTACAACGATGGAGTCGAAGGCCGGCTCGCTCCCCCGCAAGCTATCCAGGTAGCTCTTGATGAGGAAGAATCCGTCGCCGCCTCCGCCGGCGGTAACGAGCACGAACCCCGGTGGGCATTGAAGAGCGCCGCTCTCCTCCAGCGCGGGGCCGCGTCCGACGTAGCCCACGTAGTGGCACCGTTCGAGGGTGGACTCCGGGAGACCGTACTCCGGCAGCGGGTCGTAGACTTCGCGGGGACCGTAGATCAGGATGGTGTCGTACAGCTCCTCGATAGCCTGGGCGATGCCGCTCTCACTCCAGTTGCGGCGTATCCGCCACGGCTCGTCCATCACGTCCCGCAGACCCAGCACCGTGAGTGTGAAGGGCCGATGCCGGCGCAGGAAGTCCAGGGTGGGGTAGACCTCGCGTTTCATCCCGAGCGGCGCTTTATCTACGATGAAAGCGTCGGGGTCGAACGCTTCGGCGGTGCTCAGGATCAGACCAGAGCGCAGCTTCTTTAGGGAGTCGAAGTTGACTTTCATCCTGCTGGGCTCATACACGCCGTTCGCCACCTTGACCGCTGAGGGCAGCTTCACGAGGTCTATGCCGGGCGACATCCGAAAAGTGCCCGAGACGGTCGAGCCCGTGAGGATCAGGAC
Source organism: Rubrobacteraceae bacterium (assembly GCA_035689095.1). GTDB lineage: Bacteria > Actinomycetota > Rubrobacteria > Rubrobacterales > Rubrobacteraceae > JACDDK01. Next base: position 6,110 of record DASSMB010000115.1, on the reverse strand, counting down.
GCTCGTACCCGTGCTGCGGGCCACGAAGGACTCGGCGAGCGCGAGCGTCCGCCGCAGGTGGCCCAGCCCGTACGAGTCGTGCGAGTACATGAGTATCTTCAAGTCGCATCCCCTCCAGCTATCAAGCGACTCCTATCGAATGTTCGGTATATTAAAGTTACTCCCTCCGTTAACTCTGTGTTAAACAATACGTCTACGCTCCAGGATCGGATGGTCCGATGCTCGAATTGGGGGCAGTAATTGCCTCACAACCTTCGTTTACTTGCAACATCCCTCCTGGTACTCCGAGTATATAGATTAAATATTCGTTAACTAGTAGATGCAGAGTGGGACGTCGAAAAATACGTTCGGGAGGACGGAGAGGCGACTTTATTCTCTGTCGTTCCACGGCGCACCGGAAGGGGACGGCTCCTCGGAGATTTTGAGTCTGCGTTCCGGGACGGGCGGTGCGTTTAGCCGGTTCAGCCGCAGACGGTACTCGGTCGTAGCTGGCGCATGCTGGCGCCTATGTCCGCGCTGCCAGCGCCGAGCATCCCGGAATAGTCCGGGTTGTTCGCGTCCAGCGGGCGGGCGGTGCTGGAGATCACGCCCCGCACCCCGGCGGCGGTCAGGAGCGGGTTGACGCTGTGTATGAGAGCGGCCTGACCGGCGACGAAGGGCGCGGCCATGGAGGTGCCGCTCCAGTAGGCATTGGTGCTCGTCGGGAAGGTGCTGCGGATGCCGTCGCCGGGCGCCGCCACGTCCACCCACGGGCCGTAGTTGGCGAAGCCGGACTTCTTATTGAACCTGTCCACGGAGGTCGTCGCGATAACGTCGTCTCCGGCCGCCGGGTAGTGCGGGGTATCGGCGGAAGAGTTACCGGCGGCGGCTACTACGACGGCACCGCTCTCCGAAACCTGCTTTATGACGTCTTGCAGGAGGTCCGAGCGTCCGGCGGTGCCGAAGCTCATGTTGATGACGTCCGCGCCGTTGCGCCCGGCGAATGAGATGGCTTCGGCGATCACGAAGACGTTGCCGAAGCCCTCGGTGTCGAGGACGCGGAGCGGCATGATCTTGGCGTCCGGCGCCACGAACTCGACGATCCCGGCCACGTGGGTCCCGTGCCCGGATAGCTCGTCGGCGACGCCGTTACCGTTGCTGTCCAAACCTACCGGGTGGTCCGAGGGGTCCGTATCATCGTCCACGAAGTCGTAGCGGGCGACGCCCTGGAAGTTCGGTTGGAGGTCGGGGTGATCCAACTGAGCCCCCGTGTCCAGCACGGCGACCGTCGTGCCCGCGCCGCGGCTGACCTTGCGGGCGCAGGAGAGACCGAGCGAGCTGGCGGCGTACTGCTCGTAGTCCGGTTTGGTCTCGGACAGACCGAAGGCCCTAAACCTCCCGTCGCCCTCCGGGGACTCGGCGACGAAGTTCGGCTCGGCGTAGATGAGGCGCGGGTCGGTCTCCATCCGCGCCGCCACGGCCTGGGTGTCAGCCGACGCGGGGAGCTTGAGCAGGTAGATCCCCGCGCTGCCGAGCAGCTTCTCGACCGTGACCGAGCCATAGTCGGCGTTGATCTCGTCAATGGCAACGCCGCCGGAGAGCTTTACGACGACCTCGCCGTTGTTGAAATCCTTACTCGCGACGAGAGCCTGTGCGGGGTTCGCCGCGGCGAAGGTTATCGTCAACAGCGCCAGGAGCGCCAGACAGCACAGGGCGAGCCGCCTGATAGGCCACAGGATGCCGGCCGCGGCCGCCGCCCCGGAAGATGACCTCGCGGTTCTTGTTTCGCCACCACTGTAGCTAGCTGGCATGTGTATTATCCTGACTGGCGTACGTCAACCGTCCAAAACCACCCTAGCCCACCACCGACGCGAGCGCATCTTTCAAAATAACTAGATTTTCCTAGTCAGAATGAGCTAGATGCGGAAAGAAGCGCCTCTTGAGGCTCTAACGGTGGCCGGTCAGGATGAATGGCGCCCAGTAGTATGGGTGCGGTGACTCTTCCTTAATCTCCAGTTGGGCGGCGCGAAGCGCCGCCGCCCGTCCCCTGCCGGTCCCGATCTTTTCGTACCAGCTTCGCATCAGCAGCGCCGTAGTCTCGTCCTGGACCAGCCAGAGACTTACCGCGAGCGTCGCCGCCCCGGCCCCGAGGAAGGCCCGCGTCAGGCCGATGACCTCATCTCCAGCGAACACCTCGCTGCGCCCGGACTCGCAGGCGCTCAGCGTGACCAGCGCCCCGTTGAGGTCGAGGCTCATTACGTCGGCGGCGGTCAGCCAGCCGTCGTGCAGCTTCAACGAGGAGAACATCGGGTTGTCGGTGCGGAAGAGGCCGTGGCAGGCCAGGTGCAGCGTGCTGGAACGAGCCGCCGACGCCCGGAGCCCCTCTATAGTGGCCCGTTCGTCTACCAGCAGCTCGGCTCCGGGGAGGCTTGCGGCTACAGCGCGGGCTTCGTCTGCGACGGCGGGTATCATCGGGTCCGGGACGCCCATTACGAGGGAGCGGCCGGTCATTCTGGGGGGCCGTCGCTGGCAGAGAGCATAGACCGTGGCGCTCGGCGCGTAGGAAATCTCGAACTCCTCCAGCATGTAGCTCTCGCCGTCGAAGAGGGCGTGAAACGGGACGTTGTGCAGCAGACCGTGCGGCACGATGACGAGCTTGCGCGGTCCGTAGGAGGGGGCGCCAGCTTCTATCATTTCTCTGACGGGTCTGATCAGGTCGTCGTAGAGGGCGGCGAGTATTCGCAGGGTAGAGCGTTCGAGGAGGGGCATGTGGCGGCCGACGAACTCCGGTCCGGCCCGGAAGCGGTCCCATTGCATCTCCAGACCCCGCAGGAGGTGCTCCATCGTCTCGACGGTGCCGAGGCGCCGGGCGGTCTGGATGTCGCCGCGCGCGCTCACGAAGGCGACGATCTCATCGCCGATCACGTGGTAGGAGAGCATCGTGACGTCGCCGGACAGCCGCTCTCTCACGGTCTCAGTCGGGAGTGCGGCGGAGAAGAGCTCGTGGTTGGCCGATGCTTCGAGGCGTATGCGGCTGATCTTCTGTTCCAACTCTACCGCCCGCCGCCGGAGATCCGGCAGACGCAGCAATCCTTCCTCACCGCCGGTCCCGCCGAGGATCTGGCTGTAGACTGTGTTGAGGTCCGCTTGCAGGCCGCGCAGCCGCTCCTCCTCATCTCCTCCGTCCGCAGCCGACGGCGCCTTCTCGATAACGCCGGTCAGGAGATCTACGAGCGCCCGGGACTTGGCCCGCTCCGCAACAGCGAAGGCTCCATGCCGCCCTTCCGCATCGTCCCGGTCGAGGTATAGCTCCAGCAGGTCCTCGTATGCAGCGGTCTTGTCCCGCAGGAACGAGGTCCGCACCGCCTCCTGAGAGACCGTGCCGCGCAAGCGCTCTATCTCTTCTATCGCCGACTCCAGAAGTACCCGCGCCTCCTCCTCCCGGCCCTGGAGGCGCCGCACGTGACCGAGCCGCTCGTCCAACCGGTAGCGCAGGTGCGGCAGCGCCAGACGGTCAGAGATCTGCCGCGCGGCCCGAAGATGCGCCTCGGCGCGTCCGGTATCCGGCAGGTTGAGGTCTGCCAGACGGAGATGCGCGTAGACGGCCTGAACCGGCCAGTCCGTATCGGAGACGAGGTCCAGCGCCTTTTGCGCCTCCTCCAGGGCGGCCTCGCGTTCTCCGCGAGCAGCCATCAGAGAGGCGCGCTCAAGCATCACGCCCGAGAGCATTGGCGCGTTGCCCGCCTCGGAGAACAACGCCGCAGCCTCGTTAATCGTTTGCTCGCCTTCATTGAACTCCAGACGGGCGATGAGCGCCGACCCCATTCCCCAGAGCGCGAGCGCGCGGTCGTGGACCATGCCCGTGGTACCGAGCATGGAGACAGCCTCTCTGTATGCCGCCAGCGCTTCAGTGTACAGGTTTAGGTCCAGGTAAGCGCCGGCTATGTTCCGGATAAGGAAGCAGTCTTCGGTGAGCGCCTCAAGTGGACGAAGCAGCTTGCGAGCGCGCTCAAACACATCGAGGCTCTGAGCGTAGTTGGCGAGCCGTAAATGCGCTTCGCCCGCATTGGCGAGCGCCTTGCTGTAGGAGAGGGTCAGCCCTGCCTTCTCGAAGATGTCGGCAGCGGCCTCGTGGGCCGCCAGCGCCTCGCTACCGCGTCCGAGCGAGAGGAGGATGAAGCCGCGGTTACTGCTAATCTCCCCGACCCGATCGGTAATGCCGAGCGCCCGGTAGCGTTCCTCCGCGGCGGCGTAGGACTCGAGCGCCCGGTCATAGCGGCCCATGTACTCGTAGCACCCCCCGAGGTTCTGGTAGACGAGAGCGGCGAGGAGGACGGCATCGTACTCGCCGGAAGGCGCCTGGAGCACGCCGCGACCATCCAGAGTTTCTAGGACGGCGGCGCCCGTCTGGAGAACCTCCGTATAGTGGCCCTGCTCCAGCAGGACTGCCATTCGGCCCACGTCGGTCCTCAGGGCTTCCAGGTCCTCCCCAAGCGCGAGATAGCCCTCGCGAGCGCGCTTCGCCCGTTGCAGCGCCTCGTCGAACTCCCCGTTGATGAAGTGTGTCTGTACGAGCACGTAGTCCGCGCGGGGGATGGCGATCCTGGAACCGGCCCGCTCCGCTAGGTCGGCGCACAGGGTGGCGAGTTCCCGGGCCTTCGCGGGGTCGCTCCCGACCAGTTGCGCCGCGGCTTCGAGCAGCCGGTCGAGTCCGCCGGGGTTGAGCAGGCCGGAGGACTCGATCAGCGCGGCCTGTTCTTCTCGGGAGGGGCTTTCGAGCAGAGCGTCCACAAGGCCGCGCGCGACCTCATGTTCGAAGGATATGTCCACCTCTCACGTCCGCAAGTCCACCTGAGCTAGTCGTATCTCTACCTCCCCGTCGTCCAGCAGAAGATCGTAGGCGCCCGGTTGGATCGCCCGGAAGCTGAAAGCACCGAGGTCGTCTGTGGCTGTCGTCCCGCGATCCGACTCCCCTTCGAGGAGCTGGACCGCGAACGTATGATGCTCGGGGTCTTCTCCCGCCGGGAAGACCTGCCCTTCGAGGTCGACCCGGTTATCGCGGGAACGGTAGAAAGTGTCCAACGCGACATCCGCGGCATATGTGGCAAAGATCAACTGCCGGTGAGACTCCCGCGTGCCGGCGGAACGCACGCCGAAAGCCGGTTGCAGGCTGCTGTCGAACGACAGCGTTGCGAGCAGGCGTCGATGGAGACCGGGCTCTCGGCGGTCCTCCGCGTACGCCTCGAACCGTCCTACGAGCGCATCGTGGACCTCTGGGGGCGGAGAGACCAGCACGGTAGCCTCGCTCACGCTACGGAAAGCCCGCAACCACTCGGCGTCGGCCCGGGTCTCTTCGTCAGCGCGGGCGACGCGCTCCTCGACTTCTGCGGCCTCCTCCGGGGCGAGGTCACCCTCGATCCAGTCGACCAGCCGGCCGAAGTCTATCTCGTCTCGCTCTCTCATATTCTCCACGCCTCCGCTACACCTCACCGCGCTCCGAGCGCCTCCGCAGCCTACATAGTATAGATGCTGCGCGCGGCGGGAAAAATACATCCGACCTGGTCCAAACAACGTATAACGTAAATAAACCTACGCAAACGCGCGGCGGCTGCCTAAGAACCCAGTTTCTCCCGCAGGCGTTTGAGACAGCGGGCGCGGGTGGGGCCGATGCTGCCCAGCGGGAGGCCGAGCTGCGCGGAGATCTCCGCGTAGGACGGACGCTCCGGCTGGAAGTAGAGCGCCCGCAGCAGTTCCTGGCACTGTTTGCCGAGTTGCGAGAGGCCGTTGTCAAGGTACTCGGAGAGCTCCCAGTGCTCTATCGTCTCGGAGTCGCTCCTGCCGAGGAGGACCGCGCTGCCGTTCAGGTCCATGCTCTCCAGGCGCCCGCTCGCGCTCTCGCGGCGACTGCTCTCAAGGAGGCGCCAGGTATGCCGGCGGGCGACGGTCGAGAGCCAGGCTCCCAGCCGGCTGTCCTCGGGGAGGGTGTCGAGGTTCTGGATCAGGATGGTAAACGTGAGCTGCGCGATGTCCGCCGCGTCGTGGCGCGAGAGCCCGTAGCGCAGCGGGATGGAGTAGACCAGCCGCTCGTACTTGCCGAGAAGCTCCTTCCACGCCCCGCTCCGGCCCTTGCG
>DASSMB010000114.1:0-9856 GCA_035689095.1 Rubrobacteraceae bacterium | reverse complement strand
AGCCCTTCTGCTCCTGGCTTTGTTCTTGCTGCTGTCGGCCAGCGGGGGGCTTCTGGCGCCGGTACTGGGACGGAGCGCGAGCGTGTTCAACTACCTGCACGAGTTCGCCCATGACGGGCGGCACCTGCTCGCCGTTCCCTGCCACTAGGCTCTAGCATGTTCTCGGCTTACCTGCGCCGCGGCATGGCCGCCGGCCTGCTCGCCGGTCTCCTGGCGGGACTGTTCGCGTTGTTCGTGGGGGAACCGCTCCTGGACCGGGCCATAGAGATGGAGCACGCCTCCGGGGGCCATTCAGAGGAGGTCTTCTCTCGCGCGACCCAGAAGGTCGGGCTCTTCTTCGCCACGGGGCTCTTCGGGGTTACGGTTGGTGGGATCTTCGGGCTCGTCTACGCCGTCTTGCGAGATCGTCTGAGCTCCGCGACGGACTGGGCTCGGAGCAACTCGCTGTCGGCCGCCATATTCGCCGGGGCGGTCCTGATCCCGTTCCTCAAATACCCCGCCAACCCGCCAACCGTCGGAGATCCCGCCACCATCGGCGACCGCACTATCGCCTACTTCACGATGGTCGCTCTGTCTTTGCTTGCCTTGCTTGTAGCCTGGATCTCCGCCCGCCTCCTCCGGGAGCGCGGCATCGAGACCCCGCCCCGCCAACTGGCGGTCGGCGTCGGGCTAGCGGTCGTCGTGGTGTTTCTCTTCGTGACTCTGCCGGACGCCGCGTCTCCCGGAGACTTTCCCGCCGGGCTCCTGTGGAGCTTCCGGCTCTCGTCTCTGGGGACCCAACTCGTCCTGTGGACGGGACTCGGGGTGGTCTTCGGTCTTTTGTGCGAGCGGGCGAACCGTAAGAGCGGCGTGGCTTGAGCGGCGCTGGCGGAGCCCTGCTCGTCGCCGGTACCCACTCCGACGCGGGGAAGAGCGTCGTCGTGGCCGGCATCTGCCGCTGGCTCGTCCGCGAGGGTGTGAAGGTCGCGCCGTTCAAGGCGCAGAACATGGCGCTCAACTCCTACGTCACGCGGGAGGGAGCTGAGATCGGACGCGCCCAGGCCGCCCAGGCCGCCGCCGCGAAGATAGAGCCCGAAGCCGCCATGAACCCCATCCTCCTGAAACCGTCCGCCGAGCGCGAGACGCAGGTCGTCGTGCGCGGCAAGCCGTGGGCGATGGCGAGCGCCCGGAGCTACGGCGCGATGAAGAGGGAGTTGCTGCCGGTGGTGCTGAAGTCTCTGGAGGACCTGCGGCGGCGCTTCGAGGTCGTGGTGTGCGAAGGGGCGGGGAGCCCGGCGGAGATAAACCTTCGGGAGAACGACCTCGCCAACATGGGCCTCGCCCGCGCCGCGCACCTGCCCGTCCTCGTCGTCGGGGACATCGACCGGGGCGGCCTCTTTGCATCTCTCTACGGCACGCTAGCCCTGCTCTCGCTGGAAGACCAGGCGCTCGTCGCAGGCTTCCTGGTCAACAAGTTCCGGGGCGACCCGGCGGTACTCGCGCCCGGACTCGCCCGGATGAAGGAGCTCACCGGACGGCCGTTCCTCGGCACGCTCCCTTTCGTGCGGGGAATTGGGATCGACGGCGAGGACTCGCTCGCCCTGGATGTCCCGCGCCCCGTGAAGCCGCCGCTCGGCCGCGACGTTCTGCGGGTGGCCGTGGCGCGCCTCGGGCGTATCAGCAACTTCACGGACCTCGATGCGCTGGCCCACGAGCCGGGCGTCCGGGTGCGCTTCACCGAGTCGCCGGAAGAGCTGCTCGAAGCAGATCTCGCCGTCCTCCCCGGCACGAAGGCGACCGTGGCGGACCTGGAGATGCTTCGCTCCCGCGGCCTCGACCGCGCTCTCTCCGAGCGTGCAAGGCTCGGCTTGCCCGTACTCGGGATCTGCGGCGGATACCAGATGCTTGGCGAACGTATCACGGACGGTATAGAGAGCGGTGAGGGAGAGACCGCTGGGCTGGGCCTGCTGCCCGTAGAGACGGTCTTCGAAGAGGAAAAGGTGTTGGCGCGCCCGGAAGGATCTGCGCCGGGCTTCGGTAACGAGGAGGTCTCCGGGTACGAGATCCACCACGGCAGAGTCCACCGCCACGGAGGTGAAACCCTGTTCACCGGCGACGGCTTCGACGAGGGATGCGCCGTCGAAACGACGTTCGGAACTTCCTGGCACGGCATACTGGAGTCCGACGGCTTCCGCCGCGCCTTCCTGCGTTGGATCTCTGAACAACGCGACCTCGACTGGACCCCTGGAGACGAGTCCTTCGCCGCCGCCCGCGAGGCGCAGCTAGAGAAGCTGGGAGACCTCATAGCGGAGAACGTGGACCGGGAGGCGTTGTTGCGGCTGATAGACGATGGAGCGCCGCGCCGGATGCCGGTAGTCAGCGGGCAACTCGTTGGCTCTCGGCTTTCAGGCGTCGACGGACAGCGGAACCCGGACGGCGATACTCCCCGCCTGGGGGCACCAGCCACAGAGAACGGCAAGGTTTCCGCATCTGACAAGGCGGCATTCTTGGCGGCAGGTTCTGGCAAACAGCGGAGCGAGAGCTGATGGCTGACAGGCTTCTCTTCCTGACCACCGCCGACACCGAGATCCTGGCCGCCGCGAAAGCCGCCGAGCGCCTGCCGGAAGGCTTCCCCAAGGTCCGGTGCGCCAACCCCGTCTCGGTCGAAGACCCGGTGGATCTCTTCGAGAGCGCGCTGCCGGAGGCGCGGGCCGTTATGGTGCGTCTGCTCGGCGGGCGGCGGGCGTGGCCGGAGGGTCTGGAAGAACTTAGAAGGCGATGCTCGGAGCTTCACATACCCTTGCTCGCCTTCGGCGGGGAGGCCGAGCCCGACGCGGAGCTTACCGCCGTCTCTACCGTCCCTTCGGGGACCGTGCTGGAGGCCTTCGAGTACCTGCGCCACGGGGGCGTCCGCAATATGGAGAACCTGCTCCGCTTCGTCGCCGATACCGTCCTCATGGAAGGCTACGGCTTCGAGCCCGCCGCGCCACTGCCGGAGATGGGCGTCTACCATCCGAGACTACCGGAAGGTTCTCCGCTGGAAGACCTGATCTCGCTGCACGACCCGGAGCGTCCGACCGTCGGCATCGTCTTCTACCGCGCGCACTGGATGAGCGGTAACACCGCCTTCGTGGATACTCTGGTCGAGGCGCTCGCGGAGGCCGAAGCGAACGCCCTGCCAGTCTACTGCTACTCGCTGCGGGCCGACGCTGATGGCGGAGTACCGGCGCTGGAGATGCTCAAGGGACGGGTGGACTGCCTCGTAACGACCGTTCTGGCCGGTGGTGGATCCAACGCCGCCGACGCTCGCAAGGCCGGCTCCCCAGAGGACTGGCTGGAGTGGGAGGTCCCGGCTCTCGAAGACCTCGGCGTACCCGTGGTGCAGGGAATATGTGCGACGTCGTCCCACAAAACGTGGACCCACGCCGACGCCGGCCTCTCGCCCCTCGACACCGCATGGCAGGTCGCCATCCCGGAGTTCGACGGACGCATCGTGGGCGTCCCGTTCTCCTTCAAGGAGCGCGTCGGAGCGGACTCGTCGGTCGGCGCGCCGCTCACACTCTACCAGGCCGACCCCGAACGCACCGCCCGACTCGCCGGTCTCGCTACCCGCTTCGCCCGCCTCAGCCGTGTCCCGAACGCGGAAAAGCGGATAGCTGTCCTGCTCTCCAACTACCCGACAAAACACTCGCGCGTCGGGAACGCCGTCGGCCTGGATACCCCGGCGAGCGCCATCAAGCTGCTCGGCGCTATGCGCGATGCCGGATATATAGTGAATGGCGTGCCGGAAGAGGGAGACGCGCTCATCCACTCGCTCATCGCCGCTGGAGGGCACGACCTGGAGTTCCTGACAGCGGATCAGCTAGAGGGCGCGATCGGGCGACTCGATGCGCGGCGCTACGCGGAGTGGTTCGCCCGGCTGCCGGAAGACTTGCGGAGCGGTGTCGAGGAACACTGGGGAGCGCCGCCGGGCGAGCTGTACGTGGATGGGGATGAGTTCGTGGTCGCGGGTCTGCGCTTCGGGAACGTCTTCATCGGCATCCAGCCGCCGCGAGGGTTCGGGGAGAACCCCATTGCGATCTACCACGACCCCGACCTTCCGCCGACACACCACTACCTCGCCGCGTACTGGTGGCTGATCGAGGAGTTCTGCGCGGATGCCGTCGTCCACCTCGGCAAGCACGGCACTCTGGAGTGGCTGCCGGGCAAGTCGCTGGGTCTCTCGCCCTCATGCGCCCCGGACGCGGCGCTAAAGGACGTGCCGCTCTTCTACCCGTTCGTCGTCAACGATCCCGGCGAGGGGACGCAGGCCAAGCGGCGGGCGCACGCGACGGTGATCGACCACCTCATCCCGCCGATGACCCGCGCCGACACCTACGACGACCTGGCGAAGCTGGAGCAGCTCCTTGACGAGTACTACCAGGTGGAGACGCTGGATCCCTCGAAGCTACCGGCGATCCGGGTCAGGATCTGGGAGGTCCTGCGCGACGCGGAGCTTCACCGCGACCTCGGCGTCGAGGAGCAGCCCGAGGAGTTCGGCGACTTCCTCACCCATGTGGACGGCTACCTCTGCGAGATAAAGGACCTCCCCATCCGGGGCGGCCTGCATATCCTCGGCGAACCACCCGCCGGCGAACCCCTGCGCCACCTCGTCGCCTCTATCCTCCGAATAGGTAGCGGACAAATGTCCGGCTTGCGCCGCGCCGTCGGAGACTCCTACGGCCTGGACGAGCGAGCCCTGTCCGAGAACGGCGGCGCCCGCGTTACAGTCCCCGCTGCCCTCGCGGAGCGGTTCCCCGGCGTGGTCGCCACGGCCTCTGACCTGCTCGACCGGCTGGAGGAGGCGGTGCAATCCCTGCTCCTGGCGATGGAGGAGCGCGGCTGGGACGCAGAGGCCGCCGGAACGGTCTGCGAGGAGGTTCTGGGCGTCGCGGATGCGGGGGTGGAGCGGTCGCTGCGGTTCGCGGCGGACGAGGTCGTGCCGCGTCTCATGCGGACGCCGGAGGAGATGGGGAATTTGCTCTCCGGCCTTGCAGGCGGGTACGTGCCGGCGGGACCGTCCGGGTCTCCGACGCGGGGGCTGGTGAACGTGCTGCCTACGGGGAGGAACTTCTACTCGGTTGACCCGAAAGCCCTGCCGTCGGCGCTCTCGTGGGAGGTCGGGCAGGGGCTCGCGGAGAACTTGTTGCAGCGTTACCTGGAGGAGGAAGGACGGCATCCCGAGACCGTCGGGATCGTGGTGTGGGGCACGGCGGCGATGCGGACACAGGGCGATGACATCGCGGAGATACTGGCCCTGCTCGGGGTGCGGCCCGTATGGAACGAGGAGTCGCGGCGGGTTACGCGGCTGGAGGTCATCCCGCTGGAGGAGCTTGGAAGGCCGAGGGTGGACGTCACCGTCAGGATCAGCGGCTTCTTCCGGGACGCTTTCCCTAACCTGATCTCCCTGATGGACGAAGCCTTCACCACCGTCGCCGCCCTCGACGAACCCGACGAGATGAACTTCGTCAAAAAGCACGCTAGTGAGGAGAAAGCCGACGGCGCCGACGACCGCCGGTCCACCACGCGCATCTTCGGCTCCAAACCGGGCGCCTACGGGGCCGGCCTCCTCCCGCTCATGGACGCCCGCAACTGGCGCGACGACGCGGACCTGGCCGAGGTCTACGCCGTCTGGGGCGGCTACGCCTACGGCAAGGGGCTCGACGGCGTGGAGGCGCGCGAGGCGATGGAGTCGAACCTGCGCCGGACGGAGGTCGCCGTAAAGAACATAGACAACCGCGAGCACGACCTCTTCGACTCCGACGACTACTTCCAGTACCACGGGGGCATGATCGCCGCCGTCCGCGCCCTCACCGGCCGCGACCCCAAAGCCTACATCGGAGACTCCGCCGACCCGTCCCGTGTAAAGACTCGCACCCTCGCCGAAGAAGCCAAGCGCGTCTTCCGCTCCCGCGTGGCGAACCCGAAGTGGATCTCCGCGATGCAACGTCATGGTTACAAGGGCGCCTTCGAGCTTTCTGCGACGGTGGACTACCTCTTCGGCTACGACGCAACCGCGAACGTCGTCGAGGACTGGATGTACCGCGACGTAACGCGCAAGTACATTCTCGATGAACAGGTCCGGGACTTCATGCAGCAGTCGAACCCCTGGGCCTTGCGCGCCATAAGCGAACGCCTGCTCGAAGCCGCCGAGCGCGGCCTCTGGTCCGAGCCCGACCCCGAAGATTTGGACGCGCTCAAGCGAGCGTACCTTGAGAACGAGGGGATGCTGGAGGAGAGTGGCTCTTGAGCGCGTACTCGCACCCGTACCCCTTCTCCGCCATCGTCGGACAGGAAGACCTGAAGACAGCGCTGCTCATAAACGCCGTCTCCCCCGAGGTCGGCGGCGTGCTGGTGCGCGGCGAGAAGGGTACCGCGAAGTCCACGGCGGTGCGGGCGCTGGCGAAGCTGCTGCCGCAGATACGGGTCGTCGCCGGTTGCTTGTACTCCTGCGACCCGGAGGCGCCAAATCCCGAGTGCCCGGCTGGACCGCACCCGCCGGACGCGCCCGTCGAGGAGCGGCCGGTGCGGCTCGTGGAACTGCCGGTGGGAGCGAGCACGGACCGGCTGGCGGGAACTCTGGACATCGAGAAGGCGCTCTCGGAGGGCCGCAAGGCGTTCGAGCCGGGTCTTCTGGCGGCGGCGCACCGGGGCATCCTGTACGTGGACGAGGTGAACCTGCTCTCGGACCATCTGGTTGACCTTCTCCTGGACGTGGCGGCCATGGGCGTGAACCACGTCGAGCGCGAGGGCGTAAGCGTGCGTCACCCTTCACGCTTCATCCTGGTCGGCACGATGAACCCGGAGGAGGGTGAGCTCCGGCCGCAGCTCCTGGACCGCTTCGGTATCACGGTCGAGGTCTCCGGCAGCCCGGAGCCATCCGAGCGGGTCGAGGTCGTCCGCCGCCGCCTGCACTACGAGGCCGGTCCCGAAGAGTTCGCCGCCAAGTGGTCCGCCGCCGACACAGAACTGGCGGCCACGGTCGTGGCGGCGAGGGGGCGTCTACCCGGTGTTCATCTCTCCGAAGATACCCTCTACAGGATCTCCGCTCTGTGCGCCGAGCTTGGCGTGGACGGCCTGCGTGGCGACATCGTGACCGCGAAGACCGCCCGCGCCCTCACCGCCTGGGACGCCCGCGACGAGGTCGTCCTGGAAGACGTGAAGCGCGCCGCCCTCCTCGCCCTCTCGCACCGCCGGAGGCGTGGTCCGTTCGAGCAGCCCGGCATCGAACCGGAAGAGCTGGAGAACGCCCTCTCCGACCCCGAAGACCCCGAACCGCCTGACGACCCCGGCGGCGGAGATACGCCGCCACCAGAGAGTGACGGGCAAAACGGAGAGGTGTCCTTTACCGAACCTTCCGAGTCGCGGATAGGCTCCGGGGAGAAGGCGCACGGAGCTTCGGAGATGTTCGATCCGGTACGTCTGGAGGCGCCTGAGAAGGGACGCGGCGGGCCGCTCGGGCGGCGGAGCCGTATTTCGGGGGCGTTTGGGCATCCGGTCGGAGATAGAGAGCGTGGGGCAAACTCGAAAGACGTGGCGCTGGCGGCGACGGTTCGGGCGGCGGCACCTCATCAAAAGGCGAGGGGACGGAGAGGGCCGGGGCTCGCGGTGCGCCCGTATGATCTGCGGGAGAACGTGCGGGAGGGACGGGAAGGGAACCTGATCCTCTTCCTGGTAGACGCGAGCGGCTCGATGGCCGCAAAGAAGCGTATGTCCGCCGTAAAAGGCGCTGTCCTGTCTCTTCTGAACGACGCCTATCAGCGCCGCGACAAGGTCGGCCTGATCTCTTTTAGAGGAACGGGCGCGCAGATCCTTCTGCCACCGACATCCAGCGTGAACCTCGCCGCATCCCGCCTCGAAGAGCTGCCGACCGGAGGCCGCACGCCTCTCGCGGCGGGCCTCGAGAAGGCCGCCGAGGTGCTGAAGCGGGAACGGCTGCGCGACCGGGAGCGCCGGCCGCTGCTCGTCCTGCTGACGGACGGACGGGCAACTGCGGGACCCGACCCGCGCGTGGCGGCATCGGGTCTGAGATCTCTGGGTGCCACGGCCTTCGTTGTGGACACGGAGGAAGGATACGTGCGGCTCGGGATGGCGGGAGAGGTCGCGGACGCCCTCGGAGCGCGGTGCCTCAGGTTAGAAGAACTGCGGGCAGAGTCGCTGGTGGAACTGGTAGAGAGGAGAAGGGTGGCGTGAGCGAGGTTAGAGAATCACGGGAACCGCGGGAGCGGCGGTTGAGGAAGAGGTCCAACCGGGAACGACCGCTCATCATCGTCAACACCGGACACGGCAAGGGGAAGTCCACGGCTTCGTTCGGCATCATGCTGCGAGGATGGGCGCGAGGCTACCGCATCGGGGTATACCAGTTCGTCAAGAGCGGGAAGTGGAAGGTTGGCGAACAGAAGGCCGCCGAGACCCTGGGCAACATAGACTGGTTCAAGATGGGTGATGGCTGGACGTGGACCTCAAAGGACCTGGTAGAGAGCGCGGACAAGGCCCGCGAGGGCTGGGAAGAGGTCAAGCGTCGCCTGGCCGACGAGACATACGACATGCTCCTGCTGGACGAGTTCACATATCCGATGAAGTTCGGGTGGGTGGACACGGGCGAGGTCATCGAGGTGCTCAAGAACCGCCCCGGCTTCCAGCACGTCATCATTACTGGACGGGACGCGCCGCCGGAGCTGGTCGAGATCTCCGACCTCGTCAGCGAGGTCAATAAGGTGAAGCACCCGATGGACGAGGGCTACCGGGGCCAGAAAGGGATCGAGTGGTAGGAGCTTCGCTACCTCGTGTAGTTGTGGCGGGCACCCACTCCGGCGTCGGCAAGACCACCGTCGCTTCCGGCTTGATGGCTGCGCTCTCGGAGAAGGGCTACGGGATCGCCCCCTTCAAGGTCGGCCCGGACTTCATAGATCCCTCCTACCATACCCTCGCAGCGGGACGTCCCGGACGCAACCTCGACGCCTTCCTCTCCGGCCCGGAACTCATAGGTCCGCTCTTCGCCCACGGCGCGCAGGGCGCGGACGTGGCGGTGATCGAGGGCGTCATGGGCCTCTACGACGGCAAGAGCGGCGGCGGAGAACTCGCCTCGACCGCCCACGTCGCCAAGCTCCTCGACGCGCCGGTCGTGCTGGTCGTGGACGCGCGGGCGATGGCCCGTTCGGCGGCGGCGATGGTTCACGGCTACGCGACCTTCGACCCGGACGTGCGGGTCTCCGGAGTGATCCTGAACCGCGTCGGCTCCGCCACCCACGAAAAGATGCTCCGCGACGCCCTCGAACCGCTTGGCATCCCCGTCCTCGGAGTCCTGCGACGCGACGCAGCCATTCATACGCCAGACCGCCACCTCGGCCTCGTCCCGGTCGCCGAGCGCCGCGAGGAGGCCCGGCGCTCGCTCGACGCTCTGGGGGCCGTGATCTCCCGCTCCTGCGACCTCGAAGCCATTCTGCGCCTCGCCCGCTCCGCCGGACCGCTGGAGGCGGACGCCTGGAGCCCGGAGTCGCCGGAGGAGCACCGGACGGAGGGTGTCCGAATAGGCGTCGCCACCGGACCGTCATTCAGCTTCCTGTACAGGGAGAACCTGGAGCTTCTCGAAGGCGCGGGCGCGGAGGTCATCACCTTCGACCCCACGGCCGACGAGGACCTTCCCGACGGCACCGACGCCCTCTACCTCGGCGGCGGCTTCCCGGAGACCTACGCGGAAGCCCTCTCCGCGAACGAGCCCATGCGCGAGATCGTCCGGCGGTTCGCCTCCGAGGGCCGTCCCATCGTGGCCGAGTGTGGCGGCCTGCTATACCTCGCCCGCGAGCTGGATGGCCACCCGATGTGCGGCGTCCTCGAC
>DASSMB010000113.1:0-7987 GCA_035689095.1 Rubrobacteraceae bacterium | reverse complement strand
TGGGAACCTCGGCCGCCACCGACCACCACGCCTTAATCGAAGGAGATCACGGGCCCTGGCTACTGTCTCTCGCCATATTCACCTCTTTCTGGCTGGTGATGGTCGCGGCCATGATGTTGCCCGCGAACATGAACATCCTCGCCGCCCTCGGAAGCGTTGCGCCCGGTGCGAGGAGCCGCGCGCTGGCGACCGGAACATTCCTCGCAGGTTACGCTTTGGTCTGGGCCTCTTTCGGTGCCGGCGCTTTCGCGGCGGACACCGCGGTTCACGCCTTAGCCTATCAGTGGCACTGGCTTCATGAGCACGAGTGGATTATCTTGGCGACGACCCTGGCGACTGTGGGTCTCTACCAGCTGATCCCCACAAAGCGTCGCTACCTTGAGCGGTGCCGACATCAGACCGACTACATATCCCGTCATCCCGACGATACGCCGTCCGCTACCCTATTGCAGGGGCTGCATTACGGGAAGTGTGAGCTGGCTTGTTGTTGGGCGCCAATGTTGCTCATGGTTGCGGTTGGACACCATCTGGTCTGGATGTTGTTGCTCGCCGGGGTGATGCTCGCAGAGAAGTGCTTTACTCGAGGCGTGCTTCTTGCAAGGCTTGTCGGGGCAGCGCTGGTGCTGTGCAGCCCACTCGTATTTCTCGTGGACTATTGTTGTCACTGAAGAATGCAGAGCTGCCAGCAATGTTCATCTGCTTCCCCTTCGGCTCTGACCTTCCGCGACGGTGAGCTGCACGCCACGCTGGACGGAAACCCCATCAGGGCTGGATTCGTTTTGGATGAGTTCGAGGTGCGCCTCTCGCCCCACGGGGTAGTCTACGAGCTCTTTAAACTCCGTCCGCCCACCGTGGACGAACTCGGATCGGGCGGGGCGACCGCCCGGGGCAAGCCGGTGTCGTCGGTGCCGAGGGCCAGGAGGGGCGCCGTGGCGGGCTCGTTCCCGAGTGCGAAGAACGTCGCTGCGCTGCTGATGCGCCGCAAGGAGAGGCTCTCAGCGGAGCAGGCAGCGTACCTCGAACGGCTCGGGGAGGTCGACGACGCTGTAGCGAACACCCGAAGGCTGACGCAGGACTTCGCGGCGATGGTCCGCAGCCTCCAAGGCCAACGCCTGGACGGCTGGCTCGAAGAAGCCGAAAACTCGGAGGCCTCGGTGATGCGGCGTTTCGCTGCGGGACTCAGGAAGGATCTGGCGGCAGTTCGGGCGGGGCTCACAGAACCTTGGAGCAACGGGCCGGTGGAAGGATTCGTCCACAAGCTGAAACTGTTGAAGCGACAAGGGTACGGACGGGCGGGTTTCGACCTACTCAGGGCGAGGGTTCTGGCGGCCTGATCGCTGCTCGAGCGTCGTCACAGCATAGGAAGCGCCGCTTCACCAAGAACCCGACAGAGCCCACACTTAAAGGCGAGGTTTCGTGAGGTAGCCGCCCAGATAGATGCCCTGCCCGTGCTAAAATAGCCTTGATGCCAGATAATCAGATAATTGGGCGAAAATGGCGCGGAGGCTATCGTGGACACTAGTAAAGTCGGGAAGAGGGGCGCGGTGGTTATACCGGCGCCCTTGAGGAGGCGCTTCGGGATAGAGGAGGGGACGCTGGTGGTGGCGGAGGCCACGGAGGAGGGTGTCCTGATCCGTCCGGCGGTGGCGGTGCCTATAGAGATCTACTCCGCCGAGCGCAAGGCGCGCCTGTTGTTGGAGAACGCCACCGACGCCGAGGACTACGCGAGGGCCGCTCGGGTGGTGCGCGAGGAGATGGGCTTGGATCCCGACCTGCTCGGTATAGAGCTACCGAACCAACGCTGAGGTGGACCGGCTCTTTTTGGACGCCAACGTGCTCTTCTCGGCGGCCTACCGCGAAGACGCCGGGGTGCGGAGGCTCTGGGGACTTCCGGAGACGGAGCTCGTGACGTCGGCCTACGCCGTCGAGGAAGCGCGTAGAAACCTCGGTTCGGCCGAGCAGCGCGCGGACCTCGATAAACTCCTCATGGCCGTCCGCGTCACCAACCTGCTCGCGGATCCCGCCGGGCGCCCCGAGATCGAGGGTTCGGGATTACCGGAGAAGGATCTGCCGATACTGCGCGCCGCGGTCGCCGTGAGCGCCACGTACCTGATCTCCGGCGACCGCCAACACTTTGGCCATCTCTTTGGTAGAACGGTCGCCGGCGTGCTCGTCGCCCGTCCGGCCGATTATTTGGCGTAAAGAGCCGGGTGACGCTCCCGCAAGAAGCCGCGGTGACGGAAGCACAGGCAGCAATCGAGATGAGAATACTACTCTTATCCGACTTCCCGCACGAAATGGTTATCGGGGGCGCGGCAGGAGGCTTGCCGGTCCTGGCGGCGGCGGGCGTCAAGACCTTGCCGGATCACAGGGAGAGGCTCAAGGGGATCCGGGACAACTAGCTCTACTTCTATCGGACCGGCCAGAGGCTCGAAACACGCGTCGGCCGAGATCCCCGAACGGACCGAGCATGAGTGGTGAAATCGAATCGCGCCTTCGGGGAGTTGTTTCTCGCCCCCGGAAACCGAGAAGGCCGCGGCGTTACGGTCTACCAATGCGATATAATTCTGGACAGAGTGGACAGAGTAGGAGTTGGCGGGATGACTTGGCAGGTGCAGGAAGCGAAGCAGAGGTTCAGCGAATTGATACGGCGCGCGCTGGAGGAAGGGCCGCAGACCGTAACAAAGCATGGCGAGGAGGTCGTGGTTGTGGTCCCGGCCAAGGATTACGAGCGGCTCGTCGCCGAGAGCGGCAAGGACTTCAAGCGGTTCTTGATGTGCGCGCCGGACCTCGACCGGCTCGACATCCGCCGGGACAAGAGTTCCTCGCGAGTCGTGGAGCTCGGTTCCTGAGCTACCTGCTGGACACCAACGTCATCTCCGAGGCGCGCAAGGGCGCGCGCGCCGACGCTGGCGTGCTCCGCTGGCTCTCAGGCGTCGGGCAGCAAGAACTGTACATCAGCGTGCTCGTCGTCGGCGAGATCCGTCAGGGCGTCGAACGCCTCAAAAGGCGCGACCCCGACCAGGCGGCCGTCTTCGAAGCGTGGCTCGCCGAGCTGCGAGGATCCTACGCCGAGCGCATCGTCCCGATTACCGTCGAGGACGCCGACGAATGGGGCCGGATGACCGCGCCCGATCCGCTGCCGGCCGTCGACAGCCTGATGGCCGCACAGGCAAAGTCCAGGGGCATGACGCTAGTCACCAACAACACCCGCGATTTCGAGCGCACCGGCGTCGCCTTGCTCGACCCGTTCGACGCCCGTTTACCTTTCCACACAATAATAGTGTGAGCCACCGGGCGTGGTTCGATCCGCGCCCGTTCGCGGGGCGGCAGGGCGCCGGAGAGCCGCCTTTCGAGGGCATTTTGAACGCAAGGGTATACCACTATCCTTGCGTTCATACTATAGGTTGTGTATCGTGTCCGCAGGTAAGTTTGATGGCATGCTGAGGGAGGGGTGTGGAGGACAGATGCTGCCAGGGAACCTTGAGATCAACAGGCACAGGTTCACGGCACGACAGTACCGCGCGATGGCCGAGGCTGGGGTACTCGGTGAGGACGATCGGGTGGAGCTCGTCGACGGCGAGATCGTGGACATGGCGCCGATAGGTTCGCGCCACCTGGCATGCGTGGTCGCTTTGAACCATCTGCTGGTTGGTGCGTCGGGCGGGAGGTTTTTCGTGAGCGTTCAGAACCCTGTGAGGCTGGGTGAGCGCGACGAGCCCCAGCCGGACCTGAGCTTGCTTGGGCGCAGGCCGCGGCCGGAGGCTTCGGCGCCCCCTGGTCCGGAGGACGTTCTCGCCGTGGTGGAGGTTTCGGACACAACCCTCTCCTACGACAGGAACACCAAGCTGCCTCTATATGCCCGGGCAGGCATTCCGGAGGCGTGGATCGTGGACCTCGCGGGGCAAAAGGTCGAGGTCTATTATCATCCAGATCCGGACGGCTACCGCACGGCGAGGTCTTTCGAAGCCGGCGAGTGGATCATCTCGGGAGCCGTAGAGGGCCTCTCGGTTGCGGTCGACGAGGTGCTCGGGTGAGTACCGCGCTGGAGGGACCGGCGACGGGGCTGCTGCCGGCGCCTCCGAGTGAAGCGGTTGGCCCACCGAACGCGGCCACGGTCCGCCCCGCGCCGATGCCCAACTTCTCCGGCGCCGAGACCGACGAGCGGCTCGTCGAGCTCTGGCTCGCCCGCAAGGCGCCCTCCACCCGGCGCAAGTACGCGGAGGACCTCGCCAAGTTTCGGGACTTCACCGAAGGGAAGCCACTGTCGGCCGTAACGCTCTCGGACCTGCACGACTTCGCCTCCTTTATCTCGGTCTTGATGGCCCCCTCGAGCCAGGGGCGGGTCCTCGCCACCACAAAGAGCCTGCTCTCCTTCGCCAACAAGGTGGGCTACCTGCCCTTCAACGTCGGGGCCGCCGTGGAGCTGCCGAAGGTCAAGGACACCCTGTCCGAGAGGATACTGACCGAGGCCGAGGCCCACAGGATCATGAACGCGCCGAAGTCCGCGAGGGACCGGGCCCTGATCTCGCTGCTCTACGCCGGCGCGCTCAGGCGGGAGGAGGCGGTGCACCTGAAGTGGCGCGACCTCAAGGACCGCGACGACCTCGGGGCGGGTGTCGGGCAGGCGACCATCTTCGGCAAGGGCTCCAGGACCGGCGTCACCCTGCTGCCGGCGAGCGTCTACTCCCAGGTCCTCGCGCTCCGGAAGGTGACGGAGAGGACGAACGGGGCCCGGACCGAGCGGCACGCCGGCGAGGACGAGCCCGTGTTCCGCAGCAGAAAGAAAAAGAACGGCCTCGGCGGTCACCTGGAGGTCAGCCAGGTCAACCGGATAGTCGCCAGGGCGGCCGAGGACGCCGGGATAGAGAGGGCCGTGAGCCCCCACTGGCTCAGGCACGCCCACGCCTCCCACGCTCACGCCAGGAAGACGGATCTGGCCCTGATACGGGACACCTTGCGCCATTCCTCGATAGCGACCACGGGACGCTACCTGCACGCGAGGCCCAACGACTCCTCGGCGCTGCACCTGGGCCTCTGAAGCGCCCTCCCTCGACTGCTCCCGACCCGGCGTTCGGCCATCGATGACTGGAGTATCCCCCATCCTTCGGAGAGGCAGCCGAGGCGCTCAGGAGCCAACCTCGCGCGGGCAAATCTAGCATACCTGTCTTAAAGCCGCTTACACCCCGCGCAATGTCCCGCATCGCCAGGATCATCAGTAACGGCTGCGCTGATGTCCAAGCCCTACCGGTAGTGCCGATACAGGTGACCCCATAGGACTATCCGGGTCTCCCCGGCGGGCTACCGGACGCGCTCCCTGTTCCGCTCGCGACGACCCGGCTCGCGAGGGTGAGGTCCCTTCCGCACCCGCCGCACGGGAAGATCCTTGGGCGGCCGTCCTCGCCGGTTTCGAACCAGTCGCTCTCGCGGCCCAGGAAGAGGATCAACTCCCCGCAGCCGCCGCACGCCAGGGCCAGCCGTCCGGATACCTTCACCTCGGTGATACGCAACGCCGTCCCCCTATCGCCATCTCCCTATGTGATCCTGTCCTGCTTCTTTGAGCCTACCCGCGATCTAACCTTCCTCGCAAGGTGTATCGGGCTGAGGTAAACCTCGGTTGAGGGTCAGGTAAGGATGAGATGGAGGGTTATGGCCTGTGGCTTGCGCAGGGGATCTAGGGCGTTGTTCGCCATCGCTTCCAAGGCAGCCAAGGGCGGGCGGCGCCGGTGGTTACGGTTTCTGATAGTTGGGAATCAAGGGATTGCGGATGCAGAACACCGGGGAACGTTGGAGGAGGAGCGAATGAGTTCGAATGTCGAGTCCGAGCAGTCCTACTCTGAGGAAGCGGTCCCGTACCGTGGCGAGCAGCCATACGGCATGCCGGATGACCTGGTGGTTCCTGGAATTCTAGACCTCGACTCCGACGAGCGCCTGTGGGTCCCCCAGGCTACGGACGTCAGCTTCCGGCCGCTGCTGCTGTCGGTGAGCGAGGGGTACTTCGTCAACCTCCTGCGGGTGCGCAAGAGCGCCATCCTGTCGCGCCACCGGCACGCGGGACCGGTGCACGCCTTGACGCTCAAGGGCAGCTGGCATTATCTGGAGCACGAGTGGTGGGCCGAGGAGGGAGGCTACTCGTTCGAGCCGCCCGGCGAGACGCACACCCTGGAGGTTCCGGACGGGGTGGAGGAGATGGTCACACTGTTCCATGTCACCGGCGCCTACGTCTACGTCGACCCCGACGGCAACGTGGTCGGTATCGAGGACGTGTTCACCAAGCTCGAAGCCGCGCGCGAGCACTACGAGGAGGTCGGGCTCGGCGCCGGCTACGTCGAGCGCTTCATCCGCTGACCTGCTGACTGCCACAGGACTGCCACAGCCCACGTTGCGAGCCCTTCCAGAAGGGGGTCGGGAGGAGAGATCGAGATCTCAGCCGGCGGGCGCCTCCACGTCCTCCAGCCCGTAGGTGTGGGTGGCGGCAATATCCTCAAGGGTCTCGTCTTCTATCGGGATGGTGGGATGCTCCCAGCGGAAGTGTCTCTGGACCAGCCCGAGCAGGGCCGTATCGTCTGTAGCATCCAGGCGGTGTTCGCAACGGCAGAGCAACCCGCGCATCCATACCCCCTTCCCGATCCAATTCTCAGCCGAGCGGCGTCACCCATGAGCGCTCGTCCGGCAACAGGCAGGTTAGATGCTTTCCGTTCGAGAGCCAATGGGCAATTTGCCCCAAGACGTCCGGGCGCCGTGTTGCAGGGAGCATTCGACGCCTAGAGCGGGCTCATCGATAGCTCCGCATTATATAACCCGTGATGAAACGCTGAAGACCAGAGGTCCACAGTATGCCCTTGGAGAGGCTGCGCTGGCCCATCACACGTGTGGGTATACCTTTACCTTATTAATAGGTCGCCCACAACGGTGCCGGAATGCCTTTCTGAGCCATCTCGGCGAGCAGCCCGCCATCATTAAACGTTTTCGCGGGATGTCCAAGGTCCGCGCGGGCGCAAGTTGGACTGCGGGATCCACAACCGGGGCGTTGACGAGCTGAGGATGACGCTCGATGTCGTCGGCAGTCGCTGCGCGCGGAGCGCCAGCAAGCTAGGGTGCATCGTGAAGTCTACGACACCGGTAGTATCTCCCTCCCGCAATCGTCGTCGGCTTTCGCGAGCCGGCTCCATACCTTCGTCTGGGCAAGGTGATTTGATCGGTCCGCTCTGAGTTGTTGGACGGGGAAACGGTAACACACGCCCGAAGACCTGAAGCTGTTGGACCACAATAACGGGGGAATCGGTTGGCGGATATGGATAGCGTGCGCCTATGGTGCGCAATCCCGGAAAAGTACGGCGGGGGCAACATTACCGCGTGAGGCAAGCCCTTTCCGCGTCGGCCGCTAATCACCCAGTAGCCTGGCAAGGCGCTCACCCTGCCGACAATTCTCCCAGAAGATGCTGATCCGATCCATCCCCAGGGATCGTAATCCTGAGAACCGGTGTCATACAAACATACAAACAACCGGCGTCACGTAAGCGAAGCAAAGGATGAACGCCAATGTTCGCAGGACTCGCATCGCCTCCTCATCTGATCATCGCGCTCGCGATCATCCTGCTGCTCTTTGGAGCCAAGCGGATACCGGGGCTGGCGAAGGGCTTTGGAACGGGCGTCAAGGAGTTGCGCGAAGGACTCTCGACCGGCGGCGACGCCAGGGCCGAGGCGCCCGGAAGTGAGAAGGTTCGTGTCCAGGCCCGTGCCGGGTCGGGGGACGAGACGGTCCACGGGCACGCCGGCCAGAGAGGTCTCTAGCGTCGTGTTCGGTATTGGGGCTACGGAGATGGTGATCGTGGGGATCCTCTTTTTGGTCATCTTTGGTCCCAGCAAGCTCCCTGACATGGCCCGGGATATCGGGCGGTTCGTGAGCGAAGCCCGCCGCTCGGTGGACGAGTTCAAGGCGGATCTCGTCTCCGAAGAGGCCTCCGGTGAGGAGGACGGCCGGGGA
>DASSMB010000112.1:0-5140 GCA_035689095.1 Rubrobacteraceae bacterium | reverse complement strand
CGAGTCGTCGAGCAGGAACGAAGGCCGCACATCTTCGACGATCTCGAAGCCAGCGTCCTCCAGCGCCCCCTTGCTCGTGGTCGGTAGCTCGAACGGTTCGCGGCCCGGGAAGGCGAGTCGCCTCCTGTTCCAGAACTCGGGGTGGATGAGCACGGGGAGGTTGGCCCGCCCGAGAGCCCGCGCGAGCCCATCCATCCCGGTGGTGTGGTCGGAGTGGCCGTGGCTCAAGACTATCGCCTCGACGTCGCCGGGCGAGAGGTCCATCCGGCGCATGTTCTCCGCGAGGCCGTCGGGCGTAGCCCCGGTGTCGAAGAGCACCCGGTGCTCGCGCCCGTTCTTCCTAACGACGACGAGCGCCCCGAAACCGTGCTGGACGACCGGCTGGTCGAAGGCGAGCCCGCCCTCCATGAATGGGGTGGATATGTTTAAGTGCTGCGGGCCCAGGGAGGGACGTCTGGCGGGTCCCTCGCTGACGAGGAGGCCGTCGAAGACGTTGTCGGCCAGGATCGTGACCTCGACCGAATCGACGGGTTCGGGGGCTATTTGCTGCATGGTTTCACCACCTTTTCGAGGGGTTCTCGCTAACCGGTTTCGTGCAACGGTACGATGCTCTTACGCTGTCTCCTCCTCTCCCTCCCCCGGTGTACGCTCTCCCGAGGCGTCCGACGTCCCCAGCAGGACGCCAAGTACCCTCGCGTAGGAGCCTTCGGGGACGGCCTCGGGGTCGACGATCGCCCGCATGGCCATCCCGATCTGCAACCCTATGACCGCGTCGGCCAGCAGCCCGGCCTCGACCGGCAATCGCCGACCCTGCTCCTTGTAGGCCCCTTCCAACTGCCCGGCCGCGGCGGCGCGCTGCCTGCGCTGCCGCTCGGCCAGCAGCGCCCGCGCCCGGGGATCCCGGACGGCGTGAAGCCAGAACTCAGTGGCCAACACGCGCCACTGCTCGGCGCTCTCGAGCGGACCCGGCTTCCACCGGCCGATCGCCGCGACCACGGCCTCCAGGCTGTCGTTCCGCTCGAATATCTCACGTATGTCGCGCTTCTCTTCCTCCAGACACCGGTCGAGCAGAGCGAAGAACAACTCTTGCTTACCCCCAAACGCAGAGTAGACCGCCCCCGTGGAGAAACCCGCCTCGTCGGCGATCTCTTCCAAGGAAGCCCCCTCAAATCCCTTTCGGGCGAACACCACCAGGGCGCTCGCCAGCAGGCGCTCCCTGGTATCGATCCTTCTCTCCGCCCGGCTTAGTCTCTTCCTCGTCATGTCACCCGACTTCTCGGTACTGAGTTCAAATAACAACATTATTATAATAATGAAATTACATAAATCAACGGATACTCGTGAGAGGATCTTCGGTGCCGTTCTCACGTTGGTAAAAACACGATCTAAAATCGTTGCTTGACGATTGAGCGAGTACGGATGCAGGTTTGCGTAATGCAGGTCAGCCACATTTTTGGTTTCGACGGCTAGCGTATTTCTTACTGGTGACAACAATGAAGACGTTTTCTGCCATGTGGATGACAAATATGAGGAGCGCCGGACGAAGTTGGGTCCGGTCATAGCATCTGCTGGAGGATCTAGTATGGTCTCCAGTGTGTTCCGACACGGGCGCTATACAGTCGTAGTCATCTTGATCGTGGTTCTCATTCCGGCGCTCGTCCTGGGGCTCGGAAGATCGGACCGCACCTTCCGCAAACCCGATACCTACGCCAACCCGGTTCCGCTGCGGGTAGCCGGGCTGCTCGGGAAGGGATCGGGGGAATACGCGACGGTCTCACCGGAAGAAGTCCAGGGCGCTTCCTATCTGTCCGGCAGCGCGGTGCTGAGGCTCCCGGACGGCCGCTTGCGTTACGTGCCGCCCGGCGCAAAAGAGCCCGTAACCGTGGACTCCGAAGATCCCGGCGCGCGGGCCGCCAGCGAGGAGTCGCGGGCCTGGCTCGAACGGGGTACGGTCCCCGGTCGCACGCGGGAGGAACGCCGGATGGCGGAGCGGGCGCTGCTGGATCTTCGCCTGCTCACACAGCCGAACGGGGCCGCGCTCGCCGCCCCGACTCGCGGCTGGCACTATGTCTGGCCGCGCGACGCGAGCTGGACGGCGGCAGCCTTCGCGGCGACCGGACATCGAGAGGAGTCGTACCGGATTCTGCGCTTTCTCGCGGAAGCGCAGGAGGACGATGGCGGCTGGGAGGCCCGCTACCGCGCCGACGGAGCGCCCGTGCTCGACGGCCGGCCGGCGCAACTCGACGCCGTGGGATGGTTCCCCTGGGCCGTATGGTACTGGTCCAGGGATGCCGGCGGAGAACGGTCAGCTGGAGCGCGAACCCGCGCACTCTGGCCCGCGGTCCGGGCCGCCTCTGATACCGCTTCCGCCTCGCTGGGGCCGGATGGCCTGCCGCCCGGCGGCCCGGACTACTGGGAGACCGCGACCTGGAGGCCGAACCTTGGGACCGCCGCGCCCCTGAGGACCGGCTTGCGCGCCGCAGCTAGCCTGGCGGACGAGTTGGGCCACCCGGAGGACGCCCGGCGGTATGCCAACGCGGCGGCCCGTCTCGACCTGGCGATAGACCGCGAGTTCGCGCCGCACGGTTATCCGCGCACCACCGATCCCGGCAGCGGCGCCGACGCGGCAATCACTTTTCTGGCTCCACCCTTCGCCCCGTTTGAGCCGGAGGTAAACCGGGCTGTTGAGAGGGCGGAAGAGCGGCTGGCCGTCCCGAACGGCGGCTTGCTCCCTGGCGAGAACTGGCCCCAGGACCCGACCGTCGCCTGGACGCCCGAGACCGCCCTATTCGCGCTCTCCGCGGCGGCGTCGGGCGATGAGGAGAGGGCCGGACGCCATCTGGGGTGGCTCATGGACCACCGCACGAGCCTCGGAGCGTTCCCGGAGAAGGTGAACGGCGAGGGCGAACCCAGGGCAGCAGCGCCGCTCGGCTGGACGAGCGCGGCTGTATTGCTCGCCCTGGCCGCCGAAGAGGAGCCTCTACCGGTGCCTCCAGCCGGAAGCGCTGTGGAGGATGAGGGGACATCGCCTCTGGGATCTTCTTTCGGCGGCGCTTTGATCGGAGCGGGGGCGCTCGTGGCTGCTACTCGGGCTCGATGGCGTCCGCAGTCTGGATCCTCCCGGCCCTCAAAACCCGGGCGCAGATACCTCCCCGGCCCCTGAGAGCCCGCGTCATGCCGGGTTCTGTAAGGTCCTGGACGTGGCGGCACGGCGGACGGGGACGGTCGTATTCGAGGACTGCCCCTCCGATTCGGAACCGTTTGCCGCGCAACCCATCCAGGTTGACGCCGCTCGTGACGATATTGCGCCGGTGCTCGCCGTTCTTGACGCGGATGCCTGTCTCCAGCTCGATGCGGTCGAGGTCTTCGGAGGAGATCAGGGTGACCTCGCAGACGTAGTCGAGTCCCGTCCAGTAGCCCGTGCCTTCGTAGTAGCGGTCGCCCACTATGCCGCATCCTTCGATAGTCTGGACCTCCTCGACCCTCACCATTTCCGCGCTGCCTTCTCCGGCGATGTAGATCTCCTCGACCACGCCCTTCATCCTTCGTTTCCCTCCCACGTCTTTACGACCGGCTCTTCGATGTTGAAGAGGTTAACAGCCGGCAGTCTATCCGGATACGAGGAAGTGTCTCGCGGGGCTGACGCCGCCCAGGTGATCGGTGTGTCCCGAGTAGCTGACGCTCACCGTGTACTTGCCGACAGGGCGCGGTGTGTAGCGTAGGCTGTAATGAGAGTCGCCGTCAAGTGATGCCGTCTTCCGCTTGACCACGGCGCCGCCGTGTTTGATCTCAACTTCGACCGAACCCGTGTGCGATGGTCTGACGTACCCGGAGATCGTAACCCCGCGCCCCGGCCGCACGGTGCTCGCGGAGAGCTTCGCCGAGACCATGACCCTCACGTCCACTCGCCTGCCCATCGCACAGGACTGAAGCTCCGGCTGCTCGGCGAAGACCGCCCGGTACTCTGTATTTTGGCGGGGCTTCACACTGGATAGGGAGAAACCGCCGTCCGCGCCGGTCTCGACCGCGCCGTTCGGCACGGAGACGAAGGCGGATGCTCCGACGGGGCGCTGCTCGATCTCGACGGTCTTCCGGGCGAGCGGAGCGCCGTTCGAGGTCAGGGTCCCGGAGAGGGTCGTGCCCTGTCCGAAGTCCAGGCGGGTGCGTGTGGCGTCGAGCGTTATGGCGGTTGGCTGGCGCACGGTGTAGGAGAACGAGGCGTCGGCGCGGTTGCCGGCGGCGTCTATGGCGTAGGCCCGGATCGTGGCGGTCCGGGTGATGTTTATGCGCGTGCCGTCGTAGAGCTTGCTGGTGTAGTCGGGGACGGTACCGTCGGTCGTGTAGCGGACCTTCTCGCCGCCGTCAGAGGAGAGCGCCACGGACTGGGCGCCGTTGACCGAGCCGCTCGCGGGCGGGGCCGGGTCGGCGGAGATAACCGGCGGCGTAGTGTCCGGGGGGAGCGACCAGAAGTTCGTCCGCACGTAATCGTAGGCGGACCGTGCGTTTATGAGGCCGTAACCGGAGGCGTCGTCCGGCCCGGCGGCTCCCACGTCCGTGGCGGAGGCCGTGAGGGCCTCGCGCTGCTGGGCGGCGGTCAGGGACGGGTCCGCGTCCAGGAGCAGGGCGAGCGCGCCCGCGGCGTGCGGCGCGGCCAGGGAAGTCCCGCTGGCGTATGCGTAGCCGCCCAGGAGGTCCGGGGCCTTTATGTCGAGGCCGGGGGCGACGACCTCGGGGAAGGTGCTCTGGGGTGTGCCCTGGGGCTCGCCGCAGGAGGACGGGCCGCGGCTGCTGAACGACTGGACGGTCCCCGCGTTATCCGAGGCTCCGACGGCCAGGGCTTCGGGGTAGTTGGCGGGGCTGGCGGCGGTCCCGGTGTTGGGGCCGTAGTTGCCGGCGGCGAAGACGGGTAGGATGCCCGCGGCCAGCAGCGCCTGAAGGTCCGGCTGGAACTCAAGGTCGCAGCCGGGGCTGGGCATGGCCCAGGAGCTGTTGACGACGTCCGGGGCGTCGGCGGTCGCGGGGTCGCCGTCCGGGTCGAGTATCCACTGGAAGCTCTGGTGGATCCCGGCGGTCGTCGCCTGGTCGTTGTCGTCGAAGATCTTGGCCGCTATCCACTCCGCGCCCGGCGCCACCCCGACGG
>DASSMB010000111.1:0-3765 GCA_035689095.1 Rubrobacteraceae bacterium | reverse complement strand
GGTGCCCTATAAGTTCCCGCAGAAGGGGCCACATCTCACCCTGGGCTTCCACCGCTACGCGCTAACCGGCGGCTTCACTTCCCTCTCGGAAGAGGGCCTGGAGGACGTGCTTGCCTGGGCCGGAACACCAGAGGTTAGTCCGGAGAAGGCGCCCGAACGAGTTCCGAGTCCTGCTTCCGAGACGAGAATCGCGGAGCGCCCGGCGGCCTCCGGGCATCGTACCGCGCGGCCGGTCGTCAACGATGAGGTTCTTGAGAAGCGGTCGGCGGGACAGCACGCGATGGGCAAGGCGCGGAAGCAGATCGTCCTGTGGACGATTGCCGAGACGCTGACGCAGGCGGTCGGCTGGAAGGCAGCGCACAAGAACGCGCGAGACAAGGCCCTGGATGCCCAGCGAACCTGGCTCAAAGGCGGAAGAGCCGAAAAGCAGGTCGGCGCGGAGCTGGAGAGGTTACGGGAGCACGGGTTTTACATCTTTCATGATGTGCAGCTCCCGGATGTTGGTAACGTAGACCACGTCGCGCTCGGTCCTCGCGGGTTCTTCGGCATCGAGACGAAGAGCCAATCGGGCGGCGTTCGCGCGCGCGGCAACCAGTTGCTGTTGAACGGCCGTCCGCCAGGGAAAGATTTCGTCTCGCAGACCTGGAGCGGCTGCTTCCGGCTGAAGGACATCCTGGACGCGGAGGTTTCTCCATTACTATGCTTCACGGAGGCGTTCGTGGAGGGCCGGGTGTTCGTGAGGGGTGTGCGGGTGCTGCCGCTCCGCTGGCTGGTGGAGGAGATTCTGCGCGGCGAGGTCATGCACGACTCCCTTACGGTCGCAAAGGCGGTCAACGCTCTGGGCGCCGCGACCGGTTGCTATCCGTCGTCCGTGCCGCGGGCGAAGAGTTAGGGAGCCGGGAGCGTGTCGCGTCCTAATGCGCTCATGCGGACGGACGCCTCGAAATAGGAGAAAGGATACGCCTTCTGCCGGCGGCGTCTGTGCTATACCTGTAGCGATGATGAGGAGTCCGCTTTGATCTTCGCCGTCGCGGCGATCTTGTTCCTGGCTAACTTCGCGCTGGGTGTGCTCGTCCAGCTACGCATCGTGGACACGAAGCCTTTCCGGTGGCTGCACCACGCCCTGTTCTTCGCGGTCTTCGTCTCGGCGGCCGTGGCGGTCGTCTGGGGCTTCTGGCAGAGTTCGCCCTATAGGTGGGCGCTCCTGCCGGCGCTGGCTCTCTTCGCCGTATTGCCGAGGGTGCGGGCCGGGACTGTGGGGCACGCGGCGTTGGCTAGCGGAGCCCTGATCCTCTACGCCGCCGGATTCGTATTTATGCTCTAGAAGGTCTAGGAGGAACGCTAGCTTGGAATTTCTCGAAGTCCTCAAGAGGCGCAAGACTACGAACGGCCCCTTCCTGCCGGACCCGGTCAGCCCGGAGCACCAGCGGCTGCTGGTCGAGGCGGCTGCGATGGCCCCGTCGCACTTCAACAGCCAGCCCTGGCGCTTCGTGCTCGTTGATGACCGCGAGACCATAGAGGAGGTAGCCAGGATCAGCGGCGAGAGCATGACCCGGCTCCTGGAAGAGGGCACGTTCTGGAAGCGCTACCGGCCATACTTCCGGTTCTCCGAGGCCGAGATGGAGGAGAAGCGCGACGGAATATACTTCGACCAGATGCCGTCCGTACTCAAGCCTTTTTCGCGCCAGATCTTCTCGAACACCGGGCAGGCCGTGATGAACCGCTTCGGCGTCCCGAAGACTTTAGGTGAGGATAACCGCAAGCTCGTCGCCGGTTCCCCGCTACTGCTGGCCGTCCTGCTGGACAAGACCGAGTACCGGCCCGGAGAGCTGTCCGGCTTCTACTCCGTGTTCGGGATGGGCGCGGCGGTCGAGAACATCTGGTTGACGACGGCGGAGATCGGGATGGGCATCCAGTTCGTCTCGACGCCGATGGAGATCCCGGAGAACTGGAAGAGGATGCAGGACCTCCTCGAAGTCCCCGACGACCTGGAACTGATGGCCGTCTACCGGCTGGGCTACGTCCCGAAGGAGCAGCGGCGCCCGACGATAGACTGGTCGAGTCGCCAGCGCAAGCGACTCTCGCAGTACGTCTTCCGCAACACCTGCGCCACGCCCGAGACCGATGCGGAGCCCGGAGCCCGATGAGCCGGCCGCGCCCGAAGGTCCTCTCCGTGGCGACCGCCCTGCCGCCACACCACCTGGGCCAGGGCGAGGTCAAGGACTTCGCGCGCGGGATGTTCTCCGAAGTGTTTCGCGACATCGAGCGGCTGACCCCCGTCTTCGACAACGTCCAGGTGGAGAGCCGCTACTTCTGCGTGCCGCTGGAGTGGTTCGAGCGCGACCACACTTTCCCCGAGAAGAATGCGCTCTACGTCGAGCACGCCCTGAGCCTCTCCGAGAAGGCAGCCCGGCGGGCGATGGACCGGGCGGGGGTGGAGCCGGGCGAGATCGGAGCGATCTTCTTCGTCTCCACGACCGGGCTCTCCACGCCCTCGCTCGACTCGAAGCTGATCTTCGCCCTGGATCTCTCCGAGCACACGCGGCGAGTCCCGATCTGGGGCCTCGGATGCGCCGCCGGGGCAGCCGGAGTCTCCCGCGCCGCCGAGTACGCAACGCTCTACCCCGAACAGAAAGTCCTGCTGGTCGCCGTGGAGCTCTCCGGCCTCACCTTCCAGCGCGGCGACCGCTCCAAGAGCAACCTCATCTCAACGAGCCTCTTCGCCGACGGAGCCGCCGCCGTAGTCCTAGGAACGGGCGCCGGACCCGAGATCGTCGGCAGCTACAGCACAACCTGGCCTGGGACCGAGGACGTGATGGGCTGGGATCTCATCGAGACCGGCCTCAAGGTACAACTCTCCAAGAGCGTCCCGACCATCGTGCGCGAGCGGCTGCTCGGCAACTTGCAAGACGCCTGCGACTCCCTCGATCTGGACTTCGCGGACCTGAGACATTACGTACTGCACCCCGGAGGCGCGAAGGTCCTCGACGCTTTCGAGGAGGTGCTGGGGCTCGCGCCCGGCGCCCTGACCTTCTCGCGCTCGGTGCTGCGCGATTTCGGCAACATGTCCAGCGTGACCGTTCTGTTCATCCTGGAGCGTTTCCTGGAGAGCGGCGAGTACGCGCCCGGCGACCTCGGCGTCCTCTCGGCGATGGGTCCGGGCTTCTCCGCGGAGCACGTCTTCTTCAAGTGTTAGCTACCGGCTGTAGCATCCCGTGAGCGCGGCGTTGCTCGTCCTTGCCGTAGCGGTCGTCGCCGCGCAGCGCCTCCTCGAACTGCGGTACTCCCGGCGCAACGAGCGGCGTCTGCGGGCAAAAGGAGCCGTCGAACGCGGCGCAAGTCATTACCCGTTGATGGTCGCCATCCACACTCTCTGGCTCGTCTCCACGCTCGTCGAGGGTCTCTTGCGCGGCCCGGATGTCCCGGCGTGGTGGCCGGTGCCGCTCGCGGTGTTTCTGCTCGTCCAGCCCCTGCGGTACTGGGCGATCCTCTCCCTGGGCGAGAACTGGAACGTGCGGATACTCGTCGTGCCCGGCCGGAGGCTCGTCCGGCGCGGTCCGTACCGGTACTTCCCGCATCCAAACTATGTAGTCGTGGCCGTCGAAGTCCTGACGTTGCCGCTCATCTTTGGAGCCTGGGTTACGGCTGTGGTCTTCACCGCGCTCGACGCCGCGTTCCTGTTCGTTCGGATACGAGAAGAGGAGCGGGCGCTGCGGGAAATTGCGGGATAATATTAGCCGCCAGCAGTCAGGTACTACGAAACAG
>DASSMB010000110.1:0-4408 GCA_035689095.1 Rubrobacteraceae bacterium | reverse complement strand
AACCTCAAGCCCTACGGCGTGCTGGCGATGCAGTCCCTGCGGATAGAGAAGAGCCTGCCGCTCTATGGCCCGGACATCAGTGAGGACGACACCCCGTTCCACGTGGGGCTATCACGTTGGATCCACCTCGAAAAACGCGACTTCATCGGGCGCGAAGCCCTCCTGCGGGTGCAGGAACGCGGCCTGGACCGTCGCTGGGTCGGCCTGACCCTGGAGAGCGAGGTCCCGGCCGCCGCGGGCGCGAAGGTCTACAGCATCGGCGACGTGGCGACGTTCCGGGAGATGATGGACACCGGGGCCGAGGCTGGAGAGTACGAGGACGCCGTAATGCCCGGAGAGCGTCAGGTCGGGCGCGTAACGTCGAGCGCGATGGGCCACAGCGTCGGCAAGATGTTGGCGATGGCCTACGTGGATACCGCTCATTCCTGGCCGGGGGCGAACCTGATCGTGGAGATCAACGGCCGTCTCATCGCCGCGAAAGTCTCCCCGATCCCGTTCTTCGACCCGGAGAACGCCCGCATCCGGTCCGAGCCCCAGGAGGACGACCGGCGCTCCGAGCCCGCCTCCCGGCCGCTCTCTCCGGCGAGCGTATCGGCCAACTCCCGGACGAACGGGAAGACTTGATGGCCCATGGCTCGCAGTCACACCGCTACGACGCCATCGTAGTCGGGGCGGGCGCGATGGGGAGCGCCGCCGCCTACTACCTCGCCCGCCGGGGCAAGCGCGTGCTCTGCCTGGAGAGGTTCGGCATCCCGCACTCCATGGGCTCCTCGCACGGCCACACGAGAATAATCCGGCTGGCCTACTACGAGCACCCCTCCTACGTCATGCTCCTCCGGCGCGCCTACGAGCTGTGGCGCGAAATTCAAGAGACGGCCGGAGAGAAACTACTCCACATCACCGGCTCCATAGACTCAGGCCCCGCGGAATCCTGGGTCTTCAAGGGATCGTGGGAGTCCTGCAAGCTGCACGACCTGCCGCACGAGGTCGTGACCGGCGCGGAGTTGAGGCGGCGGCACCCCGGATACCACCTGCCGCCCGAACACCTCGCCCTCCTCCAGCCCGAGGGCGGCTTCCTCACCCCCGAACGCTGCATCGTCTCCTACGTCGTGGCGGCCCAGGCGCTGGGGGCCGAGTTCCACGCCCGCGAGAAGGTCCTGGAATGGGAGCCGCTCGATGGCGGAGCGCGCGTCCGGACCGAACACGATACCTACGAGGCCGACCGGCTCGTAGTGACCGCCGGGGCCTGGAACGGCGGCCTGGTTGACGTACTCGACGGGCTTGCCGTCCCGGAGAGGCAGGTCCTCGCCTGGCTGCAACCGACCCGTCCCGAGTACTTCCGGCTAGATACGTTCCCCGTGTTCAACCTGCTCGTGGATGAGGGCCGCTTTTACGGCTTCCCGGTCTTCGGCGTGCCCGGCTTCAAGTTCGGCAAGTATCACCATCTCGAAGAGGTCGTGGACCCCGACGAGGTGGACCGCGAGGTACACGACTACGACGAGCGGCTGCTCCGGCAGTTCGCCGAACGATATTTCCCGGACGGTTGCGGGCCGACGATGGACCTTCAGACGTGCATGTTCACGAATACGGAGGACAACCACTTCGTCATCGACGTGCATCCAGATTATGAGCAGGTCTCGTTTGCCTCGCCGTGCTCAGGGCACGGGTTCAAGTTCGCCAGCGTGGTCGGGGAGATCATGGCCGACCTCGCCGAGAAGGGGATGACCCGCCACGATATCAGCCTGTTCCGCCTCGAACGCCTCAGACAGCCTTCGCGCCGCGAGAGCTACCGGCTGTCACACGGCAGCCAGCAGGTTCGCGAGCAGAACGGCCGGCCGGGGTCCTTTCCGCGAGTGTCGGATGTAAAGCCTTTCTGGTGAAGCCGTGGTAGGTGGGCGCGGGCCGGGCGCGGGCGCCGTGAATTTCCGTGTTGCTCTAGAATGGTCCCGAAGCGGGGACGAGATACGCCG
This sequence comes from Rubrobacteraceae bacterium, assembly GCA_035689095.1. Lineage (GTDB taxonomy): Bacteria > Actinomycetota > Rubrobacteria > Rubrobacterales > Rubrobacteraceae > JACDDK01. The sequence goes on along the minus strand of DASSMB010000110.1, from coordinate 2,438 downwards.
CTGCAAGCCGTGACGAGTCAGGTATGGTCGCGTCCTTCCGAGAGGGGATGAGCGTGGAGAAGAGCGATGAAGGGTCAGGTACGACGCGTACTCTGAGCCGGACGGGCACCTTCGTCCAGTCGGTAGACCGGGCGATCTCGGTGATGGAGCTGCTTGCCCGGCAGGGATGGTCCGGCGTAACCGAGGTCGCCGCCGAGATGGACATCCACAAGTCAACCGCCTACCGGCTGCTCTCGACCCTCAAGGAGCGGGGGCTGGTGGAGCAGGACGCCGTGACGGAGAAGTACCGGCTGGGCTTCGGGATGGTGTTGCTCGCGAGCGCAGTCACGGAGGATATAGATATCGTGCGCCACGCCCGTCCGGTGTGCGAGCGCCTGAGCAAGCAGCTCGAAGAGACGGTGACCGTGGCGGTTTTGGAGGGTGATGAGGCCGTGATCATCCACCAGACCATGCCCTCAACGAACTCCGTCCTTAACGTGGACTGGTCGGGGCAGCATACCCCGCTACACTGCACGGCCGACGGCAAGGTGCTGCTGGCCCACCTGCCGAACGAGCGGCGCCAGCGTATCCTCCGCCGCAAGCTGGAGCGCTACACGGAGAATACCATCGTGGACGCCGCGATCCTGAGGGAGCAGTTGAAGAAGGTCCTGGACGACGGCTACAGCTACACCATCGAGGAACTGGAGATCGGGCTGAACGGGGTTGGAGCCCCGATCTTCGGCTCCGATGGGCAGGTCGTGGCGGCCATCAGCGTCTCCGGTCCGGCATTCAGGATGTCGGAGCGCTCGATACCCGAGATCGGCGACCTCGCCAGGCGGACGACCGCCGAGATCTCGCGCCAACTCGGGTTCCACGGTCAGGGCATCTCTACTCCAGGCTGACGATCACGGTCTTCAACTCGGTGAAGGTCTCCATCGGGTAACGGCCCCCGACGCGCCCGACGCCCGAGTGAGACCCGGCGCGGCCGCCGAAGGGGAGGTGGCTCTCCCAGTGGTTCGTGGAGGCGTTGATGTTGACCCATCCGGTCCGCACCGCCTCGGCGAAGCGCAGACCCCGCGCCAGGTCCCCGGTCCATACCGCCGAGAGCAGACCGTAAGGCGAGGAGTTGACGGCGCGCAGCGCATCGCTCTCATCCCGGATGGTAGTTATCGGGACGATGGGTCCGAAGGTCTCCTCGCGGGCGACCTGCATCTCGCCGGTCACGCCGTCGATCACGGTCGGCTGGTAGTAGAGGCGGGTCGGGAAGCCGTCCGCCCGCGCGCCGCCGCCAACCAACTCCGCGCCCCGGTCGAGGGCGTCGGAGATGTGGCGGTCCATCTTCCCGGCGGTGGGCTCGTTGTTGAGCGGGCCCAGGGTCGTGGATGGGTCGAAGGGGTCTCCGAGCCTTATCTCGCGCTCTATCGCCGCGTTCAACTCTTCCAGAAACTGGTCGTGGACAGTTTGGTGGACGAGGAAGCGTTCTCCGGCGGTGCAGCTCTGCCCGGCGCCGAGGAAGGCGGCGGTGAGGCTGGCGTTCGCGGCGGCTCGAAGGTCGGCGTCGTCCAGGACCACCATCGGCCCGTTGCCGCCCATCTCAAGGAGGAGCGCCTTCCCGGCGGCGCGGGCGGCGACCTTCCGGCCGGTCTCCACGGAGCCGATAAAGGCGACGGCCTGGGTGCCGGGGCTCGCCGCCACCTCATCGCCGACGACGGAGCCGGGGCCGGTGATCATATTGAAGACTCCGGGCGGGAGTCCGGCGTCCACGATGCACTCTGCGAGCTTCACGGCGCAGATGGAGGTCGAAGAGGCGGGGTTCCAGACGACGGCGTTCCCGGAGGCGAGAGCCGGGGCGATGGCTTCGGCGGGCATCGTGTAGGGCCAGTTCCACGGCGAGATCACACCGACCACCCCGCGCGGGACGCGGTAGAGGAAGACCCGCTTCCCGGCGTCCACGGAGGGCGGCATCGAGCCGTCGAGCCGCGTGGCGTCGGCGCTCGCCATCTCGAAGTAGGCGATCAGCTCGTCCACCTCGTCGTAGGCTTCCGCCGCCAGCGGCTTGCCCTGGTCGAGTGTTAGCGTCCACGCCAGGTCATCGCGGCGCTCTTCGATGATCGAGGAGATCCGGACCATCGCCGCGGCGCGCTCGAACGCGGAGCGCGCCGCCCAGGCGGGCCAGGCTTCGTTCGCGGCGGCTATCGCGTGGCGCACGTCTTCACGAGTGCCCTCTGGCGCGGTCCCGATCTTCTCGCCGGTCGCCGGACTCGTGGCCTCCATGCGGGCGCCGGACTCGCCGGCGGCCCATTTGCCGCCGACGAACATCGGGTAGTCTCTGGTCCGGGTGTACATCACTTCCCCCTTGCGAAGGCATTGTGGTAGATCCCCTCGTAGTCGGCGGCCGTGACCTCGCGCGGGTTCCCGACCGTTTGCGGGTCCTCATAGGCGATGCGGGCGAGCAGTGG
>DASSMB010000109.1:0-3031 GCA_035689095.1 Rubrobacteraceae bacterium | reverse complement strand
AGCATCGCGATGGGGCGCAGGTGCGCGCGCAAGTCGCGGGGCGAGGCTGTGAAGGCAGCAGAGTTGAGGAGAGGGGGGAGGAAGACCAGGAAGATCACCTCCGGCGCCAGCTCGATCTTCGGGAGCCCCGGCGCGAGCCCGATCGCCAGCCCGCCGAGGACCAGGAAGATGGGGTAGGGGACGTTCGTAATACGCGCGAGCTGCGCGAGGACCGCCACGGCGCCGAGCAGCAGGATCAGGAACTCGATGTCGCTCATCCGGCCCTCATATCTCCAGCCGGGACTCTTCCAGGTCCAGGTCGCGTTCGATGCGGTGCATGGCCTCGTCGCTGATCTCACCCTCGTTGCGCAGGCGGATGAGGGTGCGGCGCTGGGCGCGGAGCAGCTCGATCATGAGCCGCTGGTAGGCGGTGGAGCGCTCCTCGACACCTTCCGAGTCGCCGTCGAAGCGGGCGGCGAACCGTCCCCGGCGGTAGTTGTAGAGACCGCGCACGCGCTCCGCCGTCTCCTCGCGCACCCACTCCTCTTCGACCAACTCCTCCAGCCGGTCCAGGGCGGCCTGGGCGACCTCGATCCTGCCAGTTACCTCTTCCCGCTGCGTGCTGCCGTCATCTTCGAGGCCGAGACCCCGGATCAGGGCCGGCAGCGAGAGCCCCTGCACCACGAGCGTCGCCAGGATGACGGAGAAGGTGAGGAAGAGTATGAGATCGCGGCCGGGGACCGACAGGGGCAACGCGAGCGCCGCCGCGAGCGAGATAACGCCGCGCATCCCCGTCCAGGAGATGACCGCGACGGCCTGCCAGGGCGGCGAGGGGTCGCGCTCGCGCAGGCGAGGGCTCGCCCAGCGCGGCACGTAGGTCGCCGGGAAGACCCATAGGAAACGCACCAGTATCACGGTCAGGCTGATCAATCCGGCGTAGATCACCAGCTCGGCGACCGAGTAGTCGGAAATGCCCTCGATGATGCGGCGGAGTTGCAGTCCGATCAGGGCGAAGATCAGGCCGTTAAGGAGGAACGTCGCCAGCTCCCAGAACGCGAATCCCTGCAACCGCGTCTCCGCCGACACGCTGAACGAGACGCGACGCCCCAGGTACAGCCCCGTAGCCACCACCGAGAGAACCCCGGAGAAAGCAAAGTCTCCCGGCAGGCCCAGGGCCTGCCAGGCGTAGTGGGAGGGTTCCTCCGCCAGAAGGTATGCCGCGAAGGGTGAGAGCAACGAGATGGTGTTCTGCACGGAGGCGTTCTCCGAGACGTGCCGCCGGGCCCAGATAATGATCCACCCGACCGCCAGCCCCACGGCCACGCCGCCGACGGCCCCCACGACGAACTGCAACCCCGCCTCCCACAGCGAGAACGCGCCGGCGGCGACAGCGGTTACCGCTATCCGATAGGCGACTATGCCCGTGGCGTCGTTGACCAGGCTCTCGCCCTCCAGCACGACGACTATGCGGCGGGGTACGCCGAGACGCTGGGCGACGGCCGTGGCGGCTATGGCGTCCGTGGGGGAGACGATGGCCCCGAGGACGAAGGCCGCGGCCCAGGGCAGACCGACTACCCAGTGGGCCACCGCCGCCACCACGCAGGTCGTCATAAGGACCAGCCCGATGGCGAGCAGCGAGATCGGCCGCAGGTTCGCCCGGAAGTCCCGCCACGAGGTAAAGAGCGCCGAGACGTAGAGCAGAGGTGGCAGGAAGAGCAGGAACACCACGTCAGGCTCAAGCTCCACCTTCGGCAGCCCCGGCACGAAGCCCATCGCGAGACCGCCGATCACGAGCAGGATCGGGTACGGGACCCGTATCCGGTCCGCGAGCGTCGCTAGTATCGCAACCGCGGCCAGCAGAATCAGGATCGCCTCTATCTCAGGCAGAGGTCCGCCTCTCTTTCTATACCGGTGCGAACAACCCTATCCTACGCGAACCTGTCCGCCATGATCTGGGTGACATCCGCGAAGGCGTGCAACTGCGAGAGCAATGCCTGAAGTGTCTCGTCCGTCATGTCTCTGCCGAGTTGCTCCAGATCCTCTATCTCGACGACTACGACGTACTGATGGGGCGGAGCAGCTTCCGAGCCGAGCAATGCGCTTGCTCTGTAACCCCGCCAGCGCTCGATGGAGGAGAGGGTCATCACCGCCGGACGGTAGGTTTCGCGGACCCACCGCTCGTAGTCCTCGGGACTAACGCCCTCTTTCAGGTCCACCAGCACTATCATCGTCGGCACGATGGGTTCCTCTCTAACGGCGCGGCTCCATCACGACTTCATCTACGTAGCACCAGATCCAGTCTTCTCCCGGCTGGAACGACTGGATCAGCGGGTGATCCGTGGCATGGAAGTGCTTCGTGGCGTGTTTGTTCTTCGAGCTGTCGCAGCAGCCGACGTGGCCGCAGGTGAGGCACTCGCGCAGGTGGACCCAGGTATCGCCCATCCGCAGGCAGTCCTCGCACCCCTCGGCGCTCGGCTCGACGTCTTTGATCTGGTCCAGGTGCGTGCATTGTTGCATAGGGTTTCTCCTCTCGGATCAGGCAGGAGCGCCCTCGCTGCCGGGCTGTCCGACCCTGCCTGCGGGCGCCGTCTGTCCCTTGCCTTCTATGATGAGCGCCGCGGCGAGGGCGCTGGCGAGCGCGAGTCCCGCCCCAGCGTACATCGCCAGCCGGAACGCCGCCACGAACGACTCTTTCACGGCCCTCTCTATTTGTGACGCGGTCGCCGTCGAGACGCCGTCCGGGACCTTCGCGCCGCCGAGGTCAACTTTCTCCGTTTCGAGTTGTTGTTTGGCTTGCGGCGGGAGATCCAGCGCCGCCACGCGGCTGTCCAGCCCGGCGGAGAAGACGAGGAAGACTAAGATACCGAGCACGGGTATGGCGAGCAGGCCGGCCGTCCGGGAGACGGCGTTATTGACGCCCGAGGCCAGCCCGGAATGGCGGCCCGTGACGGAGTTCATGGCCGTGGTCGTGAGGGGCGCTATGACGAGCGCCATGCCGAGGCCCTGCACCACGACGGCCGGGAAGAAGGTCGTCCAGTAGGAGCCCCCGGTG
>DASSMB010000108.1:0-5173 GCA_035689095.1 Rubrobacteraceae bacterium | reverse complement strand
TATGGAGCGGCCGAAGAGGTTCTCGTCCACGCTGTAGGGGGATTTCTTGGTGGTCGGGACGGGGATGCCGTGCTCCTCGGCGTAGGCCATCTCCTCCGGGCGGCTCATGTTCCAGTCGCGGACGGGGGCGACGACGGTGAGGTCCGGGGCGATGGAGGCGGTCGTGACGTCGAAGCGGACCTGATCGTTGCCCTTCCCCGTCGAGCCGTGCGCGATGTGCGTCGCTCCCACCTCACGCGCGGCCTCCACCAGCTTCTTCGCGATGAGCGGCCGTCCGAGAGCCGTGAAGAGCGGGTACTTGCCGCCGTAGAGCGCGTTCGCCTTTATCGCCGAGGCGACGTACTCCTCCACGAACTCGGTCTTCGCGTCCCGCACGAAGGCGTCGGCGGCTCCTATCTGTATCGCCTTGGCCTTCACGTCCTCGGCGGGCTCTCCCTGCCCGAGGTCCAGGTACAGCGCGTAAGGGATAGCCCCCTTCTCCTCCAGCCACTTCACGCACACCGATGTATCCAACCCACCGGAGTAGGCGAGCACGACTTTCTTGCCTTGCAGAGTCATCTTTCCTCCTTGAGTATCAGAGATCATCGAACCTCGTGTCCCCGCCCACGCAACGCGGCGATGGCGGGTTCGAGTCGGTCTTCCTTGACGAGCACATAGTCCGTATCGAAGGTGGAGACGGCGAAGATGCTGATACCGGCCTCCGCGAGCGGGTCAACCACCGACGATAGCACGCCTACGAGTGAGAACTCGAACGGCCCCTCCAGCTTCAGGGCGCGCCAGCCCTGCTCGCACCGCGTACCGGACGGCACCATCTCCTCCGGGCAGACGACGGAGACTTCATCGTCAGTGCGGGTAACGGAGAAGAACGGCGCTGTGGTAGCCCACGCCGGTATCTCCGACCCAGCCGCCAGGCGGCAAATTGCCAGACGCCCCTCCAACACGGTCAAATCGAGCGCACGGTCCGGTACCGGGCACGTCTTCCGAACCTCCACGCTAATTACTACTCGATGTTGCCGGCGGGACGGGTCCTTGCGCGGCAGACGTCGGTGATGAGGCTCGTAACTTCTCCGGCGGCGGCGTTGTCGGCGGCGATGGCGAGCACGGTATCCTGCCCGGCGATGGTGCCGAGGATCTTGAGCCCGCGCACCCGGTCGAGGACGCTGGAGACGGCGCCCGCGGTACCGTCGCGGGTGTGGATGACGACCTGGTTCTGGGCCTGGGTCAGCCCGAGTACGAAGCTCGGCAAGACCTCGATGCCGGCGGAACCGGGCTCGTGCGGCAGCGCCAGGTAGCGGTTGCCGACCTTTATGACGCCGAGTTCCGCGAGGTCGCGGCTCACGGTGGCCTGGGCGACCTCAACGCCCTCGTCGGCCAGGGCGGCGACCACGTCCTGCTGGGTACCGAGGTCACGCTCGGAGATCAGGCGCAGGATCAGATCCTGCCTGGTCTTCTTGTCCGCCGATGATAGTGTCGCGCCCAATTCCCGCCTCCTATATTCCTATAACTCTTATTTGAGATGCTCTAGCCCGAGGTCCTCGGGATAACCGAGCGCCAGGTTCATGTTCTGCACCGCCGCTCCCGACGCGCCCTTGAGCAGGTTGTCCACCGCCGAGAACAAGAGCAGCTTCCCGGCCCGCTCGTCCACCGCCGCCGAGAGCCGGCAGCGGTTCGTGTTCGCAACGTGCGTGATGTGCGGATACTCCCGGCGCGCCTCGACGAAGGCCCAGTCCTCGTAGTCCTCCGCGTACCACCCGAGGACCTCCCCCGCATCCGGTACGTCGTCCAGGTCCACCACGATGGTCTCGAGCTCTCCGCGCGTGATCGGGATGAGGTGCGGCACGAACGTGACCGCCGGGCTCTCCCCCACCCGCCGCAGCATGACCTCTATCTCCGGCGTATGCCGGTGACGCGGCGCCCCGTAGGCGTTGGCGTTCTCGTTGGCGCTCACGAAGTGCGTCTTCACGCTCGGCTTCGCCCCCGCCCCGCTCACCCCGGAGAGCGCGTTCACGGTCACGGAGCGTATCCCCGCGTCCATCCGCCGCACCACCGGCGCGAGAGCCAGGATAGCCGCCGTCGGATAGCACCCCGGATTGGCGATAACCCGGCCCTCCGCCGCCCCGAAGACCTCGGGAAGCCCGTAGTGCGCCTCGCTGAATAACTCCGGCGCGGGATGCTCCCCGTACCACTCTCTATACAGATCCACATCCGGCAGCCGGAAGTCCGCCGAGAGGTCCACGACCAGCTCAACCCCGGCGTCCAGCAACTCCTTTACCGTCTCCGCGCTCTCGCCGTGACCGTAGGCCACGAACGCCACGTCGAGCGCCGAGGCGTCGATCTCGTCCGGCGCGACGAACTCTCCGTCCGCCGCAATCTGCGGGAAGACCTCCCCGATAGCCCGCCCGGCGTAGCCCCGTGAAGCGACTCCCAGCGCACCCACCTTCGGATGCCCGGAGAGCAGGCGAATCAACTCCGCCCCCGCGTAACCACTGCCGCCATAGATCGCTACCTGGAGAGCCATGCGCGTATTAGAGCACCTGACGGATATTTATTCAAGTTTCTGAATAAAACGGTTGACGCTCCCTCAGACGGGTGCAACAATACGAACTCCTGATGAATAAAGATACAACAATCGGTATAAAGACTCTGCCGGGCGGGGCTACGGCCCCGGAGGATTTTCTGGCGGGTGGCGCGGCCTGCGGGGTCGGGAAGTCCGGGAACGACCTCGGGGTACTGTACTCGGAGCGGGAGTGCGTTGCGGCGGCGGTGTTCACGCGGAACGTGTTGAAGGGAGCGCCGCTCGGCGTTACGCGGGAGGCGGTCGAGTCCGGCGGCGTGCGGGCGGTGGTGGCTAATAGCGGGAACGCCAACGCGGCGACCGGCGCGCGGGGTGTCGAGAATGCGCGGGGGATGCAGCGGATCTCGGCCGGGGCGTTGAAGATACCGGCGAGTCAGGTAGCGGTGGCTTCTACGGGTGTGATCGGGGTTCACCTCCCAATGGACCGCATAGAGTCCGGCATCCTGGAAGCGGCTGCCGGTCTGGGGCGCGACGGTTCCGGTTTCGCGGAGGCCATCCTGACCACCGACACCCGAATAAAGGAAGCCGCGGTCGAGGTGGAGATCGGCGGGAAGACCGTGACCGTCGGCGGGACGTCGAAGGGAAGCGGCATGATCCACCCGAACATGGGCACGATGCTCGCCTTCCTGACCACCGACGCCGCCGTGGATAAGGACTGCCTGCAAGAGACACTTCGCCGGGCCACGGAACGCACCTTCAACCGCGTAACCGTGGACGGCGATACCTCTCCCAGCGACATGGCGCTCCTGCTCGCGAACGGCGCCGCCGGCAACGAGACGCTCACGCTCGACTCGCCGGAGTATCCGGCATTCGCGGAAGCGGTCGAGACCGTTGCACGGACTCTGGCAAAGGAGATCGCGCGTGATGGCGAGGGCGCGACGCGGCTGGTGGAAGTCGTCGTGGAAGGGGCGAAGGATGAGGAGTCCGCAGCGGCGCTAGCCAAGAGCGTGGTCGGGAGCAGCCTCGTCAAGGCGGCCGTGTTCGGCGAGGACGCAAACTGGGGCCGCGTGCTGACGGCGATGGGCTACTCGGGAGTCGTATTCGACCCGGACGGTGTGGACCTGTGGTTCGGGCCGGTGCAGGTCTTCGCGGCCGGAGAGCCCGCCGAGCACGAGGAGGCCGAGGCGAACGCGGCGCTCTCGGGCAAGGAGGTCGTCATCACGGCCCGGCTCTCCGAGGGAGATGCGTCGGCGGTCGCATGGGGCTGCGACCTGACCTACAAGTACGTCGAGATCAACGGCAGTTACCGCACGTGATGCCGGAGACGAAGCCAATCGTGGTGAAGATAGGCGGCGGCTCCCTCGCCGGAGGCGCGCTGGAAGACCTGCCGAAAGTGCTGGCGGGCGGCCACCCGGTCGTGCTCGTCCACGGTGGCGGACAGCAGCTCACCCGGATGCTCGACGCCCTCGGCATCCCCACCCGCTTCCACGAGGGCCTGCGCGTAACCGACGAGGCCACCCTGGAGGTCGCCGAGATGGTCTACGCGGGGGGCGTAAACAAGTCCCTCGCGCGCGAGCTGAACGACCTCGGCGTGCCGGCGGTGGGCATCTCCGGCACCGACGGCCCGACGCTCGTCGTGGAGCCGGTGCCGGGACTCGGGCGGGTCGGTAGCGTGACGGAGGTGAGGCCGGACCTTATCCGGTCGCTGTGGGAGGGTGGCTTCGCGCCGGTCGTGGCCCCGCTCGGGCTCGGGCCGGAGGGCGCGTACAATGTCAACGCCGACTCGGCGGCGGCGGCGCTCGCGGTAGGCCTGGGGGCCGGACACCTGCTCCTGCTCACCGATGTGGACGGCTTGCTGGAGGAGGGCGCGCTGGTCCGCTCGCTCGCGCCGGAAGAGTGCGAGGGGTACGTGGAGAGCGGGCTGGCGGCGGGGGGAATGGTCCCCAAGCTGCGGGCGGCGGCGGAGGCGGCTCGCGGCGGGGTGGAGGTCAGGATCCTCAACGGCAACAAGAAGGGCGCGCTCGCCCGTGCGATCTCGGGCGAGCCCGTCGGGACCCTTATATCCGAAGGAGTTGTGACATGCAGGCAGTAATGGAGACTTACAAGCGGTTGAATATAGCCCCGACGAGCGGGAAAGGGAGCTGGCTCTTCGACGACGCGGGCAACCGCTACCTGGACTTTATCGGGGGCATCGCCACCAACTCCCTGGGCCACGCCCACCCGGCGCTAGTGAAAGCCATCCAGGAACAGGCCGAGAAACTCATCCACTGCTCCAACCTCTACGAAGTCCCGATCCAGGGCGAGGTCGCCGAACTCCTCACCGAGGCCACGGACTTCGACCGGGTCTTCTTCTGCAACTCCGGCACCGAGTCCGTCGAGGCTGCGATCAAGCTAGCCCGCAAGCACGCCCACACGACCCACGGCCCACAGAAGCACGAGATCCTGACCTTCTCCAACTCCTTCCACGGCCGCACCTACGGCGGCCTCAGCGCCACCGCCCAGCCCGCCATGCAGGAAGGCTTCGGTCCCATGCTGCCCGGCATCGTCCACGCCCCCTACGGGGATCTGGAAGCAGCCGGACAACTGTCCGGTCCACAGACGGCGGCGATCCTGGTCGAGCCGATCCAGGGCGAGGGCGGCGTCAACGTGCCGCCGGAA
>DASSMB010000107.1:0-10035 GCA_035689095.1 Rubrobacteraceae bacterium | reverse complement strand
TGGAGAGATCTGGCGGTTCGCGCTGTCCCCGAAGCCGGTCGTTACGCCGTAGATCGGGATCCCACGCGAGATCAGGTCTTGCTTCAAGGCGCACGAAGCCTCGATCTTCTCCATAGACTCAGCGGATAGAATGCATTCCGCATCCCCCCTGCCGCGGGCAAAAGCCACCACGTCTTCTATCTTCAGTGACCGGCCATCGAGCTCCAGCCGGAAGCCCGTTCTCGGCAAGATATCTTTCATACGGCATCACCCCTGACGCTTGTCATGCTCGCTCAAGTCCAGGTCCCCAACTGAACGAGAGGTCAGATCATATTTTACCCCCTCTCGCCCCGAAGGGACGGTTCGTGACCGGCTGCGGTTCACGCCGGGACACCGATGCGGGAGCGGACTTCCTCGTCCCGCCGCACGAGAAGGCGCATCGTCCACCACCTCTATTATGTCGTTCATCCTGGGTCGGATCAGGGGCGTGCATTCGCGATGAATAGCCGTGTAAACCAGCTCCCCAATAGCGCCCCTGACGGGCACTATGGACCTTCCGGTCGCGGAGTCAGCCATCTCCGGGATGGCGATGCCCTGACCCATGAAGTGCATGCTGTCCTGCGCCTCGCACTCGCTCCCGCCCACGCCCGGCTCCGCGCCAAGGCCCATGTTTCTCAGACCGAGCCCTTTGAGATCGATATCGTTCTCACTGGCGAGCCCCACCGCCCGGCTTGACCGCAGGCGTCCCGCGGGTCGGCGACCGGGCCTGGTCGTCCCTGAAACCCCCGTACAGTCGATTCCCTTCGATCTTGCGGCATGCGCGGGTGAACGCAGCGAAGAGGCGGAGTGGACAGAGTCCGCCGCGCGCTAGAGCCGGTACAGGCGCGCCGCGTTGGCGCGCAGCACACCCTCGCCGGCGGCCTCGGCTTCAGGGAGACCCAACTCACCATTGGCCACCAGCTCGCCCAGCGCCTCGCCGAGCACTCGCCGGCCGTCTGCGGCGCTCATCCAGTGCAGTTCCGGAACCCCTATGCCGTCGGAGCTGTACATGAGCTTCGATGCCGGGGCGACGCCGAGCGCGGCCCGCGTGAAGGAGAGCATCTCGCTGTAGCCGAGCAGCGGGATGCCGTAGGAGAGGTCCAGGTAGACGTTCTCGTAGACGGCGGCCAGATAACCGCCCTGGCGAGTGTACGGGTAGCACTCGTGCAGCAGCACGACGGGCATGCCGCGGTAGTCCGGGCGCTGGAGCACAGGGCGCAGGTAGAGCGGGTTGCCGAGCAACAGGTCGGTGTCGGCGTCGCCGTAGCCGGCGTGGAACTGGACCGGGACCTCCTGGCGGGCCGCCTCAGCGAACGCGACGTGGAGCAGAGTGTCAAGGAGCGGCTTGTGTACCAGGCGCGCCGAGCCCTCTCCGGCGGCCCGGCGGTACTCGTCGAAAGATGCCTCCGCCTCCTCTCTCGTCCACTCCCGGATATCCAGTCCCGTCCGGTAGGCGGCGATGCTCTTGAGCGCCACGTAGCCTCCGCCTCGCACGTCTTCCAGGGCGGCCGCGAGCGCCTCCTCCGTCCCGGCGAGAGAGTTGTGTTCCGAGAGCAGGCTCTCCATCAGGACCTCGAGCCGCAGCATCGGCTCCGCCCGGCAGCCTCCGAGCTCTCCAAGCTCTGGTACGGGAAACACCTCCTCGGGCGGCGGGAAGCCCGTGTCGAGTAGGAGGGTATCGACGTTCGCGGCGCGCAGGAGATCGCCTGTGAGCTTTCGCCCTTCTATTCCGTTGCGGGCGGCGAGCACGGCTTCCTCATCGGGCTCGCAGCCGAGGAAGCTGGCGAGCGTCTGGATCAGGCGGCGGTAGAAGACCGTGGTGGCGACGTGATCCCTCGGCATCCCGGGGTCCGTGGACTCCGTGAAGGCCCGCCGCCAGCTCGCGAGGCACTCAAAGGTCTGGTCCGGTCTTATCCCGTGGCAGTGGTTGTCCACGACCGGGATCTGCGTGAGGTCTACCGCCTCCATGCGCCACCTCCGTTCAAAACATCACGTCCCCGCCGTTTGGCCCGAGGGTCTGTCCGACGTAGTAGGAGGAGTCGCCGGAGGCCAGGAAGACGGCCGTGGGCGCGACCTCATCCACCGTGCCGAAGCGCCGGATCGGGAGCGCGGCCTTCCGGGCCTCCTCCAGTTCCTCGCTCTGGGAAGGCATGATGCCCGTCGAAATAGGTCCTGGAGCAATAGCGTTGACCAGCACGCCCCGCGCGGCGACCTCGCGCGCGAGGGCTTTAGTGAAGGCTATGACCCCGCCCTTGCTCGCGCTGTAGTGGGCAAGCCCCGGCGCCCCCGACTGCCCGATCTGGGAGGCTATGTTGAGGATCCGTCCTTCCCCCCGCTCCAGCATGTGCGGCAACACGTAGCGGCAGCACAGGAACGTGCCGCGCAAGTTCACCCTCAGCACCCTGTCCCACTCCTCGACCGGCATCTCCTCCACATACACCTGACTTAGGACGCCCGCGTTGTTGACCAGGACGTCGATCCTCCCGAAGGCTCCCAGAACCGTGTCGACCATGTTCCGTACCTGGTACTCCTCCGCCACGTCCGTGTGGACGTAGACGCCACGCCTTCCCGCGCGCTCCACTTCCGCCAGCACGGCCGCGGCCTCGCGTTCCGGGAGCGTGTCGGCCACGGCGACGTCAGCGCCCTCGGCGGCGAACGCCTCCACGATGCCGCGTCCTATGCCGCGAGCGCCGCCGGTGACGACGGCCGCCCTACCCTCGAGCCTGCCCACCATGCGCTCTAGGCCGGCTCTTTCCCTATGAACGGACTCATCACGTATACCTCCCTCTAAGCCAGCCTCATTGATGGATCGTACGCGGAGTCAAGGCGCCGGGTCAAGGGAAGCGGCGGCCGCGAAGGCGACCGCCTGGGCGCGGGCGACCGCAGGGACCGCTTCATCGGGCGGCAGGAACCGCGGGTGGTGGAGCGGCACGTCCGGGGTGTCCGGGCCGCTCTTTAGCCCCACGAACATCATGAGCGTCGGCGACACCCGGCCGTAGAATCCGAAGTCGTCCGAACCGCAGGACCTCATCGCCGGCGCCAGCTCGAAGCCCGCCTCGGGGAGCAGCGAGCGCGCCGCCTCGGCGAGGGCCGGGTCGTTGACCGTCGCGGGCTCTCCCTCGGTTACCTCCACGCTGGCGGCGCAGCCGTGCGCCCGGGCCGTGTGCGCGGCGATCTCGCGGGCCATCTCCCGGAGCGGTGCGCGATCTCCGGGGTCCAGCGCGCGCAGCGTGCCTCGCGCTTCGGCGGCGTTCGGGATGACGTTCTCCGCCGATCCCGCGCGCAGCCAGCCGACGCTGAAGACCGCGGCGTGCGCCGGGTCCAGCCGGCGGCTCACCAGTGACTGCAGCGCGACGATTATGCTGGAGAGCGCGAGCACGGGGTCACGCGCGCGGTGAGGATACGCCCCGTGTCCACCGGCCCCCTCGACGATGATGCGTAGGTTGTCCGAGGAGGCGTTCACCGGACCGGCCTCGACGCTCACCGAGCCCCACGGGACCTCCGGGTGGACGTGGGCCGCCACGACCGCAGCCGTCCCCCTCGCCAGAGCCCCTTCCCTGACGACGAGGTCCGCCCCCGAAGGGTAAGCCTCCTCGCTCGGCTGGTAGAGGGCTGCGAGGGGCTTCGGCAGGGACCCCCCGACCCGGCCGGCAGCCCAAAACAGGGCGGCGAGGGCGGCCATGTGGACGTCGTGGCCGCAGGCGTGCATGAACCCGTTCGTGGCGGCGAAGGGCACGCCCGATGCCTCCTCGATGGGCAGCGCGTCGAGCTCGGCCCGCACCGCGACGGCCTCTCCCGGCGGTCCGGCGTGCGCCATCAAGCCCGTGCGGGCGACGCGCTTCACGACTCCGGTCCCGAGGGCTTCCGCGACGAGGCGGGCGGTGGCGTGCTCCTCATGGCTCGGCTCCGGGATGGCGTGCAGCCGCTCGCGCAGCCTGACGGCCCGCGGAAGTTCCTCTTCCAGGGCGCCGAGGAGCGTCCGGAGCAGGTCAGCAGACACGCGGGTACCGCTCGCGGGCCTCTTTCGGCTCCGGTCTCTCAAGGAGGACCCCGGCCCGCCTGACGCTCAGATAGCAGTTCAGGAGGCGCTCCGAGACCGGGGCCGACCACGCCTGTTCAGGGCCGAGCCGTGGATGAGGTCTGCGGTACCCTCACCCCGCACTGGTCTCACCGCCCCTGTCGGGCGAGCCGTTGTCCCAGTGGCGCAGCTCGAATCCCTCCGACCCCAACCGTCCGGCCAGGGCTCCGGCCGCCGGTGTCTCGCAGGCGCAGAGCACGCCGCCTTCGTGCCCGTCGCCCCGTTCGAGGGCCGCCGCCACCGCCCCGGCCGGCTGCAGGTGGTAGCCGTCCCGGCCGAGTTGCGGGTAAGTGTCGCGCAGGACGACGAGGGCGCCGCCCGGACCGCCGATACGCGCCGCGATCGTCAGGAAGTGCCCGCAATCCCAGTCCGGAGGCGGCGCCTCCACCGGACGCCCGAGCAGGTAGTCGAGCAGGAGCCGCGCCGACGGACGCGACCCCCACAGGTGTCCCGTGCGCAGGTTCGAGATCAGCACGCACTCCGGCGCTGTCGCGGCAACGAGATCGACGAGTGAGACGACGGTTTCGGCGCTCCACGGTCCCGCCACGGGAACGACAGACAAAGTGCCCCCGGAGAGCTCCTCGATGCTCTGCGCGACCCCCGTCGCTGACGTCCCCGCGGAAGCCTCGTCGGAAGCGAAAGGGATGGCCGCCTCGTAGTCCGTCCGGGGCGCGGCGCCCGGCGGCAGCCAGCTCTCAGGGTCTCCTTCGGCCAGGGTCGTTCCGGCCCTGAGGGCGACCTGCTCCTGGGTGCCCGCATGTCCGGCGGCCGAGAGGACCAGCGCCCCCCAGAACGCGCCGCAGAGCTGGTCTTTCTGCGGCATCGCCCTCTCGTGCAGTAGGGCGAAGTCGCGGGGGCCGGAGAGGATACCGCCCGCCCCGGCTAGCGGACCCATCAGCAAGACACAACTCCTTTCAGTAGAGAGCCGCGGCCGAGGCCGCCACCTCCTCGGGCGCAAGCTCTCTGGCGATTGCGGCCTGCGCCCGCGCCACGGCCACGTGGGTGCGCACCAGCGGACCACCCAGCGCCTCTATGAGGACCTCGTCTTCCTCCAGCGCGTTCAGTGCCTCGTCCGGGGAGGCAGGGAGCGGCCGGATGCCTCTTGAGGCACGCTCCTCGTCGCCCATCGTGGCCGGGTCCACCATCGCCGGCTCCCCAGGGTCCAGGCGGCGCTCGATCCCGTCCATCCCGGCGGCCAGGACCGCCGCCAGCGCGAGATACGGGTTCGACGTGACGTCGACCGGCTTGAGCTCAACGTTGGCCGTCGCTGACTCCCTGCCGGCCACGGGCGAGGCGAGCCGAACGGCGGCCTCCCTGTTATCCAGGCCGTAAGCGCCGAAGGCGGAGGACCACATGCCTGGGGCGAGCCGCTGATAGGAGTTGGGGCTCGGGGCGGTGAACGCCATGACGGCGGGCAGATGCTCCAGTATCCCGGCCACGAAGCCCGAGCCCGGTCCGCTCAAGGCTCCGGAGGCGTCGAAGAGGACCGGAGCGTCGTCCTCGTAGAGGCTCACGTGCAGATGGTGGCCGTTGCCGGCCCCATCCAGGTAAGGTTTCGGGGCCATCGTGATCTGCAGCCCCATCCGGTGGGCCACGCCCCGGATCGCCTCCAGCACCATCACGCGCTTGTCCGCCGCGGCCAGCGCTTCGTCCTCCCCCACGGAGAGCTCCAGGTTCCCGTGTCCGACCTCGGCGTGGCACTGCTCCGGACGGATACCCATCTCCTCCAGCGTCTGGGCCAGCTCCGCGACGAAGTCCGCCGCCGACGTCAGCGCGAAGCTCCCCGCGTAAGGTGTTCTGTCCAGGGGGCCGTCGGAGTTCCACACGTAGAACTCGGCCTCGTAGGATGCGAGCGACCTGTAGCCTCTCTCCGAGAGCCGCCCAAGCACCCGCTTGAGGGCGCTGCGCGGGCAGCCCTCCCAGGGCGTGCTCGCGTCGGGCTCCGTCATGTCGCAGGAGACCATCGCCTGCCCACGGGCGAAGGGCAGGGCGGTGAGCGTCGAGAGGTCCGGGACAAGCCGGCACTCTCCAACGGGGCCTAGCCCCGACTCCGGGTGCAGCGCCCCGCTCGGGTCGAGTGCCAGAACACCCTTCGCGAGCCCAACCCCGGCCCTCGCCCTTCCGGCGAAGCCATCCCGGTGGACGGCCTTACACTTGGGTATGCCCGCGTGGTCCACGAACACGAACCGGACCCACAAAGTACCCTCGGGTAGAGGTCTCGCCACGTTCTCCTGCGCCTCGCGCTCGGTCTGCATCGCACCCCCTATGATGTAGCTGAATACCTTTCCTTCCCGCGATGATGCGCCATCGCGTTTTGCGGCGCCGGGCCGCCTACCGGTAGCCCTCCGGCCTGGAGCCGGCTCCTGCGGTTAGCCCTTCCTCGGCCATAAGCCTCTCGCCGGCCCGCTGCGTCGCGGCGTGCCGGATGAACGTGATGAGTACCCCCACGATGACCCAGAGCGCGGCTATGATCGGGTACCATGCCGCCGCCTCGGTCGGGTAAGGGTACACGTTTCGGAAGAGCGTGTAGCCGATGACGAGCAGAGCGAGTAGAGGCACGATAACCTCCCACGCAGCAACCTGCCGCTCGCCAGAGAAGAACAGCAGCTTCGCGGCCCCGATGGTCGCGAGCGCGTAGACGAGAAGCAGGATCAGAGTGCCTATAGTGCCCGATGCCACGAACAGGTCAAAGGGTGCCACCCCGAACACGAACCAGCCGAGGGCGGTGATGACGTACGCGGCGATGGCGACGGCGGCCGTGGAGCGGGCCGGGACGCCGCTCCGGGATGAGACGGCGCCGAGTGAGGCCGGGCCGACCTCGTCGCGCGAGAGCGCGTACAGGAGCCGGGCGGCCCCCACGACGCAAGCCAGCGCGCACCCGAAGGCACTGACAGCGGCGCCGATGGTTATAAGCTCGCCGACCCACCCGGCGACGAACCGGCTTCCGAGGTCGCCGAGCAGAGAGCCAGAGGCGATGAACTCCTTGACTCCCTTGGCATCAGTCCCGAAGCCCATCACCTCGATGGCCGTAACGAAGATGAAGTACAGGCCGCCGAAGATGGCGACGCCCAGGATCGCGCGCGGTATGTCGCGACGGGGCTCCTGCGCCTCCTCACCGAGCGTCGCGGCCGCCTCGAACCCGGCGAAGGAGAGGAATCCGAACACCACCCCGAGAAACACAGCCGACAGGCCCGTCCCTCCCGGCACCGTGAACACCGAGAAGTCCAGAGTGTTGCCGTTCGGAGCCGTGCCGGTCGCAAGCCGGATCAGGATGATCACGCTGACGATGAGGATGAGCGCGACCGTCGTCCCCTCGATGACCAGCAGCACCCGGGTGCCCTCCCGGATGTTCGAGGCCGCAAGCGCCCACACGCCGGCGAGGGCGATGGCGCCGACGAGGAACGGCGCCCAGCCTGGCTGATTCTTCCAGATGCCGAGGGCGTCGAGGAAGTCAGCGCCGAAGATGCCGGCCGCGGTGGACGTGACGACGCCATAGAAAGTGTACGTGCCCATCAGCGCCCAACCCGAGATCACACCGGTCCGCGCCCCGAGCGTCGCCCCGACGAAACCGTACACGCTGCCAGCGTGGTTGAAGCGCTGGGTGAGCCGGACGAAGGTCCAGGCTATGAGCAACACCCCGATGGTTGCCAGCGCGAACGCGAGCGGCACGGCGCGTCCGACGCTGCCGGCGGTCCCCTGCGGGTTGATGTTGGCGGCCATCGACGGCGCCATCAGGGCCAGCGAGATGCCGACCGCCTCCCACAGGTGCAGCTCGCGCCGCAGGTGCGGACTTTCTACGCTTCCGGTGTTCCTCGCTTCTGTGGTCATAGTGACTCCCTTGCTCGGTGGTTGCGGGGTGCGGTCGGTCGGGGTCAGGCCAGTCCCATACTCACCTCATCCGCGCCGGTGCCCGCATGATCCGGCCCTTTGACAGGCCCGTCCCGGGGCGAGAGGCAAAGGGCCTCGACACAGGCTTCATCGAGAAGAGAGTGGGTGTCCCCGCTGCAAACCATGTCTTCCCCTTTCCGGCCCGGTCCCCAGACCAGACGACCTTTCTACCCGCAAGTATCATAGCCTCCTGGATAGTGCATTGTCAGGTTCACGCGCGCAACTCTCTGATAAGTTCCTGAGGGCGGTCCAGCAGCCCGCCGGCAATTGGCGCAGGAGTGCGAGCGCGTCGCGATCCTGGCGGAAAGCCTGGCGAGGGTCGTCGAAGCCGGGGAAGGCCGTTTGAGGCTTGCGGGTGTGATCTCTCTCTGCTGCCTCGTGGCAGGTGTAGACCTGGAAAGTACTTCCACCCCGCGTGACGGGCGCGAGATCGGGAAAGGCAGTTGCGCGGAGGGGATCCAGCCGCGAAGCATGTTCCGCGCGTCCGTCCACGACGATGAAAGCGATGTTCTCCGCGAACCTTCGAGAATCTTGGGCTCCCCGGCCGCGCAGGGCTGCGGGACCGCGAAGCCTCACCTTGGACCCGATGCTCTACCACCCTCTACTTGAGACAGGTCTGGCCCCGTCGCGAGTCATGTGGTGGGCCGGACATCACCCGGATACAGTCATCATTTTATAGATCCTACGCAACCGGTTGTGGATCTGTAAAATACCGGGCCTATGAGAAGCATTCGATACGGTTCGGGCAAGGTGTTCTCCGGCAGGAAGAAGCCACTTCTGGTGCCGGATCCCGGCCAGAAGGTCGAGTTGATCACGGAGGACGGGTCTACAAGGACCGGCTTCAGGGCCGTCTCGGGTCCGCTTACCTCGAATACGGGTGAGGCGGTGGTCCGGGTTGCCACCGAGGAGGAGTACCGGGAGGCCGAGATCGAGGGTCGCCGTCCCGTGGGCCTGGCCTGGCCCGCAGCGCGGCTGGAGATCCCGGTGCCCCGGCGGTGGCGCCGGATGCACCAGCTCGCCAGATAGGCTGATAGCCCCGGCCATGTCAGGTAGCCACAGCGGCGCTGGCACCATGAACCGGATCCGCGCCCCGCAGAGAGCCCTCACGGACTGTACGACTGGGTTCAGGAGCAGTCAACTGACAGCGGTGCGCATTAAGATTGTGAGTACAGCCCCGGCCCTTTTTCAATGCCCAGCCTCCGGTGCTTCCGAAGCAGGTCAGACGCTCACAAGCGAGAGAGCGAACTATTGCGGGTTGGATCCAACCTCCACACCTTGCTGCACTTGAAGAGGCTCTGCTGTTATAATTGTTTCAATATGTTGAGGACAGTGCTTATAACCGCCTCTATAGTCGGGGTCTTGTTGCTTGCCGAGCTTCTCCTGACGCTGCTGGGACAGGGGGGCGTGCGGACGGAGTTTATAGAGTTCGCCGTGGCCCTGGTTATGATGCTGGTCATCCTGGTCGGGTCGTACTGGGTTATCGTGGGCGGGTCCGGCAGAGGTTCGGGCAGAGACACGTAGTATCCGCAAAGGCTCTGGCCTGGAGAGCATCACCCTGCGAACCTATACCAGCCAGAATACAAGCAGGACTATCACCAGGACGCTCAAGGCTACCGCCAGCAGATAGCCGAACGAGAACCACTGACTCTAGAGCTTCCGTCAATAGGCTGGACACTTTCCGTACTTGGCAGCTCTCAGACCGATTCAACAGCCTTCTCATTGTTTCTTGACACATATGCTACTCGCATATTGACGGAGCCTCTTACAGTCGCTTGCCGGCTTTGCCGGAAAAGTCCGTCGAGCGAACAGAGGACGACCTACCGGCCGGCTCGTAGAGGAGACAAAAGTAGGAGGATTTCGGTATCCTGGCCGGAGACCTTGAAAGCAGTAAGAGGGTGGCTGGAGCCGCAGGTGATGCTTTGACGATACTGGAGGGCGCACTCCGATCTACCCTCGCCGAAGGAGCTAAGAGTGCTGCTTGAGCAGGTGTTCTCGGAGCGGGAACTCTACCTCTATGTCCACTAATAACAATCCACCGGTAATTGCGGCGA
>DASSMB010000106.1:0-7500 GCA_035689095.1 Rubrobacteraceae bacterium | reverse complement strand
CGCAGGCTCGTCTCCCGCGCGCTGCGCGTGACCCCGAACATCCCGCCGCTGCCGCTGGTGCAGAAGGCATTCGAGCAGATAGCCATGGCGAAGGTCTCGGCCAGCGCCCTCGAAGCGCGGGAGATGGGCTACCTGGAAGAGGACGACCGCGTCGTGATGAACCCGGATCACCTCCTCTCTGCCGCGAAGCGCGAGGTTCACGATCTCGCCGACGGCTACGCCCCGCCCGAACACGGCAAGAACGTCTATGCCGTCGGGAAAACGACCCGCGCAGCCCTGGAAGTAGGGGTAAGGACGTTGCAGTGGGGCCGGTACGCCAGCGAGTACGACGGCGTCATCGCCGGACACCTCGCGCGGGTCCTCACCGGCGGCGACCTCGGCCAGCCCCAGTGGGTGAGCGAGGAGTACGTCCTGAACCTTGAAAAAGAAGCGTTCCTCAAGCTGTTGGAGAACGAGAAGACCCACGAGCGAATCGGCGGTCTGCTCAAGACCGGCAAGCCGGTACGGAACTAGAGCGAGAGAGGTAAAGATATGAGAGAAGCCGTAATAGTCTCCGGGGCGCGTACCGCCGTCGGGCGGGCGCCGAGAGGTACGCTGCGGGCCATGCACCCGGTTGATATGACCGCCGCCGCGATCCGGGAGGCCGTCAATCGGGCGGAGGGGCTGGATCCCACGGACGTGGAGGATGTGATCATAGGCTGCGCGATGCCGGAGGGGACGCAGGGCAACAACATGGCCCGGCTCGCCTCGCTCAGGGCGGGGATGAGCGAGACCGTACCGGCGCAGACCGTGAACCGCTTCTGCTCCTCCGGGCTTCAGACCATCGCGAACGCGGCGGAGAGGATCATGACGGGCCAGGCCCAGACGATCCTGGCTGGCGGCTGCGAGCACATGTCCACGACCATCGAGATGCCGAACTTCTCCCCGGCCCCCTCGCTCGTCGAGACCAACCCCGCCGTCTACATGGGGATGGGCCTGACCGGCGAGCAGGTCGCGAAAGAGTTCAAGGTATCGCGCGAGGACCAGGACGAACACGCCCTCCGCAGCCACGACCGCGCCCGGAAAGCAGTGAGCAGCGGGCTCTTCGACGAGGAGATAGTGCCGCTCGACGTGGAGTACGACTACGTTGACGATAACGGCGAGGTCCAGCACTTCCAGACGACCTTCAGGCGCGACGAGGGGCCACGCGACACCTCTCTGGAGCAACTCGCCAAGCTCCCGACCGTCTTTCAACGGGGCGGTACGGTGACGGCCGGGAACTCCTCCCAGCGCAGCGACGGCGCGGCGGCGGTCGTGGTCATGGACCGGGAGGAGGCCGAGCGGCGCGGGCTCCAGCCGCTGGCGCGCTTCGTCGGGTTCGCGGTCGGCGGGGTGCGGCCGGAGGTCATGGGCGTCGGGCCGATGGTCGCCATCCCGAAGGCGCTCAAGATCGCCGGTCTCACTATCGACGACATAGACCTCGTCGAGTTCAACGAGGCGTTCGCGGCGCAGTTCCTGGCCGTGGTGCGCGAGGTCGGGCTGGACATCGAGAAGACCAACGTGAACGGCGGCGCTATCGCGCTCGGCCACCCGATGGGCGCGACCGGCACCAAGCTCACGGTCCAGCTCATCCACGAGATGAAGCGCCGCGAGTCGAAGTACGGGATGGTCACGATGTGCATCGGCGGCGGCATGGGCGCGGCCGGTATCTTCGAGAACCTGCAGAATTAGCTTGGTAGCCGGTTGGCGTGTCAGCATGAGGGAGTTGCGGTGAGCGGATCCCCGTGGAACCACCAGTATCTCGAAGCGAACGGCATCCGCCTTCACTACGTCCGTCACGGCGAAGGGCATCCACTGGTGCTGTTGCACGGATGGCCCGAGTTCTGGTACGTATGGCGGAAGAATATCCCGGTCCTCGCCGAACATTTTGATGTGGTTGCGCCGGACCTCCGGGGTTTCGGCGACTCGGACAAGCCGGGTCTGCCCGACCCGCCGAAGAAGCTGCTGGACGATCTCGTAGAGGATCTGCGCGCCCTGGCGGACGCTCTGGGCTTCGAGAGGTTCGGGGTCGTGAGCCATGACGTGGGCGCCTATGTGTCTCAGGGTTTCGCCCGGAAGTACCCGGAGCGCCTGTCGGGGCTGTTCTTCTTCAACTGTCCCTATCCGGGGATCGGGGATCGCTGGGCGGCGCCGGGGAGCATAAACGAGATCTGGTACCAGACCTTCAACCAGCAGCCGTGGGCCGCCTCCCTGGTGGGCGAGAACCGGAAGACCTGCGAAACGTACTTCCGCCACTTCCTCGACCACTGGGCGCACGAGCCCGGCCTCTTCGACGAGGACCTCGACATCTGGGTGGACAACTTTATGAAACCCGGTAACCTCCAGGGCGGGTTCGACTGGTACATCAGCACCAACGAGTCCCGGCTGAACCTCATCCGCAGCGGTCCCCCCGACCTGCCGAAGATACCGACGCCCGCTCGCGTGCGGTGGGGCGAGGCAGACAGCATACTCAAGGTGGAGTGGACCGACCGGCTCGGAGACTACTTCACGGACCTGGACTTCGCCCCGGCGCCGGATGCCGGGCACTTCGTCCACTACGAGCGGCCGGACTTCGCCAACCGTGAGATCTCCGATTTCTTCGGGAGGCTTGCGTGACCGTCGCGCCGTCTCAGCTCGGGACGCAGCCGGTGGGAGAGGTCGCGAAGGTCGCGGAAGGTGTCTACCAGCTCAAGGTTCCGGTTCCGATCCCGCTGGTGTTCGTCTCGGCGTACCTGATCGAGGGCGATGACGGCTGGACCATACTGGATACCGGCTTCGACTACCCGGAGGGAAGGGCGGCCTGGGAAGCGGGAGCGAAGAGCGTCGGGTGCGACCTGCGCGAGGACGTGAGCCGCATCCTGGTGAGCCACTTCCATCCGGACCACCTCGGGGCGGCGCGGTGGTTGCAGGAGCTCTCCGGCGCCCCGGTGTACATGCTGGAAGACGAGATCCAACACGCCCACGACATCTGGGGCGGAGACGACGGCAACTTCGATTTGCTCATCGAGCACCTGACGCGGCACGGGATGCCACGTCCGCTCGCCGAGGAAGCGGCCGCCGGGACGCGGGCGAACCTGAAGCTCCCGGAGAAGATGAAGCCGTTGACAGCGGATGAGGAGATCCCGCTGGGTGGGAGCGCGGCGCGGGTCGTGCACGCTCCCGGACACGCGGATCATCAGTACATGCTCCACGATGAGGCGCGGGGTATCCTGTTTGCCGCGGACCACGTGCTGCTCAAGATCACGCCGAACATCGGGAGGTGGCCGGACGTCATGCCCCACCCGCTCGCCCGCTACATCGAGTCCCTCGACGGAGTGCGCGGTATGGACGCGGGCCTCGTCCTGCCCGGACACGGTCCCGTCTTCCACGACCTCGACGGCAGGATAGACGAGCTGCTCCTCCACCATGAGGAGCGGCTTGAGATCATGCGCCGCGAGATCCTGGATAGCCCCAAGACCTCCTTCGAGGTCTCCGGCAGAGTCTTCCGGGACGACCTTACCCTTTACGAGCACTGTTTCGCGCTCGCCGAGACCCTGGCGCACCTGGACCATCTAGTCCTGGAGGGACGGGCGGAGCGTTCGGAGAACGGGGTGGTCACCTACCGGGCCGCAGAGTAGCCGTTCGCTCCGATCGGCGGTAGCGCCCTTACATAATCAGTACGAAGAGGCCGATCACGAGCAGGACGATGCCCAGCACGAACGCGCCTATGGCGCCGACTCCGAGCCAGAACGTCGTCTTGCCGAGGCTCTCGCCGAGAGCTTCCTCCGAGCGGTAGCTGATAATAAAGCGCTTCTCCTTGTCTCCGGATGGCGGAGCCCCGATCTTGCCGTCCTCCCGCACCACGCCCAGCGCGTAGACGGGAACGTTTACCGGCAGGATGCTCTCCGTGTAGCGGTAGCCGATAGTGCGCTCGCTGTCTCCGAAGCGTATCGGGATTCCGCCGAGTGAGAACCCGGAGTCCGTGTCCCGCTCGAAGCGTTCCACCACCTGTCTCGCGTCCACCTCGGCTTCCTCGGCGTCTATGGGAACCGCGCCCGAAGCGTCCTCGACCGTGAACGGAGCGAAGCGCTCGATCTGCGAGAGGACCTCCGAGCGCCGGTCCGAGCTAGAGTCATTGTCGTCATGGTCTTCTTCCAGGTACTCGCGCGTCACCGTGGCCGTGTAGTAGGCGCACGTCTCGCCGGCTATCTCGCTGGTGAGCGGTTCCTCGCAGCGCAGTGTCCCCTTGACCTCGACCATCGTCCCTGGAGCCAGTCCGCCTATATCAGCGGCGCTGGAGGTCTCGGTCTGGCTCATAAGGCCGGACTTCTGCTGCGTGCTTCTCCGGAAGTAGAGCAGCGCGCCGCCAGCCGCCAGGAAGATGACCGCGAACAGCAACAGGATCAGGAAAGTCGACATCTTGGAAGTCCCTTTCTATCTGCGGGATACAAGTTCGTTTTCCGACTGTACCTCATTCGCAGCGCTATCTGCATCACGCAAATGGACTATTCTCGGTGGGTCGAAGGCTTCACATAGGCTCCGGCTCTTGACCTGCGATCTCTCCGGTCTGAACCGCCGGGTGGAGCACCGCGAGGGCACAGGCGGACATTCTACAGAAGCAGGGTTGTTAACAGGACGAGATAGACAGCCGAGCCCAGGGCGATGACGAGACCGAACTTCCAGTTCTTTTTGGGACCCGCCACCAGTGGGTGCAGCCCCGAGAGCCGGGAGAGCATGGTGACGGAGCTTGAGAAGGGCGTCATCAAGAGGGCGGCCTGGGAACCGAGCAGGATCGCGATGGCCCATAGCGCGGGGGCCGGTCCGCTATCGAGGGGGAATGCGGTGTTCAGGAGCAGTACCATCGGGATGACGTGGATGCCGCAGACGAACCCGACCGCCATGATGACCGCTAAGGCCGGAGCCACGAGCGGTATGGGCAGGCCCGAAAGCAGGTCTCCGAGCGGCGTGAGCGCGCCGAGAGCTTCGAGGGAGAGCACCAGTATCCCAGCGGAGCCGAACAACGCGAACTCCGAGTACGAGACGGTGAGGGACCTTCCCGTCTCCCGCGCCAGCCGGGTGATGGGGGAAGCCCGGCGCGTCATGGCGGTGGCAATGAGCGCTATGAGCAGCACGACGGCCGCGACCGTTATGGCGATGGTGGCAGTCAGCGTGAGTCTGGGGAATAGCAGGCTCACCACGGCCACCGCCGCGACGAGCAGCACCGGATAGAGGAGCACTGCGGCCGCGCCCCGGTCGAGCGGCGTGTCCGGGATGTCTTCCACCTCACCCTTCTCGCGCTGGGCGGCCAGGAGTGTGACGGCGAGGCCGAGAAAGACGAAGGGCAGCGTCACAATCAGCAGGCCGGGATAGGGGACGCCGGTGACTGTTATGGTGGTGGCGGTGAGGAGGTTGAGGTTCGTCCAGAGCGGGGCGAACGAGAACGCGCGCGCGGCCCACTTGAGGGAGTCGATCCGCTCTCTGGGCGCGGCGCGGCCGGAGATCACGTCTATCAGGACGAACGACCCGACGTCGAGCACCGCTCCCAGCACGTGTCCCAGGGCTCCGGACGTCGCCTTCACGCCAACGCCGCGGCGAGTCAGGGCGCCCATGAGGGCCCGTATCTGGACCTCGTAGCGCGCCGCCCGGATGGGATAGCCCGCCGCGCTCAGTACCAGCAGCACCGCCACGATCCCGAAGTAAGCCGGCATACCCTCGACGAACTCCGAAAGATGAAACCGTCCCATCAGGATCACGACTCCCAGAGCAGCGAACGCGGCCAGCGCGAAGCCCCGATGGAAACCGCTCGACCACGGCACGGACATGGCGAACAGCACGGCCCCCGCTCCCAGGAACAGCGCCGTCCCGAGAGACCCCGGCGCGAACGTATGCCACGCATACCCGACCAGGAAGACCGCGCCCAACACCGGGCGTCCCCTGTCAAGGCGTAACTTCAGATTCTCCCGCCGGGACGATGAATAAGGATTCTCGCTGACTTCGGGCCGTCCTCTGGTAGATCCATCGTTGCGGGTATCAGGTTACAGGTTGCGGGCAATATAATCAGCGGCGTACGCCCCAGAAGGAGCCGAATGCGGGAACCGTTGACTTTTATCCGAGCTTTTTCGCTCGCAGCAACCACCGCGCTGGCGCTCCTCTCAGGCGCTGTCGGCGCTTGCGGCCCGATGAACGACGCGCCGCAAGGTGACGGACAGAGTACCCGAACCATAACCACCTCCGCTGCGAACGAACCAGATGTCGGCTCTGAGACCACGCGGGAGAAGAGTCCTTCCAACCGCATCGAGGTCGAGGTGCTGGCCAAGGACCTGGATGTACCGTGGGGAGTAGCGTTTCTTCCGGATGGCGACGCGCTGGTCACGGAGCGGGACTCCGGCCGACTACTGCGCGTGAGCGGGGACGGCAAGGTCGAGCAGGTGCAGCGGATACCGGAGGACGGTAGCGGAGAGGGTGGACTGCTGGGGCTGGCGCTCTCCCCGGATTACGAGAAGGACGGGCTAATTTACGTCTACTACTCCACCGGCGAGGACAACCGCGTAGGACGCTTCCAACTCGGCGAGCAGCCCGAGCCCATACTGACCGGCATCCCGGTGAACACCTATCACGACGGAGGCGGCATCGCATTCGGGCCGGACGGGATGCTCTACGTCACGACCGGCGACGCCGGAGTGCCCGGGAATGCCCAGGACCGCGACTCGCTCTCCGGAAAGATCCTGCGCCTCACCCCCGACGGCACCGTCCCGGACGACAACCCCTTCCCGGACAGCCCCACGTACTCCTACGGACACCGCAACGTGCAGGGTCTCGCATGGGACGAAAGCGGACAATTGTACGTAAGTGAGTTTGGCCAGGATCGCTTCGACGAGGTCAACAAGATAGAGGCCGGCGGTAACTACGGCTGGCCCGAGGTCGAGGGCGCGGGTGGAGAGCCGAGGTTCATAGACCCGATCCAGACCTTCGCCACTGACGAAGCCTCCCCGAGCGGAGCCACAATTCTGAAGGACAGCGCCATCCCACAGTGGGACGGCGACTTCTTCATGGCGGCCCTCCGGGGAGCGCGGCTCTGGCGCCTGGAGCTGGGCCCGGACGGCGACGTGACCGGCACGGAAGCCCTGCTGACAGGCGAATACGGGCGGCTCAGGAACGCCGTTCAGGCCCCCGACGGTTCTCTGTGGATCTTTACCAACAACCGCGACGGACGCGGCACGCCCACCGAGGGTGACGACCGTATCCTGCGGCTCGCTCCCGCACGCGGCTAGAATGCTGCGGTTCGTGTAGAGCTTCCGGCTCTTGGCGGACATAGCTGGAGCATCCCGGTGTCCGGTCGAGCCCTACGTGAGAAGAGCGACGGAACAAAGGGCGGAAGGCGTCGAATGGGCGTGTTGGGAGTCCGGGGTCGTATATTTCACTATCCGCGTGACTCCCCGATATTCGAGGACTCTTGCGGGACGGCGCGTCTGTCGCAAGGCGGAGTCGCGCCGTCCCGGTGGA
>DASSMB010000105.1:0-4707 GCA_035689095.1 Rubrobacteraceae bacterium | reverse complement strand
GGCAAGCCGAAAGGCGCGGTCCACCTGCACCACGACATCATCTACACCTGCGAGACCTACGCCCGGCACGTGCTGGAGGTCTCCGAGGACGACATGTGCTTCTCGGCCTCGAAGCTCTTCCACGCCTACGGGCTCGGGAACGGCATCTCGTTCCCTTACTGGGCCGGAGCCTCGACGGTCCTGTTCCCCGGCAGGCCGCTGCCTGACGCCATACTGGGGACCATTCAACGGTACAGGCCGACCCTCTTCTTCTCCGTGCCGACGCTCTACAACGCGATCCTCAACCACCAGGGCGCGGAGGACTACGACCTCTCGTCAATCCGCCTCTGCGCCTCGGCGGCGGAGGCGCTGCCGGCGGGCATCTGGCGCCGCTGGAAGGAGATGTTCGGCTCGGTGATCCTGGACGGCATCGGAAGCACGGAGATGCTGCACATCTTTGTCTCCAACGCGCCGGATGCGCTGAAGCCGGGTTCCAGCGGCAGACCCGTGCCCGGCTACGAGGCGAAGATCCTGGACGAGCACGGCTACCCGGTGGAGCCCGGCGAGGCGGGATACCTCTCGGTCAAGGGCGATTCGGCGGCGGCGTACTACTGGCGCAACCACGAGAAGACGAAGAAGACGATGCAGGGCGAGTGGTTGTTCGCCGGAGACTGGTACCGGGTGGACGAGGACGGTTTCTACTGGTACGAGGGCCGCTCGGACGACATGATCAAGGTGAGCGGCCTCTGGGTCTCGCCGGTCGAGGTCGAGAGCACTCTCGGAGACCATCCTGCCGTCATAGAGGCCGCCGCTGTCGGCGTGCCGGTGGACGGCCTGACGCGGGTGCGGGCGCATATCGTGCTGCGTGACGGCTACGAGCCTTCCGATGAGCTGGTTACGGAGCTTCAGGACTGGTGCAAGGAACGGTTGAAGCGTTACCAGTACCCGCACCTGGTCGATTTCGTGGACGAGCTTCCGAAGACGGTGACGGGCAAGATCCAACGCTTCAAGCTCCGCGAGCCGGAGACCGGGGTACAGATGCCCCAGCAGGAGGACGAGCTGGTCTAGCCACCGACACCTGGGAAGGAGGACGGACTTTTGCTGGACGGCATCCCGCTCATAGACGCCCACGTTCACGCGGCCCGCCTGCCGACGCTCAAGCCTGAGTGGCGCGATTGGGCACGAAACTTCGGTAAGGGCGTGCCGCACGACGAGCTTTACGACGAAGAGGGGACGATCCTCCCCGCTCGCTTCGACGAGTACATGGCTGACGAGGGCGTGGACATTGCCATTCTGTTCTGCGAGTACAGCCCGAAGTCCACCGGCATACAGCCCGTCGAGGACCTGATCCCGATCCTGGAGCACAACCCCGAGCGCTTCCGGCTGATGGCGAACCTTAACCCGCACCTGCACTACCCGCTCGTCGGGGATCTGAAGCGCCAGATCTCTCTGGGCGCCGTCGGCCTGAAGCTCCACCCCGTCCACGGCTCCTTCGCCCCCAACGACCGGATGCTCTACCCGGCATACGCCTTCTGCGAGGCACAGGACTTTCCGGTGGTGTTCCATTGCGGCACGAGCGTCTTCCCCGGCGCAACGAACCGATACGCCGACCCCGCCCTGATAGAAGACGTCGCCCGCGATTTCCCCGGTCTCTCCGTCGTCCTCGCCCACGGCGGACGCGGCTGGTGGTACGACGCCGCGGCCTTCATCACGCTGATGCGCCCCAACGTCTACATCGAGGTCTCCGGCCTCCCGCCGAAGAAGCTGCCCGACTACTACAGGAACTACGACTTCGAGCGGCTGGCCCGGAAGATGATCTTCGGCACCGACTGGCCCGGCGTCCCCGGACCTAAAGTAAACGCCCAGGCCGTCGCCAACCTCGGTCTCGACCGCGAGACCCTGGAAGGCATCCTGCACAAGAACGTCCGAAAGGTCTACAAGCTGGAGAGAGAACAGCAGAAAGAGACGAGAACGGCTTGATTTTGACTGTCCGGTCAGTTATATTGTTATGGCATCAGGAGAGCCAGGAAAGAGAGGACGCGTGAGCACGACGGCTGTAACCGAGGAGATACTTCTCGACAGGATCAAGAGCGGGAGGTTGATCGAGGACTCTGCTCAGGCGACGGAGCGGTACATCGAGGGTTTGAAGCGGACTCTCATCGTCTCCGCCGACACGGAGCTGATAAGCGCTCCGGCCTACATGCGCGCGACGAGGGACTTCTCGACGCTGCCGAGCGTGAACAACTACATCACGGTCATGGGGATCGTGCAGGACGAGCTCGGGCACGCGCACATCGCCTACCGGATGCTCCGCGACCTCGGGGTGGACACGGAGGAGCTCGTCTACGAGCGGAAGCCGAAGCAGTTCAAGTATCCATACGCCTTCGACGTTCCGCTGGAGAGCTTCACGGAGCTGGTCGTGGCGAACGGCTTCTACGACAGGGCCGGGTTCGTGTTGTTGAGCGACATTCACCGCAACTGCTCGTATGGGCCGTGGAAGCGGGCGCTCGTGAAGGTTGACCGGGAGGAGAACTTCCACCTGCGGCACGGGGAGAAGTGGATGCGGGTGTTCTCGAAGGACCCGGAGAAGAAAGAGGAGCTTCAGCGGGCGGTTGACTGGATGTTCGTCTTGACGCTGGAGTGGTTCGGGTTGCCGGACGGCAAGAAGCGGCACAACGAGCAGATCGAGTACGGTTACAAGGGCTCGACCAACGACCAGCTAAGGCAGACCTGGATGTCCCACACGGTCCCGCTGTGCGAGTCCCTCGGGCTCGACGCGCCGGCTCACTACGACGAGGAGCAGCGGAAGTACGTCATAGACTGCCCGTTCCCGGCCCAGTTCGACGCGGAGGAGAAGCGGTGGATGTTCGAGGACGGTGAGATCTCCTGGGACGACGTGCTCAAGCGCTGGAAGGACCGCGGCCCAAACAACGAAGAGTACGTCGAGCACCTCCAGCGCGGCTACAAGGAACTCTACGGCAATGGGGCGGTGTAGCGATGCGGGAGGAGAGAGTTAGCGTAACGGCGGAAGAGGCGCGAGACGCACTTCGGGAAGTCCTAGACCCGGAGTACCCGATCAGCCTCGTGGACCTCGGCCTCATCCGGGGCATCGAGGTGAACGGGAACAGGGTGGACATCAAGCTGACGTACACCTGCATGGGTTGTCCGGCGATGGACATGATCCAGGAGGACGTCGAGGAGCGGCTCCTCCAGATGCCCGGCGTCGAGGAGGTAGAGATAGAGGTCGTCTGGCCCACGTGGTCGAGGAAGGACATCACCCCGCTGGGCAGGAAGCAACTCAAGCAGGTGGGGGTCGTCTGATGCGTCCGGTGGATAACTACGAGGTCTTCACGGCCCGCGTCGGCGAAGAGCACCCGCTCAGGCACAACGGCAACGTCCGGGCCGCCGAGCCGGTAGACGCCGCCGTCTACGCGCACCTGATGTATGACGAGTGGCGCTGGCGGG
Source organism: Rubrobacteraceae bacterium (assembly GCA_035689095.1). Classification (GTDB taxonomy): domain Bacteria; phylum Actinomycetota; class Rubrobacteria; order Rubrobacterales; family Rubrobacteraceae; genus JACDDK01. Next base: position 1,263 of record DASSMB010000105.1, on the reverse strand, counting down.
AGATGTTCGTGGTGCCGAGCAAGGCTATCGTCCGGGTCATCCGGCCCGAGTAGGGAGGAGCGATGGAGAAGTACATGGTCTTCGCGCGCACCGAGTACGACGAGCCCCTGGAGCACCGGGGCGACATCGAAGCCTCGGACGCGGAGGAAGCGTCGAAGCTCGCGCTGGAGCGTTATGGGAAAGACTGGTTGGAGATGTCGCTCGTGCCGGAGGGCCAGATCTACTGGGCCGAGCGCGAGGAGGCGACGGAAGTGGAGGTGGAAGCGTGAGCGAGCGTCCCGAAGTCACCGAAGAAGTGGCGCCGTCGCGCGGCGCGGGGAGCGAGTTCCTGGTGGACGACGACCACGCGCTCGCCGCGCTGGTCAATCTGATCGCGGTTATAGGAGACAACGAGTATTTCCTGGGACGGCGCGTCTCCGAGTGGGCCGACGCCGGTCCGCTGCTGGAGTCAACCGCCGCCTGCGCCGCCATAACGCAGGACAAGCTGGGGCACTCTCGCGCGATCTACCCGCTGCTCGAAGAGTTGCCGTGGCCGAAAGCGCCCACGGGGCTCCAGGGTGAGATCGACCGGGCGCGGCGTTACTCCGTCAGCTTCCTCGACGAGCCTCTGCCGAGCTGGTCGAACGTCGTCGCGGCGCTCGCGCTCGTCGGACCGGCGGTGAACGTCGTGCTGGAGGCCGTGGAGAACTCCAGGTACGAGGCACTAGCTCGCAGGGCGCACCGCATCCTGGACGAAGAGAAGCTCACGTCGGCGTACGCGGAAGGGCTCGTGCGCCAGATCTCCTACGAGGAGCGCGGCCGCAGGCTCTTTCAGGAGCGCGTGGACGACCTACTCCCTGAGATGCTCTGCTGGTTCGGTCCCAACGGAGAGCCGGGTATAGAGGCGCTCGGGGCGGAGGGACTTACGAGCATGAGCAACGAGGAGATGCGCCAGAGGTACCTGGACCGGATCGTCCCGCTGCTCCAGGGATGCGGCATAGAGGTCCCGGTCGAACGCGATGAGAGCGAGGGTAGATGGGAGTACGGAGAGCTGCCGTGGAACCAGTGGAACCAACTCCAGAGACGCTTAGAAAGATCGTAGCGGGCCCCGTCGGCGAGGAAGAGGAGCGGCGGCTTCTGGCCTGCCCGTGGTGCGACTCCGGCGACGTCGAGATGGTCTCCGAGTACGGGCCGCACCTGATGGTCTACTCGTACATCTGCCGGGAGTGTCACAGCCCGTTCGAAGTCATCAAACGATGATGGAGTACGCGGGCCTGAAGACTA
>DASSMB010000104.1:0-10443 GCA_035689095.1 Rubrobacteraceae bacterium | reverse complement strand
GACCCGATAGGGGAGCTTGACAGCGACCTGACGCGCCAGCACTCGGGGGAGCCGCTGGGAGAGAGGATCATCGTCACGGGGCGCGTGCTCGACGGTGACGGGCGCCCGGTGAGGAACAGCCTCATCGAGGTCTGGCAGGCGAACGCCGCCGGGCGATACATCCACAAGGGCGACCGGCATCCGGCGCCGCTCGACCCGAACTTCTCCGGCGCGGGTAGGTGCCTCACCGACAACGACGGTAATTACCGCTTCGTCACGATCAAGCCGGGCGCGTACCCGTGGAAGAACCACGACAACGCCTGGCGGCCGGCGCACATACACTTCTCGCTCTTCGGCCCGGCGTTCAGGACGCGCCTCATCACCCAGATGTACTTCCCCGGAGACCCTCTCTTCGGGCAGGACCCCATCTTCCAGTCCGTGGGCGACCCGAAGGCGCAGCAGCGCATGATCTCGACCTTCGACCTCGAAACCACCGTGCCGGAGTGGGCGCTCGGGTACAAGTTCGACATCGTGCTCGAAGGACGCAACGCGACCCCGAGGGAGAACCACTGATGGCCCCCGAGATCACACCCTCCCAGACGATAGGCCCCTTTTTCCACGATGCGCTCCTCGACCGGGACCGCTCCGAGTTGGTCCCGCCGGACCATCCGAGGGCCATAAAGGTCGAGGGAACCGTCTACGACGGCGCGGGCGAGATAGTGCCGGACGCGATGGTCGAGATCTGGCAGGCCAACACCTCGGGTCGTTACAACCATCCCGCCGATGAGCGGGACGACGTCCCCCTGGACGAGGAGTTCTCCGGCTTCGGCCGCTCCGGGACCAGGGAAGGCGGAAAGTTCTCCTTCGTCACCGTCAAGCCCGGCCCCGTGCCCGGCCCGGACGGGACGACCCAGGCCCCGCACATAATGGTCTCCGTCTTCACCCGCGGCCTCCTCAAGCGCGCCGTGACCCGCATCTACTTCCCCGACGAGGAGGAGCGGAACGCTAAGGACCCCGTCCTCCAGTCCATCGAAGACCCGGAGCTTCGCGGGACGTTGATCGCCCGCACCGAGGGAGGCGTGCTGCGCTTCGACGTGCATCTTCAGGGCGAGCACCAGACCGCGTTCTTCGGGTTCGGGGAATGACGGATGTCCGATGAGCTATTCGGGCCGATCTTCGTCCCGGACGGGTTCCGCGAAGCTGTCTCGGGGAGGGCATGGCTGCAGGCCATGCTCGACGCGGAAGGGGCCCTGGCCGTCGCGGAGGCGCGAGCCGGCCTGATCCCGGCCCAGGCGGCTGAGGCCATCGTCTCCCGCTGCGACGCCAGCCTCTTCGACCCGGCGGAGATCGGCCACGAGGGACTCGCCTACGGCAACCCCGTCCCGCCGCTCGTCAAGGCGCTCACCGGAGCCGTCTCCGAAGTGTCGGAAGACGCCGCCCGCCACGTCCACAAGGGCGCGACCAGCCAGGACATCACGGACACCGCCGCGATGCTCGTCTGCCGGAACGCGCTCGGCCGGATCCTGGCCGAGCTGGACGCTCTCGCATCGGCCTGCGCCCGGCTCGCGGATACCCACCACGATACCCTGATGCCCGGCCGCACGCTGCTCCAGCAGGCCCTCCCCACGACCTTCGGCCTCAAGGCCGCAGGCTGGCTCGTATCCGTACTGGAGGCGCGCGGTAGGCTGCGTACCGTGCGTGACTCGGGGCTGGCCGCGCAGCTCGGGGGCGCCGCCGGGACGCTCGCCTCCCTCGGGCGGGACGGAACACAAGTATTGCGGGAGTTCGCGCGGGAGTTGGACCTCGCCGAGCCCGTCGTCCCCTGGCACACCGGACGGTTCCGGGTCGCGGAGGTCGGGAGCGCGCTCTCGCTCGCTGCGGGCGTCCTCGGGAAGATATCTCTCGACGTAATCCTGATGGCCCAGACCGAGGTCGGCGAGGTCGCCGAACCCGCGGGCGATGGTCGCGGCGGCTCCTCGACCCTGCCCCACAAGCGCAACCCCATCCTCTCCGTAACCGCCGCCGCGAACGTCAGGCGCGTCCAGGACCTCGCGCGCACGCTGCAAGCGGCGATGGTTCAGGAGCACGAGCGGGCCGCGGGCGGAGCCTGGCATTCCGAGTGGCAGGCCCTCTCCGACGCGCTCGCCCTCACCGGCGGAGCGGCGGCGGCGGTGCGCGAGGTGGCGGAGGGTCTGGAAGTCTACCCGGAGAGGATGTTGGAGAACCTCGGTGCGACGGGAGGTTTGATCCTCGCCGAGCACGTCACGACGATCCTCTCGGAGCATCTCGGGCGGCTGAAGGCCCACGAGGCCGTAAAAGCCGCCTCCCGGCGGACGTTCGAGAGCGGGAAGTCGCTGCGCGAGGAGCTTCTCTCCGAGTCCGAAGTCAGGGAAGTCCTCTCCGAGAAAGAGATCGACGCCGCGCTCGATCCAGGGCGCTACCTGGGATCGGCCGGGGAGTTTGTGGACCGGGCATTAGACCTGTACCGCAAGGAGGTATCCGGATGACGGAGAACACCGTCGAGCTGCACCATGTCCTGGAAGGTCCCGAGGACGCGCCCGTGCTGGTCATGGCGAACTCTCTGGGCACGACGTTCCGTATGTGGGACGAGCAGGCTCCCGCCTTGAGCGAACGCTTCCGCCTGTTGCGTTACGACCACCGCGGACACGGAGGTTCCCCTGTTCCGCCCGGTCCTTACGGGATGGACGACCTCGGTCAAGACGTACTGGCGCTCCTGGACCGGCTGGAGATCGAACGCGCTTCGTTCTGCGGCTTATCTATCGGAGGAATGGTTGGGATGTGGCTGGCGAGTGAGGCTCCCGGGCGTATCGAACGTCTGGTGCTGTGCTGCACCTCGGCCCGCTTCGATCCCGACGCGTACAGCTCTCGTGCCCGGACGGTCCGGGAAGACGGTGTCGCGAAGATCGCCGACGCTGTTCTGGAGCGCTGGTTCACGCCAGCGTTTCACAAGAGCCGCCCGGACCTCGTCGAGTGGGCCGGGCGCATGCTGCGCGACACCCCGGTGGAGGGATACGCGGGATGCTGCGAGGCAATCTCGGTAGCAGACTTGCCGGAGAGGATCGGAAGGATACAGGCTCCCACGCTCGTGATCGCCGGGGCTGACGACCCGGCCGCGCCGGTGGACAAGGCCGAGTTCATCCGCGACTCGATCCCCAGCGCCCGTCTCGTAGTCGTGGAGCAGGCGGCGCACCTGGCGAACGTGGAGCAACCCGAAACCGTGACGCGGGCGATCCTGGACCATCTCGCTCCGGTAGCCGGAGGAGGAAGATGAGCGATCCTCTCCACGACCGAGGCATGAAGGTGCGCCGCGAGGTCCTGGGCGACGAGCACGTTGACCGGGCGACGGCGCGCACCACCAGGTTCACCGCCGACTTCCAGGATCTCATCACCCGCTACGCCTGGGGTGAGATCTGGACGCGCCCCGGCCTGGACCGCAAGACGCGAAGCTGCATCACCATGACCGCCCTCATCGCGCTGGGACACCTGGAAGAGCTGAAGATGCACGTCCGGGCATCGCTGCGTAACGGGCTCACGGAAGAAGAGATAGGCGAAGTCCTGCTCCAGAGTGCTATCTACTGCGGTGTGCCGGCCGCCAACGCCGCCTTCGCCGTAGCTCAGAGCGTCTTTGCTGAACTCGATGGCGGGGCACTGGAAACACAGGAGGATACATGAGGGAGCGCGGAATGAAGTGTAGATGCGGCTGGCGGAGTGACGTAAGACCCGCTGATCCCGTACAACGAACAGGAGCCGGGATAACGCCGCGAGGCTATCTCGCTCTCGGAAGGGAGAACCTAAGTTGAGTGAGATAACGACGCTGCGCGAGGCGGTCGCGGAGCTGGTGCATGACGGCGACTCGGTAGCCATCGAGGGTTTCACGCACCTCATCCCGACCGCGGGGGCGCACGAGATCATCCGCCAGGAGCGCAAAGGTCTGACGCTCGTCCGCATGACGCCGGACCTGATCTACGACCAACTGATCGGGATGGGGTGCGCCGACAAGCTCATCTTCTCCTGGGGCGGCAACCCCGGCGTGGGCTCCCTGCACCGTTTCCGCGACGCCGTCGAGAAGGGCTGGCCCCGGCCCTTAGAGATAGAGGAGCACTCCCACGCCGGGATGGCGAACCGCTACGTCGCCGGAGCTTCCAACCTCCCCTTCGCCGTGCTGCGCGGCTATGTCGGCACCGATCTGCCCAAAGTGACGAAGACCATAGCCCCGGTAACGTGCCCGTTCACCGGCGAGAGACTAATGGCCGTGCCCGCGCTCAACCCGGACGTGGCGATAATCCACGCCCAGCAGGCCGACCGGAGGGGAAACGTTGCTATCTGGGGCATCATCGGCATCCAGAAGGAGGCCGCGCTCTCGGCGAAGAAGGTCATCGTCACGGTCGAGGAAGTGGTCGAGGCGTTCGAGCCCCGGCCGTTCCAGATCGTGCTGCCCTCCGTTGCCGTGGACGCTATCTCGGTAGAGCCGGGCGGCGCGCACCCGTCCTACGCCGACGGCTACTACGACCGCGCCAACGCCTTCTACGGCGACTGGGACCCGATCAGCCGCGACCGGGAGAAGTTTCAGTCCTGGATGGAGCGCCACGTCCTCGGGACGGAAGACTTCGCCGAGTATATGAAGAGCATTCGCAAAGAGGAGGTGGTCCGGTGACGGACGCAAGAGCAGACGCAAGCATAGACAAGGCCAACGGCAAAGCCGAAGGCTCATACACCACCGACGAGATGATGACCGTGGCCGCGTCCCGCGAGCTGAGGGACGGGGTGGTGTGCTTCGTCGGCATCGGCCTTCCGAGCGAAGCGGCGAACCTGGCCCGCGCCACGCACGCGCCGGACTGCTTCCTGGTATACGAGTCGGGAACTTTAGGCGCCAAGCCGGACGTGCTGCCACTCAGCATCGGCGACGGTGTCCTGGCCGAGCACGCCGACTCGGTCGTCTCGGTGCCGGAGGTATTCAACTACTGGCTGCAGGCCGGGCGCGTGGACGTCGGCTTCCTGGGCGCGGCGCAGATAGACCGCTACGGGAACATCAACACCACCGTCGTCGGTCCCTACGACTCCCCGAAGGTGCGCCTCCCCGGAGCGGGAGGAGCGCCGGAGATAGCGGCGTCTGCCAGGGAGGTCGTCGTGATCCTGCGTCAGAAGCCCCGCGCCTTCGTCGAGAAGCTCTCCTTCGTGACCTCGGTCGGACACCGCGAGGGCGGCGACTCGCGCAAAGAGTTGGGCTATACGGGCGGCGGTCCCACCGTGATCATCACCGACCTCGGCGTCCTCAGGCCCGATCCCGAGACTAAAGAGTTCACCCTCATGGCTCTGCACCCCGGCGCGACCGTCGAGCAGGCGCGTGAAGCGACGGGCTGGGACCTGAAGGTGGCGGAGAACGTAGCGACCACCGAGCCGCCGACGGATGAAGAGCTAGAGGTCCTGCGCGACCTGAAGGCCAGGACCGAGGCGGCGAGGAAGTGAGCGGGAAGAAGACGTTCGATGGCGAGGGCTGGATCCAACCCTCGGCTGAAAGGAGAACTGAAGTATGGCTTACGGAGGAATAAACGAAGCCTGGATCGTGGGCGCGGTACGCACGCCCATAGGCAAGCACGGCGGCTCCCTCAGCCCCGTCCGCCCAGATGACCTCGGGGCGGTAGCCCTGGAATCTCTGATGGACCGCACCGGAGTACCACCCTCGGAAGTCGAGGACGTCTACTTCGGCTGCGCCAACCAGGCCGGCGAGGATAACCGCGACGTGGCGAGGATGTCACTACTCCTCGCCGGCTTCCCCGAGACGGTTGCCGGAGCGACGGTGAACAGGCTGTGTGGCTCCGGCCTGGAAGCCGTCTCTAACGCCGCGCGGGCCGTCATGCTCGGCGAGGCGGACGTGTACGTGGGCGGAGGCGTCGAGTCCATGAGCCGGGCTCCGTTCGTGATGCCCAAGCCCGAGCGGGCCTTTCCCACGGGCCACACGACCATGTACGATACCACCCTGGGTTGGCGCCTGGTCAACCCGAAGATGGAGGCGTTGGGCCACACCGACTCCCTGGGCATGACCGCCGAGAACCTGGCCGAGGAGCGTTTCGCCGTTACCTCCGAAGAGCAGGAGCCCGAGAGGCTCGCCGGCGACTACGACATCTCTCGCGAGGCCCAGGACCGCTTCGCCCTCCGCAGCCACCAGAAGGCTGTGGCCGCGACGGACGAGAAGAGGTTTCGGGATGAGATCACACCCGTAACCGTAAAGACCCGCAAGTCCGAGACTATCGTGGAGGCCGACGAGGGACCCCGCCGCGACGCCTCCCTGGAGAAGATGGCGAAGCTCCGTCCCGCCTTTACGAAGGACGGCAGCGTTACGGCCGGCAACTCCAGCACCCTCAACGACGGCTCGGCCGCCGTGCTCGTGGTCTCGAAGGAGTACGCCGAGGCCCACGGTCTGAAGCCCCTGGCGAAGATAAAGAGCATAGGGGTAGCCGGAGTCCCGCCGCGCGTCATGGGCATAGGACCCGTCCCCGCCACGAAGAAGGCGCTCGATCGTGCCGGCATCACGCTGGACGACGTGGGACTGATCGAGCTGAACGAAGCCTTCGCCGCGCAGAGCCTGGCCGTCCTGTACGAGTGGGGGATGGACCCCGAAGACGAGCGGCTAAACCCCAACGGCGGAGCGATAGCCCTCGGACACCCGCTAGGAGCTTCGGGCGCGCGTATCCTGACCACCCTGATCCACGAGATGGGGCGCAGGGAAGAGGTGCGTTACGGACTGGCCACCATGTGCATAGGTGTCGGACAGGGCATCGCAATGGTCGTCGAGAGGGGGAACTGAGGCTCGGAGCCGCAGGACGGCGTACGCGAGCCCACGGCCGGCGAGGAGGAGCTTCGTCACTGGTCGATGGGTGGCGCGGCTCCGTACTCCTCGTCGCTGACGTGCTCGCCCCAGGTGACGGGGCTGCCCTCATCGTCGACCTCGTGCATCGCGATGTGGGTCATGAAGCGATTGGGGGCGGCCCCGTGCCAGTGGTCCTCGCCCGGCTCGAAGAACACGCGGTCGCCTGGCCGGATTACCTCGATCTCTCCGCCGCGGCGCTGGCACAGCCCCACGCCCTCGGTGACGTAGATGGTCTGTCCGAAGGGGTGGGTGTGCCAGGCGGTGCGAGCGCCGGGGGTGAAGTGGACGCTGGCGGCCGCGAGGCGGGAAGGCTCCGATGGCGCGGCGAGCGCGTCTATGTAGACGGTGCCGGTGAACCACTCGCCCGGCCCGGTCGCGGTCTCGACGGTGTTCCTGATGATCTGCATGGCGTCCTCCTAAGATCGTTCGACTATTTACTTGCCCGCGGCGGCGGCGAGTCAAGCAGACCGATCAGCGGCTTCTAATCGGCTTATAGGCTGGCGCTTTCCATAGAAGCTTCCCGCAGCCGTTCGACGTCGCGCGCCGGCGGCGCGCCGAAGAGCCTCTTGTACTCGCGGGTGAAGTGCGAGGCGTCGCCGTAGCCCACCCGGTAGCCGGCGCTCGCGGCGTCGAGGTCCTCACCGAGCATGAGACGGCGGGCCTCCTGGAGCCGCAGTTGTTTCTGGAACTGCAGTGGGCTCATCGCGGTGACCGCCTTGAAGTGGTGGTGGAAGCCCGAGACGCTCATGCCGAACTCGCGTGCGATGTCCTCGATCCGGAGCGGCTGGTCGAAGTCCTCGCGGAGCCGCTCCAGGGCCCTGACGATGAGATGGCTGTGGCCGCCGAGGACCGCGGTGTGACGGAGCCTGCCGCCCTGCTCTCCCCTGAGGAGCCGGTAGACGATCTCCCGCTTGACCAGCGGCGCGAGGAAGCGCGTCTCGGCTGGTGAGTCCAGAAGCCTGACGAGCCGCACCACAGCGTCCAGCAGGCCCGTGTCCAGCGGGCTCACGTCGATGGCCTTCACGGCGGCATGGCCGTGCGGCGCGGGGTGACCGGCCTCGACCATGACAGAGCCGACGAGGGAGGGGTCAAGCCTCAGAACGACGCCCAGATACGGTCGCTCCTCAGACGCCTCGGTGATCCGGGTCGTGATGGGCAGCGCGGCGGTGGTGATGAGGTAATGCGCGGGATCGTACCTGTAGCGATTGTCGCCCAGCCAGATCTCCTTGCTGCCCTGCGCGATTACGCACAAGGCGGGGAAGGAGACGCCGTGCCCCAGCTCCGTGGCCGAGGATGCGCGGCGGAGCCGAAGCCCTTCCAGCGGCTCGGCAGTCCCCTCTTCGCGGACGGCCCGCGCGATACGCTCGACCAATTCGTCTCGACTGGCTTGCGCTCTCGGCGCCTCGCGCTCTGACTGTGTACGGTTCATCAAATCCATAGCAGCCTCTTCGCTCGTTCCCGCAACACCCATCTCCACGATTTGCAGGATAGTACAACCATTCTCGACAATCGTTATATCACCATGCGCCGCGATGACCCTACAATCAGCGTCAGACAGAGGAAGTCAATCTCGATCCGGACAAGCCGGTTGGACTTTTGTTCAAGAAGAGATCCAGCATTGGTAGGTGCGGGGTCTGCTGACAACGAGACGAGAAGAGAAAGAATATGAGAAGCGCCATGACCAAAGAACCTTCCGCTGCGGTGACGACGCGGCGGGCCGACCCGGGCGGCACCCTCGCCGTCGCGGCGGCGGGAACGCTGCTGGTCCTCGTCGCGTTCACCACTCCGCTTACGACGCTGACCGGCACGGCCGCCGATCTGGGTGCCGGGCCCGGCGCGCAGGCCTGGGTGCTCAGCGCGATGAACGTCGGGACGGCCGCCGGGCTGCTGAGCAGCGGAGCGATCGGCGACGATTACGGGCGGCGCCGGACGTTTTTCGCCGGGGCGCTGGTGCTGGCCGGAGCCTCGGTGCTCGGCGCGCTCGCCCCGAACGCGCTCGTGTTGGTCCTCGGCCGCGTATTGCAGGGCCTCGGTGGGGCGGCGGTAATCGCCTGCGGCCTCGGCCTGATCGGGCACGCCTTTCCGTCTGGTTCGGCGCGGGCGCGGGCGACCGGCGTGTGGGGCGCCGCGCTTGGCGCCGGGGTCGCGGTCGGACCTATCCTGGCCGCCGGGCTCTACACCATCGGCGGCTGGCGGCTGCCCTACCTGCTGACGGCGCTGGCCGCTGCGGCGCTCGCCGTAGCCGGCCGGGCGCTGCTGTCCGAGTCGCGGGCGGCGCAGCCTCGACCAGTTGACGTGGCCGGCACGCTGCTGATCGGGCTGGGACTCGCTGCCTTGATGGCGGGACTGGTCGAGGGCCGGACGGGGTGGAACCAGCTACCGGTGATCGGGCTGCTGGCCCTCGGGCTGGCGCTGGTCGCCGCGTTCGTGGCCGTGGAGCGGCGGATCGCGCACCCGATGCTCGACCTCGCGTTGCTCGGCCGGCCCGACTTTCTCGGGGCGACGGTGGGCGCGCTGGCTGCAGGGGCCGGGGTGCTCGCGCTGATGTCGTTGGTGCCGACGGTGCTCGAGCGCGGCATGGGCGTGGGGGCGGTGCTGGCGGCGGTCGTGCTGCTGGCGTGGTCGGCGACGAGCGCGGTGAGTGCCCTGGGCGCCCGGTGGCTGCCGGCGCGGGTGTCACCTCGGGCCTTGCTGGTCGGCGGGCTGGTGGGGTGCGCAGCGGGCCAACTCGCGCTGATCGGCCTTACCCCAGACAGCTCTATCGGACGCCTGCTGCCCGGTCTGCTGGTGGCCGGCGCCGCCAACGGTGTCCTCAACGCGGCCCTGGGTCGCCAGGCGGTGGCCAGCGTGCCCGCCGACCGCACCGCGATGGGCAGCGGCGCCAACAACACCGCCCGCTACGTCGGGTCCGGTATCGGGATCACCGTCGTCACGGTGCTGCTCACTCGCTCGGACGCCGCCCCCGGAGCGGCCGGCCTTCTCTCCGGCTGGAACGTTGCGGTGCTGGTCACCACCGGGTTCTCGCTGCTGGGCGCGCTGATCGTGCTGCTCGCCCGCGAGCGCCCCGCCGGGCCGGAGCCTGACCTATCAGGTCCAGCAGGGACATCGGGACTGCGGCGAGCCTCTCGCGGTTCCGAATCGATCTCATGAACAAGAAAGGACGTGGAACACATGACTGACAAGAAGGTTTGGTTTATTACCGGCGCGGGCCGTGGCATGGGCGTGGACATCGCCAAGGCCGCGCTGGCCTCCGGCAACGCGGTCGTCGCCACCGGCCGTCGCCCCGAGGCCGTCGAGCAGGCCCTGGGCGGCGCCCGGGACGATCTGCTGGTCGTCAAGCTGGACATCACCAGCCCCGCGGACGCCCAGGCGGCCGTGCGGGATGCCGTCGAGCGGTCCGGCCGGATCGACGTGCTGGTCAACAACGCGGGCAACTTCTACGCCGGGTTCTTCGAGGAGATCAACCCTGAGGCCTTCCGGGCTCAGATCGAGACCACCCTTTTCGGCCCGATGAACGTCACCCGCGCGGTGCTGCCCGTCATGCGCGCCCAGCGCTCCGGCCTCGTCGTGGCGAT
>DASSMB010000103.1:0-15974 GCA_035689095.1 Rubrobacteraceae bacterium | reverse complement strand
CTGGCCGTCCCGGATCAACTCGCTACTCCGCGACGCCGACAGGGTCGCGAGCACGGCCAATCCCAGGGCGCCACCGACCTGCGCCGTCGTGTTGATCAGGCCGGAGGCAAGACCCGCGTCGCCCGTCGTAACGCCCGACATCGCCAGCGTCATGAGCGCCGGGAAGCAGAGGCCGGCGCCGGTGCCGAGCAGGACCATTACCGGAAAGACGTGGATCACGTAGCCGCCACCGACCGGCGCCCGCGTAAACAGGGCGAGCCCCACCATGAACAGCGCGAGCCCGCCGAGCACCATCGTCCTCGCGCCGAAGCGCATGACCAGACGGTCGGTATAGCGGACCGACAGAGTACCCATGATGATCGTGACGGGCAGGAACGCGAGACCGGTCTCCAGGGCGTCGTAGGCGAGGATGCGCTGCAGATACAGCGCGCCGAGGAAGAACATCCCGAACATCCCCGCGACGCTCAGCACCTGGATCACGTTCGCCCCCGCGACGTTGCGCGAGCGGAAGATCCCAAGCGGCATCAGCGGGCTGCGCGCGGTCGCCTCGCGAGCGATGAAGGCGGCGAGCAACAGTAGCGAGAGGACGCCCAGCGTCAGAGTGCGACCGGCCCCCCAGCCGAGGTCGGCGGCCGGCTCGACGATAGTGTAGACGCCGAGCATTAGAGCACTGGTGATAAGGACCGCGCCCGGGACATCCGCGCCGTGGCCGAACCCGATGCCCTTGTCGGGTTCGATCAGCCGCCTGGCGAGCACCGCCGTCGCTACGCCAACGGGTACGTTCACGAAGAAGATCCAGTGCCAGCTTATCGACTGGGTCAGGACGCCGCCGACGAGCAGACCAACCGCGCCGCCGGCGGAGGCGACGAAGGCGAAGACGCCGATAGCCCTGGCCTGCTCCCGCGGTCCGGGGAACATCGTGACGATCATGCCCAGGATCACGGCCGAGGTCATCGCGCCGCCCACGCCCTGAACGAAGCGCGCAGCAACCAGCATCTCCTGGCTCCGCGCGACCCCGCACACGAGCGACGCCACCGTGAATACCCCGATGCCGGCCAGGAAGACGCCCCTGCGGGAGACGAGGTCTCCAAGCCGTCCGGCGAGCAGCAGCAGGCCGCCGAAGGAGATCAGGTAGGCGTTGACGACCCAGGCCAGCCCCGACTGCGAGAAGCCGAGGTCCTCCTGGATAGACGGCAGCGCCACGTTAACCACGGTCGCGTCGAGGACGATCATGAGCATCCCGATGCACAGCACGTAGAGGGCGATCCAGCGTCTCCTCTCACTCGTCGAACTCATCCGCCTCCGTTCCTCGGGTTCGTAGTCTGACCTGAGCTTACAGCTATAGTCCTAGAATTTAACTGATGAATTTGTAAATGAGATTAAATGAATGTAACTTGTAACTTCCGGTGATAGAATCCTGGTTATGGCGACCACGCGCGCACCGAAGAGGCGCACCTACGACGATGGCTGCGCCGCCGCCCACGCCCTCGACCTGGTTGGCGAGCGCTGGGCGCTCCTGGTAGTCCGCGAGTTGCTGCTGGGGCCGAAGCGCTTCACCGATCTCAGGGCGGGCCTGCCTAATGCCAGCCCCAATGTCCTCTCTCAGCGCCTGCGCGAGTTGGAGGGTGCCGGGGTGGTGCGGCGGAGGAAGCTACCCCCGCCGGCGGCTTCGAGGATCTACGAGCTGACCGAGTGGGGCGCTGAGCTGGAGCCGGCGGTCCTCTCGCTGGGACGCTGGGGCGCCCGCTCCCCTTCGAAGCCCCGCGACGCCGAGCTGAGTGTCGATTCCCTCATCCTCTCGTTCAGGACGATGTTCGACGCGAGCGCCGCCGAGGGTTTCAGCGCTACCTACGAGATCAGGCTGGGAGAGGAGAGCTTCCGCGCCGAGGTGGCTGACGGCCGCTTCGAGATCTCCCGCGGGGTCGCCGACCGGCCCGACGCGACTATTGAGACCGACCCCGGCGCGCTGGCGGCGCTGGTCTACGACGGCCGCCCACTCGCAGAGGCGTTGCGCTCGGGGGACCTCAACCTGAAGGGCGACGAATCGGCGGTGGAGCGCTTCCTCCGCCTCTTCCCCCTGCCCCAACCGGCGCGGAACCCGCCCGGACATAGAGCAAGTCCTCCGACGCGGGCCAGGAGCGGCGCGCTTACGGGAGCGCAGATCTCCAACGAGAAGCTTCCATGAGAAGAAACACCCTGTCAGGGCAGGCGTGTCGCCCCGAGTGGCCGCAGCTACGGACGAACCTGGTTCCGGGAAGGCCGGTCTCCCGAAAGTAGCCGCTCATCAGGGGGTTGCCGCGTTTTGGCCGGGCTGGAGGCGCGCACCGGATTTCGACTCCGGGGCACGGCTCAAGTAGGTAATATCTCTCGTCTAATATCCAGCTGCTGTCGGCCAGGATGACCGTCAGCAGGCTCCGTCTTTCACCTTCACGCGGGAGGTGGCGGCCAGCACGACCACCCGGTTCTGGGGATCTCCATCAACGGTTACGCAGGTGGAGCCGCTGACGGCCTGATAGAACCTCATCGTACCGTCGCTGTTGAACTCCAGCGTGCGGGTCTTGTCGGCCTGCGACGGCGCGACGATCCAACTTCCAGAGTCCAGGTTGCCATTGATGTTCACGATCTTTACGTTTGCCGGGAAGTGGCGTGGACGCGGCGGAGTGCCGGAAGCCACGGCGGGCGAAGGGTTTCCCGCGATATCGGGGTCGTAGGGCTGGGCCAGCTTCACCATGTAGTAGTCGGGGTCTCCGCTCTCATCCGCTTTCTCCGGGTTGAGCACCACCCGCCAGTCGGTGAGCTGGTTGGATGCGCTACTGTGAGCCAGCCGCAGGTCGGCGACGAGCTGGTTCGTCGCAGCGTCCACCCGGCGCTGCTCCAGCAGGCCGAGCCAGATGATTATGGCGACGGCTATGAGGATGCCGAGTATGGCAATGGTTACCAGGACCTCCGGCAATGTGAAACCGCGCTCGTTCCCACGCACTCTTTCACCCCTCTCTTTCACCCCTATCTGTCACGTCCGTTTGAAAGTATTTTCGGAACTTTTCTCCGAAAACTTTAGTGCGCCGCACGCTCTCTCCGTCCATCAATGCAGACTCGTCAGACAGAGAAGGCGGGGTAAGTTTGCCGGTTTCGATCAGTCCGGGTCCGGCAGTATTCCCTCCAGGCGCGGACGGACGGCGGCGGCTTCTCCGGCGGTAATGGGTCCGGCTGGTCCGCCGACCTCGGCGGGATAACGGCTGGGGATGTAGAACTGGTCCAGTCCATTAGCAGCGTTTTCTAGGTCCAAAGTGTTCAAAGCGGGTGCGTACACGATTGCGCGCAGTAGCAGTTCCGTCAGCGCGTGGATGCGAGGCGGTTCTTGATCTTACGCTACGAGCAGTCCCTTGAGATACTTTTCGGCTGCTTGTTGCGCATGGAAGCAAACGACGGAAGCCAACACTCCCACTCGTTCGTCCGAAAACAGGACACTAGCTGCCGCCATATCCGTGTCCGCTAAACTTCGCCAGGCTAAGGGATCATCAGCAGCGTTCATACAGAACTTTTCCGTCCCGCTCAACATCCCGGACGAGCCCCCAACGGGCTCGTTTACCTCGTTCGTACTCCTCGGGCGTATAGATGATTATGTCGGCGCCGATCAAACGGCCCCGCAGCAGCGGCAGCAACTCCTTCACCCGCTGCTGGCGTCGGTGTCCTTGACGACTATGAGGTCTATGTCGCTCCACGCGTGGATCTCGCCGAGGGCGAGGAAGCCGAAGAGGATGATCTTCTCCGGCTCGTACCCGTCCCGGATGCGCCGGACGAGCCAGTCGAGGTCCGCCCGGAGGTCCCGACCCCTGTCGGCGGCCCGGACCACTACTTCCGCTCGATGAACTCTATGCGGTAGCCGTCGGGGTCCTTGACGAAGAAGAGGCGGGTGCCGCTGCTCATGGCGTGCGGCTTGCTCTCGAAGTCCACGCCGCCGGCCTGCTCCAGCTTCTCGGCCAGCGCGTCGAGGTCTTCGACGGCGAAGGCTACGTGGCTGTAGCCGGTGCCCAGCTCGTAGGGCTCCGCCTGGTCGTGGTTGAGGGTGAGCTCCAGGCGCGGCTCGGGGTCGCCGGGGACGGCGAAGAAAGCGTTCGTGGCGTCGTTACCGATCGGGCTCTTGCGGGCGAGCTCCAGGCCGAGCTTGTTGGTGTAGAAGTCTATGCTGCGGTCGAGGTCGAACACCCGATAGCAGGTGTGGACGTACTGCACGTATGCCTCCCTTGTCGGTTCCTGTCGTCCGTACCATTGTAGCGGGTGCCATGCCTTGCGCTCTCGCTGATCCTTGATGGCTCCGGGCCGTTTCGCTGATATGCTTCTCCTCATGGAGAAAGTGAACCAGGGACCGGAGAGTCCCGCCCGGCGGGTGGCCGGGATCGCGCGCGTCGGAGCCCGCTACGGGTTCGGGTTCGTGTTCGGGAGCCGCCTGATCCCCCACCGCCGCCGCGCGGAGCCGGGCCGCGTCGGGACCCGCCTCCGCCGGTCCTTCGAGGAGCTCGGCCCGACCTTCGTGGAGCTCGGCCGATACCTCGCCAGCCGCCGGGACCTGCTGCCGCCGGACGTCGCGGCGGAGCTCGGGCGTCCGGCGGGCGCCATCCGTCCGGTCACGTTCGCGGAGGTGCGGACGCTCCTGGAGCGGGAGCTGGGCAACACGATGGAGCGGCTCTTCCTGAGCTTCGAGGAGGGTCCGGCGCGGGTCGGAGTGTTCACGCAATCGCACCGGGCGGTGCTTCCGGGGGAGCGCCCGGCGCTCGTGGTCGTGAACCGCCCCGGCATCCGCCGCGACCTGCTGGCGATGCGGCCCGTCGCCGACCTAACGCGGCGCCGCCTGGGCGACCGTCTGCCGCTGGACCCGAGCGTCTCGGTCGCGGAGTTCGTGGCGCTGGCGGGACACCGGCGCGACATGTACTTCGCGGCCCAGACGGCGCGGCGGCTGCGGGGTCTCGACGGGTTCGGGCTGCGGGTGCCGGAGGTGTACCGGGGCTACTCATCCGCCAAATGCGTCACGCTCGAAGCTCCGGCCAAGTCCGCTGTCCCGGACACGTCCGGGTATGGCGCGGTCTCGGCGGCGCTGGTGCGGCTGGCGTTCGAGGAGGGGATCTTCCTGGCGGACCTCGCGCCGGAGCGGTTCGTGGTGGGTGACGGAGAGGTCTGGCTCGCCGACCCGACGGAGACGGTGGCCCTGGATCTGGAGCGCCTGCGGGGCGTCGCCGAGACCCTGGCCGCCGTGAGGCGCGGCGACGTGGACGGCGTGACCCGCGTACTGCCCCTCGCCGGGACCTTCGTGCCCCGCGACACCACGGAACTGCGGCGGGAGCTGCGCGAGACGCTGGGCGCTTTAGGTGGCCCTCTCTGGCGCGAGCACTCGCTCTCCGAGGCGCGGGACCGCGGGCTGGAGGCCCTGCGGAAGGGCAAAACGAAGCTCAACGCCGAGCTGGCCCAGATGCTGGAGTCGATGGTCGCGGCGGAGAGGCTCGGCGGCGAGCGGCGCACCAGCATCGTGGAGGCGGCGGAGGCTGCGGAGGTCGTGGTGGCGCGTTACAGGGACCCGCGCTACGTGGCGGCGCGCACTGCCCGAAAGCTCGCGCAGCCCGACGCGTACGCGGATTACCCGCGCCAGATCCACTCCTTCCTCGAAGAGCTAAAGGACGGCGAGGTCGAGGTGCGCTTCCAGCACGGCGGCCTCGACGACCTCATCTCCAAGGTGGACATACTCGCCAACCGGCTCGTCTTCGCCGTCCTCATCGCGGCGCTCATCATCGGGTCGTCCATGATCGGGATCTTCTCGGAGGCCGGCGCGCGGCTCCTGGGCGTGAGTGTCTTCGGCCTGATAGGTTTCGTCTTCGCCGCCATCCTGGGGCTGCTGCTGCTCATCGGAATCATCCGCTCCGGGCGGCTGTAGTATCGTTTAGCGGGGGTGCTCCGGGGTAAGAGCGCCTGTCAGTCCAGAGAGAAAGGGAGAGCATGGAAGAGCAGACGCGCAGCGAGATCCTGAAGACCATCCCCTACGGTTTCTACATTACGGGCGTGATCGGGGAGGACGGCGAGGCGAACGGGTTCACGACCTGCTGGGTATCGCAGGTCTCGTTCCACCCGCAGCAGGTCATCGTGGCCGTGAAGAAAGACCAGCACACGCACGACCTGATCGAGTCCGGCGGCGTCTTCTCCCTGAACTTCCTGGACACCTTGCAGGAAGACCTCGCCCTCAAGTTCACCGAGCCTCTACAGCACGAGGACGGCAAGGTCGGCGGGCAGGAGTACACCCCCGGCGAGGCGACCGGAGCCCCGCTCTTCGAGGACGCCTTCGCCCACCTGGAGTGCCGCGTTACCGGAAAGATGGAGGCCGGGGACCACACCGTCTACCTCGGTGAGGTCGCAGCCGCCAACCTCAAGCGTCCCGCCGACATCCTCACCGACCTCGACACCCCGATGGAGTACGGTGGGTAAGCTCCCCTTTCGACCTCCCATACCACTCGAAAGTCAACAGGTTTAACAGGTGGTTCCGGGGCTCCAGCAACGGTATCAGGACCATCCTCGCCTCAAAAGACCTCAGAGACTTTACTTCGGTCCAACCTCCGCTCTCCATGGAGAGCGGAGGTTGGACTGCTCACCGATGGCTCTGAAAATCGTACCCGGATGCTTCACGACGCGGATTCATTTAAGTCTTTCCGGCTTATGTCCGATAAACTAAATGTAATCTATGATTCAAAAACAGACGCGGAGCGATGATGCAGATGTCCTATATGATGGCGACGCATCCAGGATGAGCCCGACGCAAAAAACCGGCAGACCTGGCCCTGGTACCGTTCCCCGGGCCTGGATCATTTACCTGGTGTCCGTAGCCGTCGCCACGGGTGTCTACTTCCTCCTGTCTGGGACTTCTCAGACCGCCCTCTACAACCTCATCGGCTTCGCGATGCTGGCTGCGCTCTTTGTCGGCATAAGTCGGCACCGTCCTGCAAACAGGTTGGCCTGGAACGTCATCGCTTTCGGTCTGGGTCTGTATGTAGCGGGCGACCTGGTCTTCTTCAACCTCTACACCAACCTGCTTGGCGTGCCGACACCGTTTCCCTCAGTCGCCGACGCGCTCTATCTCAGCAGCTACCCGGTCGTCGCCTTTGGGATGGCCCTGCTCATACGCCGTCAGGGGAGGCGCGACTACAGCGCTGTCATGGACGCGGCGATCATCTCGGTTGGTATCGGGCTGCTCGTGTGGGTGTTGCTTGCGGAGCCTTACGCTGGTGACCGCTCTCTAACGGTGTTGGTTAGACTCGTATCTATCGCCTACCCGTTACTTAGCGTGCTGTGGGTAGCCACGGCAGCGCGGTTCGCGTTCACGTCCGCCGCGCGCCTTCCGGCCTTCCGGCTGCTGATCGCGGGAGTGCTCCTTCACCCTATAGCAGACTTTGCATACGCCTGGCTGCTACTAAACGGCGGCTACAGTGCCGACCACGTGGTAAACGCCGGCTGGTTACTTTCCTACGGTTTGTTCGGGGCGGCGGTCCTGCACCCGTCCATGCAGGATTTGTCTACGGAGACCGTGGGCCAGGAGAGTACGAACTCGGGCTGGCGCATCGCGGTGCTCGGAGCCGCGGCGATGATGGTTCCGGTTGTGTTTGTCCTGGACACATTTCTTGGGGGAAGTCACGTCGATCTGGTAATCGCTGGAGGCTCGACCATCTTGCTCTTGCTCATCCTGATCCGTATGTGGGGTCTCCTGCGCACTAATCAGAAGTCGAGCGCCGAGATAAGAGAGCTCAATGAGTCCCTGGAGAGCCGGATCGAGGAGCGCACCGTCCAGCTACAGCGCGCCACGACCGAGAGCGTCCTCAACGAACAGAAAGCCAGAACGCTGGCCCACTACAACCGGACTCTGATCGATTCGAACCTGGACCTACTCCTGGTGTTGAGCACGGACGGCACGATCAACGACGCGAACCTGGTGATGGAAGAGATGACCGGAGAGCCCAAGGAAGCTCTTATCGGAACGACTCTCGACTCACACATGCCGGACGCGGAAGACGCAACGGACATGTTGCGTCAGGCCCTCGAACAGGGAGGTCTGCGGGACTACGAAATGGCCGTATGCCACCACAACGGGCATAGCATGCCTGTCTTGTTCAACGCCACCACCTACGTAAACGAAAGCGGCGAGACAACCATCCTGGCGACCGGCCGCGACATGACTTATCGCAACCTTATGGATGAGAAGCTACGCCGAAGCGAGAAGAGTTTCCGAACGGTCTTCGAGCAGGCCGCCATAGGAGTAGTCCTCGCAACCCCAGACACCCGGGTGCTTCTGGAGACCAACCCCGCGTTCCAGCAGATGCTCGGTTACACCGCTGAGGAGCTTTCCGGTAAGACCATCGCGGAGATTACGGCCCCGGAAGACATAGGTGCGGACCTCAAGATCAACCGTCAATTGCGTGAAGAGAACCTGGATTACTACCAGAAGGAGAAACGATATATTCGTAAGGATGGCCGGAGAATCTGGGTAAACCTAATCGGCTCGGTGGTCCGGGACAACGAGGGTAAAGCGCAGTCCATCATCGGCATGATCGAGGACATAACAGAGCGCAGGGAGGCAAAGGAGGCCCGTTCCCAGCTAGCCTCCATTGTGGAGAACTCTTCCGACGCCATCGACTCCAATACGCTGGACGGCACCATCGTGAGCCTGAACCCGAGCGCACAGAAGCTCTACGGCTACTCAGCGGAGGAGATCGTCGGCAATAACATCTCCGTTCTTACGCCTCCTGATCGCATCGATGAGATGAAAGAGGTGCTGGAAAGGGTTGGGCGAGGAGAGATCCTCTCCGAGTACGAGACCGTGCGCGTCTCCAAAGACGGCAGGCGTATACCCCTCTCTTTAACCGTGGCCCCGGTAAAGGACCAGTCTGGAAACATCGTTGGAGCCTCGGCTATCGCCCGCGACATAACAGAGCGAAAGCAGACCGAGGAGGAATGGCGCCGCGCCCGCGAGGCCGCCGAGGCCGCGAACCGCGCCAAAAGCGAGTTTCTGGCAAACATGTCCCATGAGATACGCACCCCCATGAACGGCGTCATCGGCATGACTGGCTTGCTACTGGACACAGACCTAACCGAAGAGCAGCGGGAGTACGCCGATACCGTGCGCACCTCTGGTGAGAATCTGCTTACCATCATCAACGACATCCTCGACTTCTCCAAGATCGAAGCGGGCAAGATAGACATCGAGATCATAGACTTCGACCTGCGCTCGGCGGTCGAGGAGACGGTGGAGTTGCTTGCGGAGCGCGCCCACGGCAGAGAACTGGAGATTGCCAGCCTCGTGGAGTATGGGGTGCCAATTGCGCTAAGGGGAGACCCGGGGCGCATACGTCAGATCCTGATCAACCTGCTTGGCAACGCCGTCAAGTTTACAGAAGAGGGAGAGGTAATCCTAAGGGTTGGGCTCGTCGAAGAGACCGTGGATGCAGCGGTTGTGCGCTTCGAGGTAAAGGACACCGGCATCGGTATGACCGGGGAGCAGCAGAGCCGCCTCTTCCAGTCCTTCACGCAGGCCGACTCCTCTACCACGCGCCGCTATGGAGGGACGGGGCTAGGTCTTACCATCTCCAAACAGCTAGTGGAACTCATGGGAGGCGCGATAGGGATAGAGAGTGAGCCGGGAGTCGGGAGCACCTTCTTCTTCACCCTACCTCTAAAAAAACAACCAGAAAACGCCTTGTCCGTCCGGGAGCCCCTCACCGACCTCGGAGGTCTCAGGGTACTCGTGGTGGACGATAACGAGACCAACCGCAAGATAGTGCACCATCAGATCATCTCCTGGAGGATGAAGAACGGTAGCGCCGAGGACGGGCAGGGCGCCCTTGAGATGCTGCGCTCGGCCACGGGAAAAGGCAGTCCATACGACTTGGCGGTCCTGGACATGCAGATGCCGGTGATGGATGGCATAGAGCTTGCCCGACAGATAAAGGCCGACCCCTTGATCTCTTCCACCAAGCTCATCATGCTTAGCTCCATGGGATGGCGTGGCGAGGGCGAGGAAGTACGCCGGGCGGGCATAGACGCCTACCTCACCAAGCCCGCCAAGCAATCCCAACTCTACGATGCCATTTCAACGGTTATGGGAATGCCGGAGGGAGCCGTGGCGCTCGAGACGGAGAGACAACTCATCACCCGCCACAGCCTTAAGGAAGCGAAGGGCCGCTCTCGCGGCCGGATACTCGTCGCCGAGGATAATTTAGTGAACCAGAAAGTGGCCGTAAAGATGCTGGAGAGGCTTGGGTACCGGGCGGACGTTGCGGCCAACGGCCTGGAAACCTTGGAAGCCCTCTCACGCATACCCTACGAGGCGGTTCTGATGGACGTGCAGATGCCTGAGATGGACGGGTACGAAGCCACCATCGGGATAAGACAGCGAGAGGAGAACGAGCAAGGTCGCCACACCCCGATCATCGCCATGACGGCGAACGCCATGCAGGGAGACCGGGAGCAGGCATTGGAGGCTGGCATGGACGACTACGTCTCCAAGCCGGTGAATCTAAAGAAGCTCGACGAGGTTCTGGAACGCTGGATCCGCCAGGATTCCTCGGATTCTCTGCTAACAGCCACCATAACTTCGAGTAATGGAGACGCCTCGAAGACAGAAGAAACCGACGCTACGTTGGATGCAGCGGTCATAGAGAATTTGCGAGAACTTGGAGGCCTGGATCTCCTGAAGGAGTTGGTCGATCTCTTCCTCGACGATGCGCCGGTCCGGATCTCGACCCTGCGGAAAGCTTCCCGAGAAGGTAACGCCGAGGAATTTGAGCGGACGGCCCATACACTCAAGGGTAGCTGCGGGAACATGGGCGCCGTCAGGATGAGCGAGGTCTCTGCCCGACTGGAGAATATTGGCGACTCCGGAGATCTCTCGGAGGTCGGCGGACTGCTAGACCGGCTCGAAACAGAACTAACGCTCGCACGCCCGGCGCTCATCGCTATCTCAAGAGGGAGTTGACTTGAAGATCCTGATAGCGGAGGACGACGCGGTCTCCCGCGCGATAGTGAAGCGGGCCGTGGAGCGGCTGGGGCACGAGTGCCTGGCGGCGAAGGACGGACGGGAAGCCTGGAACGTCTACCAGAGCAACCCGGACATAGAGGTGATCATCAGCGACTGGATGATGCCGCGCATGGACGGCCTGGCACTGTGCAACCGGGTGCGCGGACTGGAGCGCGAGGGATACACGTTCTTCGTCTTCCTCACCTCCCTGGGGAGCCGGGAGCACCTGCTGGAGGGTATGAAGGCCGGCGCGGACGAGTACCTGACCAAGCCGCTCGACACCGATCAGCTCGGAGTCAAGCTCATCGCCGCCTCCCGCGTAACCTCGCTCTACCGCCACATGCAGGTCGAAGACGTCGCCCTGCGGGGAGGTTCGGGGTCCAGACCTCCGGGCGCCGCCATGCCCGTTACGCGGGACGGTGGACGGGGACGGCCGAAGGGCAAGGTCTGGGACATACTGGTGTCGCGGGGCAAGATCTCCGAGGAGCAGATGCAAAAGGCGCTTGAGGCGCAGAGAGGTAATCCGGCGGAGATCGGCAAGACCCTCGTCTCTTTGGGATTTATCTCCGACGCGGACCTCGCTCGGGCCCAGGCCGAGCGGCTGAACCTGGAGTACGTGGAGCTTACGGACTCCGATGTGGACCCGGATGCCGCCCGGCTCGTTCCGGAGAAGGTGCTGCGTCGGCATATGGCGCTGCCGCTGCGGGTCGAGGACGGGCGGCTCGTCGTGGCGATGAGCGACCCGACGAACCTGTACGCTCTGGAAGACCTGCGGATGATCTCGGGCCGCCAGATCCGCCCGGTGGTTGCCACCGAGGAGAGCCTGCAACGCGCCCAGACCCGCGCCCTATCTGTCGGAGAGCGGGTCTCGGAGATACTGGAAGAGGCGGCCCAGGACACGGTCCACGAAGAGGACGCGGTCGAGCTCGGCGCCGAAGCGGGCGCGGACGAGGCCCCCGTCGTGCGGCTCGTCGGTTCGGTCCTGCAACGGGCCGTCGGAGAAGGCGCGTCGGACATCCACATAGAGCCGCAGGGGCAGGATCTGAAGGTCCGGCTGCGGGTGGACGGCGTGCTGCGCGAGGTCATGTCTATCCCCCGGGCGCTCCAGAACGGCGTGATAGCGCGGCTCAAGATCCTCGCCAACCTGGACATAGCCGAGCGCCGCATCCCCCAGGACGGCCGGTTCTCCGTCCGGCTCGGCGGCAGGAAGGTGGACCTGCGCGTGGCCTCGCTCCCCACGGTCTACGGCGAGGAGGTCGTGCTGCGACTCCTCGACACCACGAACCTCCAGACCGACCTCGCCAGCCTCGGCTTCTCACCGGCGGTGCTCGAGATCTACGAGGAGGTCTACCGCAGGCCGTACGGCGCGATCCTTGTTACCGGACCTACCGGCTCCGGCAAGTCCACGACCCTGTATGCGACCCTTGCGGAACTGAACTCCCCGGAGCGAAAGATCATCACGGTCGAGGACCCGGTCGAGTACCGGATGCCCGGCGTGAACCAGGTGCAGGTCAACCCTCGCGCCGGCCTCACGTTCGCCTCCGGGCTCCGCAGCATCCTGCGCAGCGACCCGGACGTGGTGATGATCGGTGAGATTCGGGACTTCGAGACCGCGAAGATCAGCGTCGAGGCCGCCCTTACCGGCCACCTGGTCCTCGCCACCCTGCACACCAACGACGCCCCCTCGGCCATCAACCGCCTGACGGATATGGGGGTCGAGCCGTTCCTCACCTCTTCCGCCGTCGACTGCGTGATCGCCCAGCGTCTCGCGAGAAAGCTCTGCGAGAGCTGCAAGCTCCCGATACGGATAGATAAGGAAGCGCTCCGCCAGATGGGCTTCCCCTTCGATATCGGGCCGGAGGATCTGCGCTTTCACGAAGCTTTGGGCTGCGACCGCTGCGGCGGGACGGGCTACCGGGGTCGCCTGGGCATCTACGAGATGATGGTAGTCACCGAAGAGATAAAAGAGCTAGCGCTGCGCCGGGCCTCGACCGGCGAGATCTCCCGCGCCGCCGAGACGAACGGAATGGTACGCCTCCGCGCCGACGGACTGCTGAAAGCGGCCCAGGGTCTCACCACCGTCGAAGAGGTCTTCCGCACCATCGTGTAATGGGCGAACAGCGCGCTGAACATGCGCGCCCAACCGCATTGAACCTGGTAATGGATCAGGAAAAGAGAACTAGTTGCCCCGCAGCATCTGCCGGACGTTGCGTCCCGCGCGATGCCCGCGGTAGTAGGCCAGCCGGTCCAGGTCGTTCCACACGGCGAGGTTGGCGTTCGCTGCGAAGGTGCCCGGCTGCCCGAAGCGCCCGTCCTGCCACCCGCTCTGGTAAGCCCGGCTCTCCCGCGAGATCATCACCTGTGGGACCTGCTCCTTGATCATCTCCGACCTCCGATTCGCGCCGTTCC
The DNA here is from genome assembly GCA_035689095.1 of Rubrobacteraceae bacterium. Lineage (GTDB taxonomy): Bacteria > Actinomycetota > Rubrobacteria > Rubrobacterales > Rubrobacteraceae > JACDDK01. The sequence goes on along the minus strand of DASSMB010000103.1, from coordinate 2,521 downwards.
TGCAAGTGTGTACACCTATAGCACATCGCTTTCGCGAATGAAAGCCGGAAATTAATAAATTTGAACAAAAGTTACAAAACCGCCATATTTTGTATCTCCACACCTTATAGCAACATTATTTACGAGGGGACGTAGAGTACTTTTACGCCGAGCGGGGCCGGAAAAGGCCGAAGGAGGAAGTGTAGCCATGAAGAAAGGTCGCTCCGCCGACCGGGCCGATCTCTCCGTTGCAGAAGAAGCCGCCGACGGGCACGCTGCCGAGGTGTTCGTGGAAAATGTCCGTGTCGTGGCCGGGTATGCCGTAGAGTCCCTCGCCGCGTCCCAGGCACGAGAAGAGGAGCGCGCCGGAGACGGGTGTAGGATCTCTGATGGTCTTCTCGTAGCCGGTCAGGACCGCGTGCAGGTCTTCGGCGGAGGTCTCCGCGTCGCGCAGGTGGAAGCGAAGACGCATGCCTTCCTGGAGGTTCTCGCCGACGGCGATGGCCCCGCGGTGAGGGTCTATGCCGATGAGGTTCCGGATCAGGAAGTCCCCCGGCCCCGGCTCCTCCTGGAACTCGTCCATCAGCACCCCGACGAAGAGCGCCGTGCGGGCGAGCGCGCGGTCGCCCTCGCCGAGCCCGTCGAAGACCTCTTGCAGGACTTCGAAGACGGGTCTCCCGTCCACCTCGTGCAGCAGGTTCCCCTGGCAAGCCGTAACGCTCATCAGTCCGCCGATGGGCCGGCATCCCTGGGCGACGACGGTATCCACGGCCATGTCGCCGCTCATGGCGACGCCCACCGTTCCGCTGGTGAAGACCTCGCCGTTCAGGAACAGCGTGTTCAGGCCGGGCGAGGTGCCGCCGCTGACGAGGCCGCCGATCTTGGCCGCTCCCGGAAAGGCGTAGTCGAGTCCGGCGAGGAGCGCCTCTGGCCGGGCGCTGAACGGGTCGGCGAGCAGGACAAACTGCGGGTCGTCCTCCGCCCGCGCGCCCACGAGTTGCTCCCAGGCATCCGGCGGCCCGTCAAGATCCGGGAGCCGTCCCGAGACGTGGAACGGAGTAACCCGCACGTCCGGCAGCCGGGCCGCGACGAGGGTGAGAGCGGGCGAACGTTCCACCTCCTCTCCCCCGCCGATGACGCCGCCGCCCGAACACCCGAGAAAAGTCTCGGGCCCCAGGTAATGCTCCAGGAGCGCGGGTATCCGCCCGTAGAACTGCGCGAAGTGCGGTGTGACGAAGGCGAGCGCGAGCGAGACCGAACCGGGGCCGAGGTCCCGCGCGACACTCTCCGCGCACTCGAGCGCAGCCTCCTCCATCGAGGTCCTGCGCGATGTGGCCGTCGCCCACTTCATCCTTGCCTCCTGAGCCTCCCTTAGTCTATACCCGTCCGGGTCGCGGCGCGGGAGAACCGGCGAGGCGCGAACGCCGGTACAGCAGGTACGCGAACAGGACGAACCCCACAAGAGCCGGCAGCGGCAGGCCGGAGAAGACGGCGGCTCCGCTCCAGAACGCGGCGGCTATCACGAGCCCGTCGAGCAGTCCTGGCGGCGGCGCCGAGCGCCACCCGCCGCCGAGCACGAGGAGGATTGCCGCGGCGAGCGTCCCAGAGAGCAGCCAGCCGGCGAAGTTGCTCGCGGGTACACCATAATAGGAACCGCCATTCAGGTAGGTCCAGAACCCGAGCGCGACTGCGCCGGGGTCCAGGACGGCGTCCGTCACTACGAGCAGTACGGCGGAGACGAGGACGCGCGGGACGAGCCGACGCAGAGGAGCGGCGGCTACCGCCCCGAGGACTAGCGGCGCGTAGGAGACGGGGAGCAGGTACGGCACGAGCCCGAGGGCTTTCGGCCCCAGCGAGTCTCCGTAACGGAACTCGCCGTAGGGGAAGCCGGTGACGACGCCGGTCGTCTCGATAGCGTAGGCGAAGGCCGAGAGGGCGATGAGGGAGACAACCGCCCGGCGAGCGCCGAGGTAACGGAACAGGGCGGCGCAGGGCGGCAGGGCGATGAGGAAGGTCGAGACGTAGGAACCGACGCTCGCGCCGGGGATGTGCGGGAAGCGGACGATGAAGGCCGCGGCGCAGAAGAAGAGCGCGGAGGCCGCGGCGAGCGGTAGCGGGACGGGACGCGGGTTTCCGGTCTTCACCCGTGTATGTTATCTCAGTCCCCGCCTGCCACGCTGGTATATTTGGGTCATGGTCTTGCGTCTCGTTCAGGTCTCGCGTCCCGTACTCTGGATCAACACTATCGGCCCCGCCGTGGTCGGGGTGTGGCTGACCGGGGAGCTGTGGAAGTGGGCGGCGCTGCCGGTGCTGCTCTGGCTCACGCTGCCGTTCAACCTCCTGATCTACGGCGTCAACGACATATTCGACCAGGAGACCGACGCCAAGAATCCCCGCAAGGGCACCCTCGAAGGCGCCCGCATCTCCCCCTCGGAGGTCCGTCCCATCCGGCGCGGCGTCCTCGTCTCGAACCTGCCGTTCCTCCTGTACTTCCTGCTAGCCCTCCCCCCATCCGCGACGCTCTGGATGCTCCTCTACGCCG
>DASSMB010000102.1:0-12993 GCA_035689095.1 Rubrobacteraceae bacterium | reverse complement strand
TCCAGCCGGCGGCGCGGTCCACGGACACCAGGTACTGATAATTCAGCCCACAGGCTTCCGATCGCCTCTGGGTGGCGGACATCTCGTATGTGCCAACCTGGAAGTGCTTCGACTAACCGGCCTTCGTTTTGGACACCTACTCAAGGAGGCTTGTCGGATGGGCGATAGCCGATCATCTCAAAGCGGATCTGGTTACAGACGCTCCGGAGAGACCTCCGGCAGAGACCGGCTCGTCGGCGACGTTGAGGTCCCGTGCTGCGCCGTCCGGGCCTCCTTTGGTCGGGTAGTGGCCGGCTGGCCTTCGTTCTACTCCTAATTCACGCAACACGCATCCAGCACTCGGGTTTTCAGACAGGTTTGAGAAAGCGAATACCGAAGCTTGAGATCCTGGGTACGGGAGGCTGGGAAGTAGAGAGTAAGCTCGCCCCAGCCTACTGGTCCCGTTTTCTTACTGACCCGATGGTGACAGCATTTCGGTGTGGTATTTACTGGCTATCTGCCTGAGCCTCTCGACGTCCGGTGGACCCTCGGGGGGCGCTGGTAGCGTCTCGGTTTCCGCTGGTTGGCCCGACTCTGATAGGTACTTCTCGTGCAACCCTCCCGGCGTGACGATCGCCAGAAACCTGGCGGGCATCGTTCCCAGGTTCGTGAAGCTGTGCACGACGCCCCTGGGGACGAGGACGAACTCCCCGGCGCCTGCTCCCATGGCCCGGCCACCATTGAGAAGCTCGAACTCTCCCTCCAGGACGTAGAAAGCCTCGGACTCCTGATGGTGTATGTGTGGCGGCACCCCGGCCTGTGGCGGCACTGTCTGCTCGAAGACTGAATACTCCCCGCCAGTTTCCTCGCTCACAGCCTTGAACGTGATGAGCATGCCCAGCAACCAGATCGACCTGCCTCCGTCCGGGTACACTCCAAAGGCACCCTGCTCCGCTCCAGCTTCCCCTGCCAACAATATGCGCTCCCTTTATCGCACTATACAACTAAAGCTGCTTCTTATGCCGGTAGTAATATCCTCCCGATCCAGAGAAGGTTTTGGGTGGCCTTCGGATCGGGAGGAGACACAATTGACGATACCATAACCCCGTGATCGAGCACATGAACCGCCTACCACCTGTGCGGGGAGTTCTTGAAGGCGGTAGGCTACCGCGACGGTCCGCAAGTCCGCCTGACCACTGCCAAGGTTATGTCCAGAGCCGTTGCGGCCGAAGAAAGCCGCGTCCACGACATCAAGGCTATTTGCGCCGTGCGAATTCGAGTGACGACTACGAGTCGTCGCGGCATTACGTACCATCGTCCAGCGCACGAGTGAGCCGGGCGCACAGAGGCTGTCAGTACCAGTTTCGGTGCGTTGAGCGCGGGGACCTCGAAAACATCATCGACGCCGTTGCGGTCCCTTTTGGGACGCAGCCGAGTACTTGCGCGGGTCGCCGCTTTGGGTCAAAAGATGTATATCCAAGTGGTGAAGCTCGTGCTAAGGTGGGCCAATGCCTACTTCTTGTCTTCAATGCGGTCATGATATGTGGATAAGCACGCATGACTACTTTGGGGAGCCAATAACGCTGTTCTTGGACGATGTAAGTAGCATCCCTAGCTGCGGACGGATGCTGTCCTGCTGTCCGAGCTGTAACGTAAAATTGCCTGTATTGAAGTCTCAACGGCTTCGCTGGTCTAATACTTGTTCACTCTCCGAATCCATCGACGCTGCGCCTGTTGGCGCAAGCTTTAAGTCGATGACGTGAGAGAGAAGCCCGGGCCGATGCCCGGGCCTCATACTCACGGAGGGGAAAGCGTAGAGGGGGCGCCGGAAGGCATGCAGCTCAAGGCCCTCGTTGAAGGGTCGCTCCTCTATGTCGGTATCCCGGCCGTCACGCTCTACCCGTTAGGCTTTATCGCGCTCGGTGTCCAGTTGTGGCGGGACCCGGCCTTCCCCTATCAGAACTTCACCACGGTCTGGGAAGCGGCGGCTCTGGTCCCCGAGACGGTGGTAATGGCGACCGGGATCCGGCTGATATACGTGTCCCTGATCGCCATAATCCTGGGCGCGACCGTTACCGGGATGCTCTTCTCCCTCATGCGACGATACAAAAAGAACGGCGAAGGGCATGAAGAGAGTCCTCCGGGCGGAATCCCGCAGAGCAGGCGCCTGTGGAGCATCATATTGCTCCTCTCGCTGCCGCTGGCGGCGACGTCGCTTCTGGTCTGGGGCGACGGGCCCATAGACGGCCGATCCGACAATGATCTCCTGTACATTGCCGGGTTCGCCCTGTTCGCGCTCGGGGGAGGGGCCTTGATAGATTACGTGAGGAACCGGCGCCGCAAGGGTTGGTTCCTGCCGGGTCTGGCGGCAGCCTACGCCGCGGCCATACTCGCCGCAATGTGCCTCTCAGCGACGCAGACGCCGGCCCTATCCCTCGTCCGGGTCGACGTGCCAGAAGGCGGGGTCGGGACCGATAACTGCGGGAGAGCGATCCGCGGCGACACGTACGTGAAGCTGGATGAAGGCCTCTCTCACTGGTACCTCTACAACAAGGACGGCCTCTTCGCCGTTCCCCACGAGGACCTGCGCTACGTCGAGTACGAGCACTGCCCCGAGCTTTTGGACCGGAACTGATCCTTCTGAAGATCCATGAAAGAACGCTCGTCAGAGCCCGAATGAGTTCGCCTATCGCGTTAGGCGGCACATAGCATGCGCCATGGGAGTACACAAGACGAGCTACAGAGGCTGTTCACCGGGAAAGCTTTGATGGAGGAGAGATAGATGGAAGAACGGGTACAGGGGACTTATCCCCCGATAGACGATTACGGGATCATCGGCGCGATGCACACGTGCGCGCTGGTCTCCAAGGCGGGCTCGATAGACTGGTTCTGCCTGCCGAGCTTCGATAGCCCCGCGGTCTTCGCTCGCATGCTGGACTGGCGCAAGGGCGGTCACTTTCAGGTCTCTCCGAAGGGGGTCCAGTCCGTCAGCCGGCGCTACCTGCCGGGGACCAACGTCCTGGAGACGACGTTCCGGACGGAGACCGGCGTTGCGAAGCTGACGGACTTTATGCCCGCGTCTATCCTCGAACAGGCGACTTCGAACGGGCACCGGCCGCGGTCCTCGAGCGGTCTCAGCGTCTCGTTGGCCACGGAAGATGGGGAAGCGGCCGCCGAGACGTTGCTCAAGCCGCTGGAGGCCGGGCTGCGCCAGAAGGTGGTCCGCATCCTGGAGTGCACCGAGGGTAGCATCGAGTTCGCGGTGGAGTGCCGCCCGCGCTTCGACTACGGTACCGTCGTTCCCCACGTCGCGCTCGTCGAGGCGGGCGGCGGGGGCTCGCAGTACGGCTTCGCCCGCGGCGGCGGCAACGCCATCAGCGTGTACTGCTCATCGGTGATGACCATCTCCGATCACGGCTTCCACTCCGAGGGCGCGCTAGAGGCCGGAGAGAAGCTGTACTCGGCGGTAACCTACCAGCCCTTCTTCGTCCCTGTCTGCGAGGGGTTCAGCGAGCGCGGGATCGAACAGATGCTCGATGAGACGGTCCGGTACTGGGAGGAGTGGTCCGCGCGCTGCGACTACGGCGGAGAGCACAAAGAGGACATTCTACGCAGCGCACTAGTGCTCAAGGCCCTCACGTACGAGCCCTCCGGGGCGCTCCTGGCGGCGGCGACGACCTCCCTGCCCGAGGAGCCCGCAGGGGAGAGGAACTGGGACTACCGGTTTACCTGGATCCGGGACGCCACCTTCGCGCTCGAAGCGCTGCACAACCTCGGGTACACCGACGAGGCGCGCGCGTTCAAGCGCTGGCTCGAGTGGACCGCGGCGTACCCCGAGGACTTGCAGATCATGTACGGGCTGCGCGGAGAGAGGCATCTACCCGAGTTCGAGCTGCCGCTGGAGGGATACAAGTGGAGCGCCCCCGTGCGGGTCGGCAACGGCGCCGCCGACCAGTTCCAGCTCGACATCTACGGCGAGATCCTCGACTCGGCGTACGTCTACCGGGAGCTTGTCGTCGGCCGGGCTGAGGAAGCGGACTACTGGGAGTACGAGACCGAGACGGACCTCGACCCCCGCCAGTATGAGTCGGACCCTGATTATTGGGAGTTCTTGAGCGCCGTGGTCGAGTTCGTGATCGACAACTGGCGCAAGCCCGACGCCGGCCTGTGGGAGTCGCGGGGCGGCTACCGGCACTTCGTCTACTCGAAGGTCATGTGCTGGGTCGCGCTGGACCGGGGCATCAAGATAGCCGAGGAACTCGTCCAGGAGAAAGACGGGCCGGAGCGCTACGGCATCGACGACGAGCAGCTCCGGCGCTGGGCGAGGGTGCGCGACGAGATCAAGGAGGACGTATTGGCCAATGGCTACGACCCGCACTACAAGGCCGGCCAGGGCGCGTTCGTCCAGTCCTACGGCAGCAAGACCCTCGACGCCAGCAACCTGAGGCTTACGGAGGTCGGCTTCCTTGAGGCCGACGACCCGAGGATGCGCTCGACCATCGAGGCGACCCGGCGGGAACTGATGTCGCCGCAGGGTTTCGTGTACCGCTACAAGGGCTTCGATGACGGGCTCGCCGGCGCCGAGGGGACCTTCACGATCTGCACGTTCTGGCTTATTAGCAACCTGATCGCCTTGGGCGAGCTTCACGAGGCCCGCTCCATGTTCGAGAAGCTCCGGGGATACTCTAACGACCTCGGCCTGTTTAGTGAGGAGATCAACGAAGACTCGGGCGAGATGCTGGGCAACTTCCCCCAGGCATTCTCCCACCTGGCGTTCATCGACGTCGCTGTGGAACTGGCCCGCGCCGAACGCCTCGCCGTCGAGCAAGTCTAGAGCTTCCGACACGCCGGCCGGCAAAGACAAACCATTTACCTGATAGGAGATTTTTGATGGAGACCAATAGACGTCATGAAGAGACCGAGAACCTGGAGGTGGACGTCCTGATCGTAGGATCGGGACCCGTCGGCAGCACGTTCGCGCGCAAGCTCGTCGAGGCGGGCCGCTCGGTTTACATGGTGGACACGGGGGCGCAGCATTCGCCTCGTCCCGGCGAGCACCTCAAGAACTCGTTCCTGTATCAGCGTAACGTAGATCTATTCGCCTCGGTTATTCGCGGCCATCTCCACAATCTCTCCGTACCGACCAATGACCAGCCGGTCATGACCCTCGATCCGGGCGCGTACCACATCGACAAGAACAAGTTCCGCGGGTTCTCCCTCAACAACCAGAACCCGGATCAGGACCCGGAGACTAACCTTCCGGGCGCCGGGGTCACTTATGCCGTCGGAGGGATGACGACGCACTGGACGTGCGCGACGCCGCGTCATCATCCCACCCTGGAGCGCAGCGATATCTACTCGGATGAGGAATGGGACCGGCTCTACGACGAGGGCGAGAAGCTTCTCAATACCCACAAGCACGAGTTCGACGATTCGATCCGCCACGTGATGGTACGGGATACGCTCCAGGAAGAGTTCTCGGAGTTGCCGGACGGCTACGGGGTGCAGAACCTTCCGCTCGCGGTCGAGCGGCGCAAGGACAACCCCAAGTTCGTGCATTGGACCGGCACCGACACGGTGCTGGGGACGCTGGCCGACGGCGATCAGGACGAAGAACCTTTTATCCTCAAGCCGCAACACCGCTGCACCCGGCTGGTCCCAAGCCAGGACGGCTCGCGGATCGAGTACGCCGAGGTACAGGACCTGATGGAGTGGAAAACCATACACATCAAGGCCAATACCTACATCGTTGCGTGCAACGCCTACCTCACGCCGCAGGTCCTCTACAACTCCGGCATCCGGCCCGCGCCGCTCGGACGCTACCTGACCGAGCAGCCGATGGCTTTCTGTCAGGTCGTCCTGAAGCAGGACATCGTCGACCGGATCCTGGAGAACCCGCAGTTCGCAGAACGGGTGAAAGCCCACCGGGAGCAGAACCCGCACGACCCGGTCCCCATCCCCGAGGACGAGCCGGAGCCGCAGGCCTGGATCCCAGTTTCGGAAGACCGCCCGTGGCACTGTCAGATCCACCGCGACGCTTTCAGCTACGGCGACGTGGCCCCGAACGTGGACACCCGCCTGGTCGTCGACCTGCGCTGGTTCGGCATCGTTGATCCCAATCCCGAGAGCCGCATCTTCTTCTCCGACAAGCATCTGGACTCCTTCGGCATGCCGCAGCCGACCTTCGAGTGGATACTGCACGACGAGGATCGACGGAACCAGCATCGGATGATGGCGGACATGCTGCGGGCGGCCAATACGCTCGGAGGCTTCCTGCCGGGGTCCGAGCCGCAGTTCGTCGCGCCTGGACTGCCGCTGCACGCCACCGGCACCACCCGCATGGGCAGTAGCCCCGACGATAGCGTGGTCGACGAAAACTCGCAGGTGTGGGGCATCGAGAACCTGTACCTGGGCGGCAACGGTCTCATCCCGCGCGGTTCGGCGAGCAACCCGACCCTGACCAGCGTCGCGATGGCCTTCAGGGCCGCGGAGCACATCATCCAGAAGGAAGGGTCGCCGACCGACGAGACGAGGGCCGCGGCGCTCGCGTTCGGCTCGGGGAACTGATCCCGTGTTCGATAGAGACAAAGTCTCGCTGGGAATTACCCCGACCGGCTGGACGAACGATGACATGCCGGGCGTGGGGGACGACATCGCGTTCGAGCAGTGCGTCAGCGAGATGGCGCTGGCCGGATTCGAGGGCTGCAGCGTCGGCCACAAGTACCCGAAGGACTCCAAAGTGCTAAAGCGGGAGCTGGATCTTCGAGGCTTGAGGGTCTCGGAGCCGTGGGCGAGCACGTACTTCACGGTCGCGGAGATGGAGGACCGGACGGTCGAGAGCTTCCGCCAGCAGATGGCCTTCATCAAGGAGATGGGCGGCACCGACGTGGTGGTGGCGGAGCTCGGCCAGGCGGTGCACCAGCAGCCGGTCTTCGTGCTCGCCAACAAGCCGGTCTTCTCGGACGAACAGTGGGGACGCATGGTCGAGGGCCTCGACCGCCTCGGGCGGATGGCGGCCGAGGAGGACATGCGCCTGTGCTACCACCACCACATGGGCACCGGCGTGCAGACGCGGGCCGAGGTGGACCGCCTGATGAACGACACCGACCCGGAGGCGGTGCACCTGCTCCTAGATACCGGCCACCTGTACTGGGCGGGCGATGACCCCCTCGACATGGCGAGCGCGTACGCAGACCGCATCAAGCACGTCCACCTCAAGGACATCCGCAACGAAGTGCTCGACCGCTGCATGCAGCGCAATATGAGCTTTCTGGAGTCGATGATGGAGGGAGCGTTCACCGTACCAGGGGATGGAGTTATCGACTTCGAGCCGATCTTTCGCGTGCTCTCGGACGCCGGGTACGAGGGCTGGTTGATGGTGGAGGCGGAGCAGGACCCGAAAAAGGCGAACCCCCTGGAGTACGCCAAGAAAGCCCGCTCTTACCTGCGGGAAGTGATCGGGTTCTAGGCATGTCCTCGCGAGAGCTCGTCACAATACACGCCTCATCTGGTCTGGCGGCGTCCATCGACCCGCACGGGGCGCAACTGGTCTCCCTGAAGACCGCCGGAGGCCCGGAGATCATCTGGCAGGGAGACCCGCGGACCTGGCCCGACCACGCCCTGATACTGTTTCCCCTGATCAGCCAGGTGCCCGGCGGACACATTCACCACCAGGGATGCGACTACCCCATGCCGCCGCACGGATTCGCCCACAGCCGGGAGTTCGACCTCTCCTACAGGACGGGATCCAGCTGCGCCTTCGAGCTGCGGGATGACGAGCAGACGCGCGCCCAATACCCGTTCGCCTTCCGGTTGAGCATCGAGTTCGATCTGTCGGACGACGGGTTGCTGGTCACGATCTCGGTCGAGAATCCGAACGGCGAGCCGATGCCCGCCGACGTGGGGTTCCATCCCGGTTTTAACTGGCCGCTGACCCCCGGCCGGCTCAAAGACGAGTACTCCATAGTCTTCGACGAGGATGAGCCGGCCCCGGTCCGCCGCGGCGGAGATGATCCGGTGCTTCTATACCCGGATGGCGTGCCGACGCCGGTCGAGGGCAATGTCCTGCGCCCGCGCGACGAGCTGTTCGAGGGGTCGCCCATCGTGTTCGACCAGCTCGCCAGCAAGTCGCTGACCTATGGCGCGCGCGGTGATCTCAGCCTGCGGATAGATTTCCCCGACAGCCCCGACCTGGCCCTCTGGATGATCCCGGGGGCGAACTACCTCTGCATCGAGCCCTGGCAGGGATACCCGGCCCTGATGGACTTCGATGGCCCGCTAACCGAGAAACCGGGCATAGCCGTGATCGAACCGGACGAGACCCGCCGCTGGCGGGTTGGCCTCACTCTGCAACCAGCCAGCGAACCACACGTCTCGACAGGAAGGAACTGAGCATGAACCACAAAGACATCGCGCAACCGTACTTCGAGCCGGATCTGGTCGCCGACAACCTTGAGGACGGCTACTGGCTGGAGGCCGTAGACATCAACAGGGACGGCAAGCCGGACTTGGTGGCTTCCGGACTGGCGGTCGGGGATGTCGTCTGGTACGAGAACCCGGGCTGGAAGAAGCACCCGATCGCGAAGTTTCCCAAGCCGGTCTCCCTGGATCAGGCGGACGTCGACGGAGACGGGCGCCTGGACCTCGTCATCTGCCACAACTACGGCAGCTGCATGTACGACTGCCAGCCGGAGGACGGGAAGATCTCCTGGCTCAAGAACCCCGGCTCTTACGAGAACGGCGACAACTGGGCCGTACACCACATCGCCGACCTGATGGCGACGCACAGGGTTCGCTGCGGGTACTTCACGCAGAGAGATAACCTGGAGCTTCTGGCGCTTCCCGTCGTGGGGCCGGAAGGCGTTCACGAGCCGATACAGGTGACGCTTTTCTCCAGGCCGGCTGACCCCATCAACTCCGGGCGTTGGGAGGGCCGCGTGGTAAACGACTCGTCCTTCCGGATAATCCACGGGGTCCTTGTGGACAGGTTGGCCCCCGGCTCTGACCTCGACTCGGTCCTGCTTGCCAGCGAGGAGGGTCTTACCTGGTTCCACCACGGCTCCGACGGCGGCTGGCATAAGTCCAACCTGGCCTCGGGAGAGCAGGGGCAAGTCCAGGCGACCGGGTTCAAGGGTACCGGAAACGTCGCCATTGGCGGGATCGGTGGCGATCCCTACGCCTACATCGCAACGGTAGAGCCATTCCACGGCAACACGGTCGCCGTCTACACGAAAGAGACCGGCGCGTCGCTTTCGGAAGTCGTCTGGAAGCGGACGGTCCTGGACGTCTTTGGAGACCCCAACGAGGCGGGCGAGGGACCGGGGCATCACGTGGTGACTGCCGACTTCGACGGGGATGGCGACGACGAGTTCCTCGTCGCGCTGCGCGGCCCGATGCCGTGGCAGGGGGTCTTCTACTACAAGGCCATCGACGCGCAGAAGGGACTGTTTACCAAGACCAGGGTCTCATCTTCCTCCGCCGCAAGGATAGTCGTCGCGGACTTCGACGGTGACGGGCGGCTGGACTTCGCCACCACCGGGTACTACACGCCCGGCTACTTCCTGGCGGACAACCCGCAGATACTGGTCTTCCTCAATCGGTTCGCCGACGCCTCCGCCGGCGGGAACCTCGTAGAGCCCTATGCTACGCCGCAGGTTCCGGGCTGACGACCAACTACCCTGAACACGATCGAAAGGAGACCGCGCGGTGTCAGCCGAAGAGAACAACATCCTCGAGGTGAACAAAGCCCTCGTGCGCCGGGCGTACCTGGATGGCATGAATTCGAGGAACATGGACATTATCGAGGAGGTTTTCTCCACGGAATACCTCTCCCACTTCCCCGGCCAGCCACCGACGCGCGGCATCGAGCCCATAAAAGCGGTTCTGCGGTCTTTCTTCGACGCCTTCCCGGACATCGTCTTTGCGGTCGAGGACCAGATGGCCGAGGGCGATAAGGTGATGACCCGCTGGACCGCGCGGGGTACGCACACGGGGGAATGGCGGGGCTTCCCGCCAAGAGACCCGGGAATACCCCCGACGGGTCGTCACATATTCATCGGCGCTACCGACGTCTACCTCATCTCCGACGGCCAGGTCGTGGAAGAATGGAACACCCTCGAACAGTTGGCTGTGCTGGAGCAGATCGGGGCGGTCCCCGAGCCAGAGCAAATTCTGGTAGATGGACCATGAGTGGCAGCGGATGTTGTCCGCGAGTTCGGGCTGGACGTTCTTCGGCCAACGGAGACCCCGCTTTGGCCCTGGAGTACCGTATAGCCCGGTAGAATATGAGATGGGTACCACGGGATAAGGTATTGCCGCGTATCGGACGTAGCGGGACATCCGCCCACCAAAACGACCCGACTCCAACCTGAAACGAGATGCCCCGATGGCCATAGATACCGCGCTCGTTGGCGCGCTGCACGTCGAATACCTCAAGGAGCGGGACCTCGGCGAGGAGGCTCACCTCCACCACGCCCTCTTCCAGACCTCGACCATCGACGCTCTGCTTCACGCAGAGTACGACGGCGACGTCGACTTCGCCCAGCTTGAAGGCCGCGGGGATTTCGGTCTGGGTACGCTCGACGCGCTCGACGGAGAGATGATCGCCCTCGACGGCGGCTTCTACCAGGTGAAGGCGGACGGACGGGCCTACGAGATCGACGGCCGGGCGCGCACGCCGTTCGCCGTCGTCACCTTCTTCGAGCCGAACCTCTCCCGGACGCTCACCGCGCCAACGGACTTCGAGGGCTTCTGTACCTACCTTGACCGGCTCGTCGGCGACGTTGAGGCTCCGTGCTGCGCCGTCCGCCTGGACGGCCACTTCGAGTACATCAAGACGCGCAGCGTCCCCCGCCAGCGCAAGCCGTACCCGCCCCTCTCCGAGGTCATAAAGCATCAGCCCACCTTCGAGCTGCGCGACGTACAGGGGAGCATCGTGGGCTTCCGCTTCCCCCTCTACGCCCAGGGCCTCAACGTGGCCGGCTACCACTTCCACTTCATCACGGACGACAGGGAAGCCGGCGGCCACGTCCTCGGTTTCCGTCTGACGAGCGGCGAGCTCTCCGTCGACCAGGAGGCGGAGCTGCGGCTCGAGCTGCCTCCCGGCGTCGAACTGCCCGCCCCGGACCTGTCAGCCGCGAAGAAAGAGGAGCTGGACCGCATCGAGAGAGAGTAGCGCGGCACGAGCCGACCAGCGCCAAAAATACCCCGATGTCTGAAGCCGCGTTTTACGCCGCCATCCAGCCGCCGTTAGCGAGAAGGGCGCTATCAGTCACGAAGGTACTGATCTCAGCACGGACATCTAAACCTCGAATCCTGGCTGTCTAATGCAACGGAGAGTGAGCTGTCTTTTGTGCGTGAGGCGCTCTTTGGCCTTGCATAGCTCGACTCTCGACTCCGAGAGGCTCTAGCGGCAGGGTTCTTCGACTCCACGCACTTGGGATGTTTCCAGACCCCCTCGTCGGGGTTGAGGTCCGGAGCTTCGCCAGGAAGCTGTCCAAGTTGCAGCCGGCGGACCGCGCTATTGGTCAAAAGATTTTGACTGACCGGGAGCGATGTATCGGAGAACCGTCCCGGATCACGAGGAGCTTGCTTTCTATCTGGCGCATAGGGCGCTTGAGGAAGCGCACCGCGTTCCGCCCTTGAAGGCCCGGTTTCGCTGTCTTGGCCGGCACGAGGAGCCTCACTCCGCTTTCAACTCGTCCTCTGTGGTGTGTCTTCTTCGCCTTCGAGGTAGTCGAGGAGATAGTGGATCTCCCGCGCGTCCAGGATCTTTGTGTGTAAGCGCGCGGAACACCCGGTAGAGAACCGTCGCGTTTATCCGCGCGGGACCGCCCGCCAATGCCTATGCTCGCCATCGACACCGCAGTAGCTCGTTTCAACCAAATGGGTTCAACCATTTGGTTGAACCCATTTGAGCTAAGAAAAGATAACTCATTCCTGCGAGGCGGGTCCAACGCGCCTGAACCATTATCCGGCGTAGACATGTTCCGCGATTAGTGAGAGGAGTACACAGATGTCTAGAGGCAGGTTTAGGGTGATCGCTCCGGCAATCACGTTGATGGTCATGGTTAGTGTGCTGGCCCTGCTCCTATACTTTCCTGGAGGGCTGGCGCATCATCCGCAGGCCAGTGCCCAGGCCAGTGTCCAGACCACCCCTAAAGTCCGGACGTATTACATCGCCGCCGACGAGGTGCCCTGGGACTACGCGCCGAGCGGCAAGAACGAGATCACGGGCGAGCCCTTCGACGACGTGGCGAACGTGTTCGTGAAGAACGGACCGGACAGGATCGGCCACGTCTATCGCAAGGCCCAGTACCGGGAGTACACCGACGCCACGTTCGAGCATCTCAAGCCTCGCCCGGCAGACGAGGAGTACCTGGGAATTTTAGGGCCGGTAATCCGGGCTCAGGTCGGAGACACCATCAAGGTGATCTTCAAGAACAACACCAGCTTCCCCGCAAACCTGCACCCTCATGGCGTGTCCTATAAGAAGGACTCCGAGGGCTCTCCCTACGATGACGGCACCTCCGGTTCTGAAAAGAGCGACGATGCCGTGGCTCCGGGCAAGACGCATACCTACACCTGGAAGGTCCCCGAGCGCACCGGTCCGGGACCGATGGACCCCAGCACCATACTGTGGATGTATCACTCGCACGTTGACGAGCCGGCCGACACCAACAGCGGGCTGATCGGCCCCATGATCATCGGCCGCCGGGGCAGTATGAACCCCGACGGGACGTTCAAGGGCATAGACCACGAGGTGATAACCCTCTTCACCGTCTTCGACGAGAACAGCAGCCACTACCTCGACTACAACATCCAGCACTACGCGGGAGACCCCGCGAGCGTCAACCCCGACGATGAGGAGTTCGGGGAGAGCAACCTGATGCACTCGATCAACGGCTACGTCTACGGCAACATGCCGATGCCGAAGATGAAGAAAGGAGATCACGCCCGCTGGTACACGATGGGCATGGGTACCGAGGTCGACCTCCACACCCCGCACTGGCACGG
>DASSMB010000101.1:0-13723 GCA_035689095.1 Rubrobacteraceae bacterium | reverse complement strand
GAGTACCGGGGCGAGTCCGTCAAGGCGTTCGTGGTCAAGAGGGCCGGAGCCGCGGTCACGGAGGAGGAGATCAAGGCTTTCTGCGCCGAGCGCCTCGCCCCGTACAAGACCCCGAAGGAGGTGGAGTTCCGCGACGAGCTGCCAAAAAGCACGGTCGGGAAGCTCCTGCGCCGCGTCCTGGCCGACGAGGAGCGCGCGAAGTCCGGCGCGGTAGCTTCCACGGGAGCGAGTGCCACGACCGGGACAGAAGCCCCTGCTCCGCCATCTCCGAGCTAGAAAGGACCTGGACTTGAATACCCTGGATCTCTTCCGACTGGATGGCAGGACCGCCATCGTGACCGGCGGCGGCCGGGGCCTGGGCCAGTACATGGCCGAGGCCCTCTCCGACGCCGGGGCCAACGTCGTGATCTGCTCCCGCAAGATAGAGCCGCTGGAGGAGGTGCGGCAGGAGATAGAAGCCCGCGGCGGCAAGGCCCTGGCGGTAGCGTGCGACGTAACCGAGCCCGAGGAGGTGGAGAAGGTCGTCTCGGCGGCTGAGGAGACGTTCGGTAGCGTGGATATAGTCGTCAACAACTCCGGCGCCACGTGGGGCGCTCCGGCGGTGGAGATGCCGCTGGAGAAGTTCGATCAGGTGATGCGGGTCAACGTGCGCGGCACCTTCCTCATGAGCCAGGCGGCTGGGCGGCGCATGATCGAGCGTGGATCCGGCGGCGCCATCATCAATATCGCGTCCGTCGCCGCCCTCGTGGGCGGAGACCCCAGGTACATGCAGACCATCGGCTACAACTCCTCGAAGGGAGCCGTAATCTCCATGACCCGCGACCTCGCGACCTCCTGGGCGCCGCATAACATTAACGTCAACGCCATCGCCCCCGGCTGGTTCCCCACCCGCATGAGCGGCGGCCTCATCGAAAAGTTCGAGGACAGGATGCTCGAAGGCATCCCGCTGCACCGCTTCGGCAACCCCGAAGACCTGAAGGGCGTCGTCGTCTTCCTCGCCTCGCCCGCCGCCTCCTACATGACCGGACAGACCGTCGTCGTGGATGGCGGCGCTACGGCCTGGTAACCGCCGCGTGACACCCGGCGTCCCTGGCGTAAAATAGCGGCTCCTAGACGTGATCCTCTTACGAAGGAAGATCCTCGTATGCCAGACGTAACCGTAATAGGCGGCGGGCTTGCCGGGAGCGAGGCCGCCTGGCAGGCCGCGGAGCTTGGATGCTCCGTGGAGCTGTGGGAGATGCGGCCCGTGAAGGAGACCCCCGCGCACCGCACCGAGCACTTCGCCGAGCTGGTCTGCTCCAACTCCCTGGGTAACCGCTCTCTGGAGACGGCTTCGGGGCTCTTGAAGGAGGAGCTGAGGCGGCTCGGCTCGGTCATTCTGCGCTGCGCCGATGAGAACTCCGTGCCCGCCGGTGGCGCTCTTGGCGTCGCCCGCGAGGACTTTCCGCGAGCGGTGACGGAAGTGGTCCACGACCACCCGAACATCGAGGTCGTGCGGCGGGAGGCGGCGGAGTTGCCGGACGGACCGGCCGTGATCGCGACTGGACCCCTTACGTCGGACGCGCTGGTCGAGAAGATCGAGGCGCTCTCGGGAGAGACGCTCTACTTCTACGACGCGGCCTCGCCCATAATCCACCGCGACTCCATAGATGAGTCGGTCGTGTACCGCGCCTCCCGTTACGGCAAGGGCGAGGCAGCTTACCTGAACTGCCCGATGAGCGAGGAGCAGTATTACACTTTTGTAGAGGACCTGGCGGCGGCGGAGCTGTCCCCGATCAAGGACTTCGAGGAAGACATGTACTTCGAGGGTTGTTTGCCCGTCGAGACCATCGCGCGCCGGGGCAAGGAGACTCTGAGCTTTGGTCCGATGAAGCCGGTCGGGTTGCCCGACCCGCGCACAGGTGAGATACCGTACGCCGTCGTGCAACTGAGGCAGGACGACGCCGAGGGGCGGCTATACAACATGGTCGGTTTCCAGACGCGCCTGAAGTGGGGCGAGCAGCGGCGCGTTTTCCGAACCATCCCCGGTCTCGAAAACGCGGACTTCGCCCGCATGGGCGTCATGCACCGCAACACCTACCTCCCCGCGAACCGGATACTCGAAGCCACAATGAGGATAAGGAAGGACCTCAGTCCGAAACCCCTGTTCTTCGCCGGGCAACTAACCGGCGTCGAGGGCTATGTCGAGAGCACCGCGATGGGCCACATAGCCGGGACCAACGCCGCCAGAATAGCGCGAGGGGAAGAGCCCATAACGATGCCGCGCGGCACGATGATGGGCGCGCTCGCCGACTACATCACCACGAAGGAAGGCACGCTCCAGCCGATAAACTCCAACTGGGGCCTCGTACCCGCCGTCCCGAAGAAAGAGAACGGGAAGCGGCTGACCAAGCCCGAGCGGAGACAGCGGCAGGCGCGGATGGCGCTCGACGAGCTGGAGCAGTTCATGGGTATTGGCAGCGCCGTCTAGAAGACGAGGCGCGAAAATCATTCATTTGCGGTATGCGCTCTTCCTGCGAGACGTTTAGTCTCTACCTGCCGCTTCATGCCAGGGAGAGTCTGAATTATGCAAGAACGAAATGACATCGCGGGGCCAGCACCGTTGATCCCGGCTCCTGGTCCGGGCTTTGCGTCCACCCTGCTCCGTGTGGCGTGGCTGGCGATCCTGCTCGGCCTCGGGATGGAGGGGCTCTTGATCTTGCTCGGAACCGGACTCGGAGACGCCCTGGGCCTGGGGCAACTCGCCGCGGACCTCGTCAGGAACGTCTCCTGGTCGGTCTTCGTGTGCGTCGGTCTAGCCATAGGGGTGACGGTTGCGAAAGCCCGCCTGCCGGTCGCCGGCCTTATCGGGTTCCTCGCCGCGCCGGTGGCGTTTGAGGTCTCGCGGGTCGTTCACAGGGGCGCGCTGGAGGCGCTGGCGGCCACCGGCGGAGTCTCCGAGGGCACGTCACCGTTCCTGATCGCCGCGATCAAGGCGCTGGAGTATGGAGCCCTCGGGCTTGCGATTAGCTGGCTGGGACAACGCTCGTGGGCGGGCGTGATGGCCCATGCCCTCACGGGACTCGCCGTCGGACTGGTGTTCGGAGGCTCCATCCTCGCTCTCACGCTCGCCGCGGCTCCGCAATCCTCCACTGCGGACCTCATATCTCAGGCAGTCAACGAAGTTATCTTCCCCGTCGGATGCTCCCTGATCCTCTTCGCGGCCAACGCCCTGGGTAAGAGGATGGCGCGCTGACGCTCGTCATCTGTGGGATCCAGACCGGAAGCGCCAGTACCCGATATTCCTTTCTCAAAGTCGCGAAGACGAGGTATAATTGTAATCTAAGTCACATGGCTGGTGGGGCCATGTCTGGAGAGGAGGTCGGAGCATGCCGCTCTACATGACGCAGTTCGCCTACACGGCGGAAACGTGGAAGGCTCTGGTGAAGAAACCGGAAGACCGGGCGACCGTGTTCGCGAAGCAGGCCGAGAAGATGGGCGGACGCATGCACGCGCTGTACTACTGCATGGGTGAGTACGACGGGCTGGTTATCTTCGAAGCCCCCGACGAGCAGACCGCCGCGGCTATCGTGTTGACCGTCACCTCGCCCGGTCACCTCAGGGCCACCAGGACGACACCGCTTATGACCGTGGAGGAGATGATGGAGGGGATGCACAAGGCCAAAGCCGAGGCCTATCCGACCCCGAAGCTCTGGTCGCCTATGCCGAGCTAAGAGCGATGGGACTGTAGAGGTCCCGCTAAAGCTTCGCCGGGGCCTCGCTCTGGAGCGCCGCATCCAGGATGGTCTCGACCAGCTCCTCGAAAGTCATACCGGCGGCCTCGGCGGCGAGCGGCAGGGTCGAGGTCTCGGTAAAGCCTGGGATCGTCTTCACGTCGAGGACCCAGGGGGTGCCTTCGGCGTCCAGGATGGTGTCCACGCGGGCGAAGCCGGAGCAGCCGAGCACGCCGTAGGTCTTGAGGGCCGAAGCTTCGAGCCGGGCTGCCGCTTCCGGTGAGACCTCTGCCGGTATCGCGAAGTCGGTCATGCCGGGGGTGTATTTGGCCTCGAAGTTGTAGGCGCCCTCGCGCGGCCGTATCTCCACGAGACCCAGGATGCGCGGTTCCTCGCCGGGGGCTTCGAGGATCGGGACGGAGACCTCCGCTCCCTCGACCCACTTCTCCAGAATGATCTTGGCGTCGTAACCGAACGCCTCGTAGACGGCATCCAGCAACTCCTCCGGCCTCTCCACCCGAGAGAGCCCGAAGCTTGACCCCTCGCGCGCCGGTTTGACCACGAGCGGATAACCGAGGGTCTCCGCCGCCACGTCCAGAGCCGCCGCAGCGCCCATCTCGTTCATCGCCCGCCGCAGGAACGTGCGGAAGGGCGGCGTCGGGATGCCGGCGGCTCCCAGCGCCCGTTTTGCGTAGTCCTTGTCCATGCAGCGGATAGAGGAGAGCGGCCCGCTCCCGGTGTAGGGGATATTCAAAGTTTCGAGCAGGGCCTGCACCGTGCCGTCCTCGCCGCCGGGGCCGTGCAGGCAGATGAAGGCCGCGTCCGGCGCCATCTCCATAAGACGCTCGGTGGTCGTCTCCTCGATGTCCAGGGCGTGAACCTCGTGGCCGAGCCGTTCGAGGGCGTGCGCTACCCGGTTGCCCGTCAGGAACGAGACGTCCCGCTCCATGGAGTGTCCGCCCCTCAGTACCGCAAGACGCGCCACCGGCTAGCCTCTCCGGGCGGAGGCGCTCGTCGAAGCGTCCGCCTTCGAGCTCTTGCGGCCGGCGGTGGAGCGGGCGCCGCGTTCGAGGTCTCCGCGAAGCTCCATACGCTCGCGGATGGTCTCGGCCAGTATCTCTATGCCGCGCCTTATCTTATCCGGCTCGACGAACGAGAAGTTGAGGCGCATGCAGTTCTTGCCGGCGCTCCCGGCGTAGAAGCCCTCGCCCGGCACGTAGGCGACGTTGCGCGCGATGGCCCGCGGCAGCATCGCCGTGGCGTCCAGGTAGGTCGGGAGCGTGGCCCACACGAAGAGGCCGCCCTCCGGGTGCGTCCAGTGGACCTCGTTCGGCATGAACTCCGCGAGCGCGTCGAGCATCGTGTCGCGGCGCTCCTTGTAGAGAGCGGTCAGACGCTGCACGTAAGAGCGCCAGTCCGCGTTCTGGAAGTAGGAGGAGATCATCATCTGCGAGAGTGTGGAGGAGCAGAGGTCCGCGCCCTGCTTGCCGACGTTGATCTTGTGCAGTATCCCCGGCTGCGCGTGGACCCATCCGAGCCGCACTCCCGGAGCGAATATCTTTGAGAACGTCCCCAGGTACACTACCCGGTCAACATCTCCGCCGTTCTCCTGCTCCAGCGCAGCGAGCGTCGGCAGCGGCTCGCCTTCGAAGCGGAGCATCCCATACGGGTTGTCCTCGACGACGATGAGGTCGAACTCGCGCGCTATCTCCAGAAGCTCCCGCCTCCGCTCGGCGATCATGGTGACCCCGGCCGGGTTCTGGAAGTTCGGGACGGTGTAGATGAACTTGACGTGCAGACCCTGCTTGCGAGCCTTCTGCAGCCCGTCCCGCGCCGCGACCGGGATGATGCCCGCGCGGTCCATCGGGATATGCAGGATGCGCGGCTTGTAGGCGGCGAAGGCGTTGAGCGCGCCCGCGTAGGTCGGACCCTCGGCCAGGATCGCGTCACCCTCGTTCAAGAAGACTTTCCCGACGAGATCCAACCCCTGCTGGGCGCCGGTGGTGGTGAAGACGTCCTCCTGCCGGGCGGGCGTTCCCTCGGCGGCCATCACGTCCACTATGACGTCTTTTATGGACTCCAGGCCGGCGGTCGGACTGTACTGGAGCGCCTGGGCGGAGTCGGGGGCGATGTTCGCGGAGATCTCGCGGAACGCCGCCTCCCCGAAGGTCTTGGTGTCCGGGAAGCCGCCGGCGAGCGAGATGATGCCGGGCCGGGAGAGGGTCGCCATCAGGTCGCGGGTGGCGGAGGTCTTCATCCCCTTGACCCGGTTTGAGTAGAGGAAATCGAATCGGTCGAGGTCTACTAGTGGCAAGGATCTACCTCTTCTCTGTCATGAAAGTTTCCACGTTCCTCCAGCCCAGCCTCTCGGAGAGGACCTGCCAGAGCTCCGGTACCATCTCGAACCGGCTCGTCGTGCAGCGCCGCCCCCTCACGGAGAGCGCCCGGACGTTCTCATCCCCGGCGGCCAGGGCCTGCTCCGAAGCTACCGCTCCGATGATGTAAGCCTGCTCCACGAAGCCGTCCTCCTCCACGCTCGCCCCGATGCGAGCCATGATTTCTGCATCGATGACGGGCGTGAAGAAGTATCCTGTGGTCGCCGCGTAGAGGCTCGCCGGACGCAACACCAGGTCGTATTCGAGTCCCCCTCCGGTGGTGGAGCGCTCACCGCCGCACTGGACGCCTTCTAGTATGGTGGTGAAGGAGTGCTCCGCGGCATGCTCCATTAGGTGCCGTTTGATGTCTTCGAGTTCCGACAGCTCTTCGGGATTCGGTTCCTCGCGGGTGGGGATGCTTGCCAGGAGAGACGACCAGACCTCGATCGGAAACACGATATGGAGCCTGCCTGAATCGGCCGGCAGGCGGACCTCGCCGTCCGTGATCTCCAGTCCTTCGAGGCTCTCGATTCTGACCTCCCGCATGTAACCAACCCTACCACAAAAAGTCTTGATCAAATAGTCTCCGGTGAGAGATGCGCGAGTCGTCTTATCGGAGTTCACGTATCGAGCAGCGCGTATTGAGGTGTTGTCTGTGGGTGCCGGGATCTTACTCCTCCTTGTCATCTTGATCCGAACGGGATCTCAGGTCTTCGCTTTACGGACCCGCGTTCTCTGGCTGGCGAAGACGCTCGCCAGGACGAGCAGGGCGCACAGGACCGTAAATACACCAACGCGCTCCCCGAGCAAGAGGGCCGACCACAAGAGCATGAGGATCGGCTGGGCGAGCTGTATCTGTCCTACGGCGGCTACTCCGCCCATCGCCAGCCCCCTGTACCACGCGAAGAAGCCCAGGTACATGCTCACGACGCTGAGGTAGCCGAAGCTCGACCACGCCGCGGGTCCCGCCGAGACGCCGGAACGCAGCGCAGCGACCACCACGAACGGTACGAGGAAGGGAGCCAGAAAGACCAGCGCCCAGGAGATCACGCGCCACCCGCCCAACTCACGTGATAGAGCCGCGCCCTCCGCATAGCCCAGAGCCCCCGAAAGTACGGCGAGCAACACCAATAAATGCCCCGCGCGGGGCAAGAACCCCGCGCCCTGCGAGGCCGCGAACAGCAGCACGGCGAAGAGTCCGAAGGCGGACGCCGCCCAGAAGGTCCGCGAGGGGCGCTCCCCGAGCCTCAAGACCGCCATCACCGCCGTAGCCGCCGGCAAGAGACCTACGATCACCGCCCCGTCCGCCGCGGACAGTTCTCGCAGAGCGAGCGACGTGAACAGCGGGAAACCGACGATCACCCCGAACCCCGTCACGAACAACCTGACCCAATAGCGGCGGACGGGGACTTTCTGCCGCGTCGCCGCCAGCACGACCGCCGCCAGCAAGGCCGCCACGAGCGCCCGCCCAAGCCCCACGAACGTGGCGTCCAACTCGCCGACGGCCACCCGCGTCAGCGGGACCGTGAAGCTGAAAGCCAACACC
This sequence comes from Rubrobacteraceae bacterium, assembly GCA_035689095.1. Classification (GTDB taxonomy): domain Bacteria; phylum Actinomycetota; class Rubrobacteria; order Rubrobacterales; family Rubrobacteraceae; genus JACDDK01. The sequence goes on along the minus strand of DASSMB010000101.1, from coordinate 6,089 downwards.
CCCAGCCCGCCGAAGATTAGACCTTGCGTTTCTGATGTTATTCCGGTAACGTTACTCTTAATATCCATGAATAACGATAACACATTGATGAGCGTAACTAAAGAGTTGAGGACGTTGGCCGAGAACGGCGCGTCCGGAGACCGGTTGCCGTCCGTGCGGGAGTTGATGTCGCGTCATGGCGCCGGGCCGGCGACGGTGCAGCGGGCGGTCTCGCGGTTGGTGGGTGAAGGGCTTATTGAGGCGCGTCCGGGACGCGGCAGCTTCGTCGCTCCGCGGCGGGAGGTCCTCGAACCGGCGGACCTGGGGTGGCAGGCGGTGGCGTTGGGGGAGAGGGGGGTCTCGGCGGAGGGGCTGGACGAGTTGCTCGCGGTGCCCGCGCCGGGGGTCTTGCCGCTCACTGCCGGTTATCTGCCCGAGGACCTTCAGCCTCTCGGGCGGCTCTCGGCGGCGATGACGCGGGCGGCGCGGCGTCCCGGCGCGTGGGGGCGGGTTCCGGTGGAGGGCGTAGTGGAGCTTCGGGCGTGGTTTGCCAGGGAGGTCGGAGGGGCGTTCGGGGCGTCCGATGTCGTGGTGACCTCCGGGGGACAGGCGGCGCTCTCGGTCGCCTTCAGGGCGCTCGCGTCGCCCGGTTCTCCGGTCCTGATGGAGTCCCCGACTTATATAGGGGCGATTGCCGCCGCGCGGGCGGCTGGTTTAAGGCCGGTCCCCGTGCCGACGGACTCGGGTGGGGTGCGTCTGGATCTCTTGTTGGAGGCGTTCGCTTCTTCGGGGGCGCGTCTGTTCTACTGCCAGCCGACCTACGCCAACCCGCACGGGGCCGTGCTCGACCGCGAGAGACGGAAAGCGGTCCTGGAGGTTGCGCGAAAGGCCAATGCTTTCGTGATCGAGGACGACTGGGCGCGCGACTTCGCCCTCGAAGGAGACCCGCCCACGCCGCTCGCTGCCCACGACCCCGACGGACACGTCGTCTACGTGCGGTCGCTCACCAAGTCGCTCGCTCCGGGTATGAGAGTGGGAGCCCTGTGCGCCAGGGGCGCCGCCGGGGAGAGGCTCAAGGCCGCGCGAATAGTCGGCGACTTCTTCGTGGCCGGTCCCCTGCAGGAGGCGGCCTTAGAGGTCCTCTCGTCTCCGGCGTGGCCCCGTCACCTGCGACACCTGCGCAAGGTTCTGAAGAGTAGACGCGACGCGCTGGTCGCATCGGTTCGAGAGGGCCTGCCAGTGGCGAGGCTCACGCTCGTGCCCGACGGGGGATTGCACCTGTGGGTCCGGCTGCCGGATGAACTCGACGATGTACTCGTCGCGGAGGGCGCTATGAGGGCCGGCGTTATGGTCAGCGCGGGGCGGCGCTGGTTCCCGGCGGAGCCGACGGGATCCTTCTTGCGGTTAAGCTACGTCGGCGCCGAGACCGGCGTGCTCGCGGAGGGAGTACAACGGCTCAATCGCGTGCTGGAGGCTCAAACTCCGCGCGGTTAGGGCTCTCCGCCCTGAAATCATGCATGGCCGCGACTCTGACACAAAGGCTCCATGTGTTGTAGATTTCGCGCATGGGGAACCAGAGAGCCGTATTCGTTACCTCGAACCCGAACAAGCGCCGGGAAGCCGCGACGATACTGGGTCTCGAACTCGACCGCGCCGACCTCGACCTGCCGGAGATGCAGGCGCTCGACGTCGCCGAAGTCGCCGCCGCGAAGGCGCGGGCCGCTCGCGAAGCGCTGGGTTTCCCCTCGCGACCCGTCATAGTGGAGGACTCCGGGCTCATCATGGAGTCCTGGAACGGACTGCCGGGCGCGCTCACCAAGTGGTTCATAAAGAGCGTGGGACACGAGGGCGTCTTGCGGATGCTCGGAGCTGTGGAGGATCGCCGGGCGCGCGCCGTCTGCGCGGTGGCCGTCGCCGATGGAGATGGAGAGGTCCGCGTATTCGTGGGAGAAGTGGCGGGTGAGGTAGTTTCGGAGCCGAGAGGAGAGAGCGGTTTCGGGTGGGACCCTATCTTCGCGCCGGAGGGCTCTTCGCTCACCTATGCCGAGATGGGCGAGGCCAAGAATGAGGACTCTCATCGGGCCCGGGCCTTCCGCGCGGCCCGCGAGTGGTTGATAGCGGGCAGGGAGTAGGGTATATGTCGTTATGGGACAGGGTACGAAGTTACATGCGGAACCGTGGGTTTTGGTATTCTGTTTTCAGGTTTGTACCTCTGAGAGGGAAGGGGCCGGAAATGTCGGCAGATAACGAGCACTCGGAAAACGGGGACGTAGGCGCTCGCGAAGAATCCGGGAGTGAGGGAGCCGTAGCCACCAGCACGGATCGCCTCGTGGACATATACCGCGAGATGGCGAAGATACGAGCCTTCGAGGAAGCATGCCAGAAGGGTTTCCGTCAGGGCAAGATCGGCGGCTATCTCCACGTCTATATAGGCCAGGAAGCCGTCGCCACGGGATTCCTCCAAGCCTACAAGGAAGGCGACAAGGTCATCACCGCCTACCGCGACCACGCCCACGCCCTTCTACTCGGCACCGACCCGAAGGCGGTCATGGCAGAGCTGTACGGCAAGGGAACGGGCATGGTCAAGGGCAAGGGCGGCAGTATGCACCTCTTCGACGTCGAGCGCGGCCTGATGGGCGGCTACGGCATCGTCGCCGGACACATACCCTTAGGTGTTGGCTTCGCCTATGCCATGCGCTACCAGGAGACCGACCACATAACCCAGCTCTACCTCGGGGACGGCTCCATGAGCAACGGCGCCTTCCACGAGGCGGCGAACCTCGCCGGGCTCTGGGGTAAGGACGGGATGTGTCCGTGCCTCTTTATCGTGGAGAACAACAAATACGGCATGGGCACATCGGTTGAGCGGACAACGGCCATGACCGACCTCGCCGCCAAGTTCGACGCCTACGGCATAGAGAACGAGAAGGTAGACGGCATGGACATCGAAGCCGTCATCGAGTGCGCCGAGAGGGTAACGGAGCAGGTCCGGGAGACGGGCAAGCCCTACGCCGTGGAGGCGCTGACCTACCGGACCGTCTCGCACGGGGCGGCGGACTTCATGGAGAAATACCGCACCAAGGAAGAGGTCAACGAGTGGCGCCAGCGCGACCCGATCGGTCTTCTGGAGCACAAGCTCATCGAGAACGATATCCTCGACGAAGGGAAGCTCGACGAGATAAAGAGCGAGACCAAGGAGTACGTGGCCGAGGTCGTCAAGTTCGCTGACGAGTCGGACGAGCCGCCCATAGAGGAGCTCTACACCGACGTCTACGCCGGAGCCGACGAGTACATGGGGGAGGAGTAGGAGATGGCGGAGACCAAGACCTACCGCGAGGCCCTTCGGGACGGCATGACCCACGAGATGGACCGCGATGAGTCCGTCGTCCTCATGGGCGAGGACATCGGGGTGTACGGAGGGACCCACCTCATCACCGACGGTCTCCTCGACCAGTACGGGCCCAAGAGAGTAATGGACACCCCCATAGCCGAGGGCGGGTTCACCGGAGCGGCCATCGGGATGGCGATGCTGGGCATGAAGCCGGTCGTCGAGATGATGACCTGGAACTTCTCGTTCCTGGCCTCGGACCAGATCATTCAGAACGCCGCTAAGGTACGGTATTTCTCCGGCGGTCAGGTCGAAGTGCCGCTGGTCATCCGCGGCCCGAACGGCGGCGGCGTTCAGCTTAGCGCGCAGCACACCCACTCCCTTGAGAACCTCTACGGTCACTTCCCCGGCCTCAAGGTCGTCTCGCCCGTCACGCCGAACGACGTGAAGGGAATGATGATCACGGCCATAAGAGACCCGAACCCGGTGATCTTCCTCGAAGCCGGCGCCCTCTACGGTACGAAGGGCGAGGTCGAGGAAGGCGATAACGCCGTGGAGTTCGGCAAGGCTCGCGTGGCCCGCGAGGGCTCAGACGTAACGCTTATCGCCTACGGTCGGCAGGTGAACCTGTGCCTGCGCGTCGCCGACACGCTGGCCGAGGAGGACGACGTCCAGGCCGAGGTCATAGACATCCGGTCCATACGGCCTTTCGACGAGGAGACCATTGTCGAGTCGGTCAAGAAAACTCACCGGGCTGTGACGGTTCAGGAGCAATGGCGGTGGTTCGGGGTGGCGAGTGAGGTAGCGGCGATCATCCAGGAGCAGGCCTTCGATTACCTGGACGCTCCGGTGATGCGGGTGAGCGGGGCGGAGGTCCCGGCGCCTTATGCGCGCAACCTGGAACTCGCGGCCTTCCCGAGTGAGAAAGCAGTGGCGAACGCGGCCCGCCGGGCTCTGTACATAGAGGAGAAGTAAGATGCCCGAAGTGATCATGCCCAAGATGGGCGACGCGATGGAGGAGGGTACCCTCCTCAAGTGGCTCAAGAGCGAAGGCGACGAGGTCTCCGAAGGCGACGCGATAGCCGAGATAGAGACCGATAAGGTCACGATGGAGCTGGAAGCCGAGGACGCGGGAACCCTGGCGGAACTTATCGCCTCCGAGGGTCAGGAAGTGCCCGTTGGCGAGGCCATAGCGTTTATCCAGGGCGAGGGCGAGGAGGCCCCCGAACGGAGCGGCGGTGGGTCCGCCGAGGCCGCCGAAGAAGAGGGCGGCGAGGCCAAAGCCGAGACCGCCACGCAGACCGAGGCTCCTCCGGAAGGCGGAGATGCCCGGGCCGACGGGAAGGGCGATGGACGGGCGAACGGCCAGTTCCGCGCTTCACCGATAGTCCGGCGCCTCGCTGACGAGAACGACCTTGACCTCTCCAAGATAGACGGCTCGGGCCCGGCCGGACGCATCGTCGAGAGGGACGTGCGGGCGGCGATGGAGAGCGGCTCGGCGAAGCGCGACGGCGGCGAAGCCGGCGCGGCGGCGGCCGATGGCGCCGCCGAGGCGCAGCCGCAGCAGGCCGCGCAGGCGGGCTTCCAGGCCCAGAAGCTGCCGGAGCCGACCGGGGCGCCGGGGACCACAATGGTCGAGCCGACGAAGATGCAGCGGATCATCGGCGACCGGATGACAGAGGCCAAGCAGCACATCCCGCACTTCTACGCTACCGTCGAGGTCCAGATGGACGCCGCGATGGCTCTGAGGAAGCAGCTAAACGCCCAGCTCGAAGCCGACGGGATCAAGCTCTCCGTAAACGACTTCGTGATGAAGGCGTGCGCGGTGGCTCTGAGGAACTACCCGAACCTCAACGCCCTCTACACCAGCAAGGGCATCGAGTTGCACGAGACAGTGAACATGGCGATGGCCGTCGCTCTCGACGCGGGTCTCATCACGCCGGTCATAAAGAACATCGAGAGCAAGGGACTCGCCACCATATCGCGGGAGTCGAAGGACCTGGCCACGCGGGCGCGCGAGGGCGGCCTCAAGCCCGACGAGTACCAGGGAGGCACGATCACGGTCTCCAACATGGGAATGTTCGGCGTGGATAGCTTTACCGCCATCATCAACCCGCCGCAGGCTTCGATCATCGCGGTTTCGAGCATCGTGAAGCGCCCGTCCTACGACGAGAACGGCGAGATCGTCCCCGCCTCGTTCATGAAGCTCACCCTCTCGGCCGACCACCGCATCGCCAACGGCCGCGACGGCGCTCTCTACATGTCTGAGGTCAAAAAGACACTCGAGAACCCGGTACTTCTAATGGTGTAGAGGTATCTCGATAGCTGTAAGGCCGACGCCCCCGGTTCTCGCCGGGGGCGTCTTCTGTTCCTTTGGAATTTAGCTTCTGGTCGGACCGGAAGCCAAAATAGTTGACGCTAAAAACTACTGTTGTTCGGGGAAGGTCACGTCGTTGACGGTGATGTTTACCTCTGTGACATCGAGACCGGTGAGGCTCTCGACGCGACGGATAATATTCTGACGGACGGACTGGGTGACCTGGGCGATGGGTTTACCGTAGACGACGTTCACGGTGAGGTCCACGGCCGCTTCGCGCTCACCGACTTCCACCGAGACACCGCGGGTCCGGCTGCCGCCGCCGCTCACGCGGTCGAAGAACTCGCCGACGGTCGGAGAGTTGTCTCCCGGAAGGCGGGTCCCGCCGTGCGACATCGCCAGGCCGTCCACCTCTCCGGCGGCCACGTTCACGATGCTGGATACCACGCTGCTGGCTATGGTGGT
>DASSMB010000100.1:0-5230 GCA_035689095.1 Rubrobacteraceae bacterium | reverse complement strand
TTTGCGGCAGCCAGCCGCAGGTCCAGGGTGCCGCCGTAGTTACCGTCTATAATCCAGGATTCTCTATTGACGAGCCGGCGCACCGTTGTCTCCCATTCGTCGGGAGGGGGCTGGACCCAGCCCGCACTCCAGTAGAAGCGGCCCAGGTGGATGACTTCCAGGTGCAGGATCTCTCCGAGCCGCAACGCGAGCGTGCTCTTGCCAGTACCGCCCGGACCGACGACGAGGATCCTCCTCGCCCGTGTGAGATCTCGCACCGATGTCTCGTCCGTTATGCTTCCGGGACCGCCCACGCGGGGATTCTACCGCCATGGTGGCGGCTTTCGGGGAGGCTAGTCTATGACCTGCTCGGTCAGGCTGCGAGGGTCGAAGTAGGCGTAGAACCGCCGGACCTTATCGCCTTCTATCTCCAGGACGCTCACGCCCTCATAGGAGATGGCGCCGCCATTGGATGTACCCTCGGTAGTCCATTCGAGGGCGGCGCGGCCGTCGCCGTCGGCGAAGACGTTACGGAACTCGCTCTTCATCTCTCCGAAAGTCTTGCGGTAACTGCTCCAGAACTCGCGCAGCCCCTCATGGCCGGAGAAATTCTTCGGGACCGCAACGTTGCCCACGTCGCAGTCGTCGGTGTGGACCTCGACCAGCGGCTCCACGTCGCTCTCTTCTTCGAGCCTCCACAACGCCTCGACGAACCTGTCTGCTACCTCTCTGGACACGGGGTTACACCTCTCTCATGGATTGCACGTGTTCACGAGGATAGCGGCTACCTCCGCAGGGAGACTGTAAACCCGCACTCAACTCCGGGAAGGATCATCCTTCTGGGAACGCCAGATAAGCCGTTCGGATGATGCGCCCGTTATCTGCTGAGAGCACCATGAAGCTGTAGGGTGATCAGCCATTTCTCGGAAAGGAGAGAGATGAGGCGAGCGACGATGATCCTGTCTATAGGAGTGCTCTTGCTGGCTCTCTTCGTGCCGGGAGCGCTGGCGGCGACCGGCTGCGCGAGTATATTCAGCGGTACCGACGGACCCGATACTCTCAGGGGAGATCGCTGCGACAACAACATCAGCGGACTGGGCGGGAACGACATCATCTACGGTTACGGGGGCGACGATGAGCTTTTCGGCAACCAGGGCGATGACCTACTCCGCGGCGGCAAGGGCCGGGACAAACTCTACGGCGGCTCCGGAAACGACAGGATCTTCAGCGGCGGCCTCGACGGGAAAAGAGACCGCGTCGTCTGTGGCAGTGGCCGGGACTTCGCTTCCATCGCCGAGAACGACCTCGCCGCAAAGGACTGCGAGGTGGTGGCGGTAGCGGTGGAGTGAGAACGACACCCGGCAGGCTCGTTAGGAACTGTAGATCCTGGGCTCCGGACGATCCGCCCGGAGCCCGGCCTACTCGCCGCTAGGAGCGCTGGGTCTCCTCGATCTCGACTCGCTCGATCCTGTCTCCCGGCTCCCGATCGCGCTGCGGGTCGCGCTCCCGGATGGCTTCCACCACGTCCATCCCCTCGACGACCTCCCCAAAGACCGCGTGCCGGTCGTCCAGCCACGGCGTCGCCACGTGCGTGATGAAGAACTGCGAGCCGCCCGTGTTCGGTCCCGCGTTCGCCATCGAGAGGATGCCCGGACGGTCGTGCCGGAGCTCTGGATGGAACTCGTCCCTGATCCGATACCCCGGACCACCAGTCCCCGTGCCCGTCGGGTCGCCGCCCTGCACCATGAAGTCCTTTATGACCCGGTGGAAGGTCGTCCCGTCGAAGTACCCGTCCTGCGCCAGGAAGACGAAGTTGTTCACCGTCTCCGGCGCCTCCTCGGCGAAGAGACGCACCTTGACGGCGCCTCTCTCCGTGATGAAGTTTGCGTAATATTCCGCGCCCGGCTTCAGCGCCATCTCGGGCGGGTTGCTGTAGCTGTTTGCTGCCATCGGATCTCCTCCGGCTCTTCTCGCTGTAACGGCAAGCGCCTATGCTACCGCATCTTCGGGCACGTGGACCCTGCGGGCCGCGCCGACCTGCGGCGTTTCGGGTTCGCGGGTATTCTGAACGCCACAAGATCATCTCAGGAGGACGCCAGTGAAGATCACGTTCTACGCCCACGCGAGCTTCCGTCTCGAAGCCGATGGGCTCTCCGTCGTCACCGACCCCTACACGCCCGGACCGCGGGACTCCAACTTCGACCCTATAGACGAACCGGCGGACCTCGTGATCATGAGCTCCGCCACCGACCGCTTCCACTCCGACCCGAGCCACGTGCGCGGAGACCCCACGGTCGTCAACGCGCTGGAGCTTCCACCGGAGGGCAAGGAGGTCCTGGGCCTCCACATCCGCCCCTTCCCCGCAATGGAGAGCATGACCTTCGACTTCGGGCGCGACCCTGACGCGAACGCCATGTACCTGTTCACGCTCGGCGGCCTGCGCGTCTTGCACATTGGCGACATCGGCAACCCGGTCCCGCAGGCGCACCTCGACGCGCTGCGCGAAAACGTAGACTTGCTCTTCGCTCTAGCGGGCGCCCACGCGACCATCGCGCTGGAAGACCTCGACGACGCCATCTCCGCCATCGGTCCGCGCGTTATCATCCCGATGCACTACCATCATCCGCGCGGCAGGCTGGAGATCGAACCGGTAGAAACCTTCCTCCAGAGCTTCCCGGCAGCCTCCGTCACGCGGGTCAGCGGTTGCGAACTCGAACTCACGCCCGAGTCGCTGCCCGCTGACGCGCCGCACGTCTACGTGCTGGAGCAGTCGCGTTGACGTAATCCCCCATATTCGCTTCTTCGAGGTATCGAGCAGCACCATGCTTGCGCCGACTATGTAAGGTCCAGACGTCTGTAGACGTCTCTGCGGTGGGCGACCCTGGTGACGGTTACTTCCAGGGCTTCGTCATCAACCTCGTAGACGATCCGGTAGTCGCCCTGACGCAACCGGTAGGCTCTCGGGTTGGGTCCAACGAGTCTCGTAGATTGCGGCGGGCGCGGGGCGGCGGCGAGAGCGTCTATTCTCTGATCTACCCGTTCCCGGTCCCGGATGGGGAGTTTCTTCAGAGCCCTGTCTGCCGAACGGGCCAGGAATACCGCGTACTCAGCTATCAGCCGGCTTTCGCTCGAAGGGTATGCGTTCTTCCTCGCCGTTCCTGATGGCGGCCATTACTCGCTCGTGCTCATGTATGTCCTCCGCGTCTTCGGCGGCTTCGACGAGCCGTTCATACTCTTTGATCTCCAGTATCACTCGCGTGCGCTTGCCGTGTTCGTCCGTAACGTACTCCATGTCACCTCCTTTGAGATGCTTGCCTTTATCTTAACGCCTTCCGAGCCGTCTGGAGACTGCCAGACTAAACGGTCGGAGGGGTGGTCGGATCCTCCGCCTTGCGGTGCTCCCTGAGGTGCGCCCAGATGTCTATGGCGGTCTTGACCGCTACCAGGATGATGAGGGAGGCGAGCGGGGTGCCCAGGTAACCGGCGAGGAAGCCGCCGCCGAGGATGGTGATGTGCAGCGCGATCACGCGCCCGTAAGGCTGGAACATCTGCTCGTCCGGCGAGACGTTGAGGTACTCCTCGTTACCCAGGAAGTTGACGAAGAACGAGACGCCGTGGCTCACGAAGAGCGAGAGGGTGGCGATGGCGACCCCGCCGGGCTCGAAGCCTCGGAAGCCGCCCATGATCTCCGGCGGTCCCACGCTCCCGAACGGCTGGCCTCCGAAGAGGCCGAAGAGCACGATCACGAAGACGCCGTGAACCACCCAGAAGATGCCGTAGTGCATGATGAAGAACGGGACGTAGAACGCCTTGCCCGACAGGTTCGTGGGGCGGCCGTTGATGGTCAGGTTCGTGTTGCCGGACGATGGCTTGGCGGCGCGCGAGATCTTGAGTACGTTGAACAGGCCGATGATCCCGTTCTCGAACCAGTACAGGAACATGATCGAGAACAGGTTCCAGTCGTAGAAGATCACCCCGAGGAGGGGGACCATGTTCACCCCGATGAGGAACAGTACCGAAATGGTCTTGCGGGTGACGCCCATCTTAGAGCGCGTAATCTCCGGTGTGGGCCTCTTCCAGATACCGGGCCAGCAGCGTTATGCAAGCCTGCACGTCCTCGGCGCTCACCATCTCGTTGACGGTATGGACGTAGCGGCACGGCACCGAGAGCGTGATGGCCGGGATGCCGCCGTGCAGCCGCTGCACCCCGCCCGCGTCCGTGCCGCCGAAGGGCAGTATCTCCATCTGATGCGGGATGCCCTCGCGCTCCGCGATCTCGCGGAAGTGCTCGACGAGCTTCGGGTGGGAGATGAGCGAGGCGTCCATTATCTTGATCGCCGCGCCCTTGCCGAGAGCGGAGATCTCGTTCTCGTTCCCTCCGCCCGGCACGTCCATCGCCAGCGTGATGTCCAGCGCGACCACGACCGTCGGCTCCAGCGCCGCCCCGCTCGCCGCCGCCCCGCGCAATCCTACCTCTTCCTGCGAAGTCGCCACCGCGAAGACCGTTGCCTCGTGCTCGCCCATCTCCCGCAGCGCCTCCAGCATCACGAAGACCCCGATGCGGTCGTCCATCGCCTTGCCCATGTAGTTGCCGCCGACCTTCTCCAGCGTCCGGTCCATCACCGCGTAGTCCCCGACGCGGACCCGCTCCTTCACCTCCTCCGCGCTCATGCCGAGGTCCACGTAGAACTCGTCGGCCTTCGGGAGCTTCTGCTCCTCGCCGCGCGCCAGGTGCGGCGGCTTGCGCGCCGGTTGCAGGGCGCCCCGGAACGTCGAGCCGTCCGCCGTCACGACCAGGACGCGCTGGGAGACCATGTTCGCCGGGTCGTGTCCGCCGAGGGTCTGTAGCCGGAGAAAGCCCTTATCGTCTATGTGCCTGACGAGGAAACCGATCTCATCGGTGTGCGCCGCGACCATGACGCGGACGTCCGCGTTGCCCTTCTTCGTTCCGATGACGTTGCCCAGGGAGTCCGTGCGGACCTCATCGGTCAGGGAAGACAGCTCTTCGCGCGAGATCTCGCGCTGTTTCTCCTCCCGCCCGGATACCCCTGGAGTCTCGATCAACCGCTTCAGCAACACCTCGTTGAGTGCCAAGACTAATCCTCTCTTTTCGCGGATCGTCCGGTGAGCCTAGCAACGGCGTGCGGGCGCGTCAAAGAGTGGCGCCGGGCGGAGCAGGTTTGTTACTCCATCGCCTCTTGTTCGAGGCGGCGGGCTTCGAGGAGCTTGCCGGAGAGGTAGAGGCTCAGGC
>DASSMB010000099.1:0-5777 GCA_035689095.1 Rubrobacteraceae bacterium | reverse complement strand
CCGGGCCATGTCCCGTAAAGAGGCGCGTGGCGTCCGTCCACAGCGGCATCACCTTGCGGATGGAGACCTCGATCTCCTCCCACGACGCCCCCGAGAGGTCCGTCCGTCCAACGCTCCCCGGCAGGATGAGGTCTCCCACGATCTGGTCTTCGCCGACCACGAACGTCACGGAGCCCGGCGAATGACCCGGCGTGTGCAGCACCCTGAGACCCAGCCCTGCCAGCGCAAGCTCATCTCCATCGCCGAGAGGCTCGTAGTCCCGGACGCCAGCGGCATCCGCATCAACGGGGTGCATGTAGACCGGGACGTTCGTCTCCCGGCGCACGTCCTCCAGGGCGGCGATGTGGTCGCCGTGGTTGTGCGTGATCAGGATGGCGGCAGGCGCGTCGAGAGCGTCCAGGATCTTCTCCGGCTCCGCGCCCGCGTCCACGATGATGTCGCCTTCGGGTCCGTGGATGACGTAGGAGTTGACCTCGAAGCCGCCCATGGTCAGTTGAACCTGCTCTATCTCGGCCATCTCGTCTAGTTCTCCAGGGGCGTGCCGTCGCGCGAGACGCGGTACACGTCGTAGACGTCGGGGATGGAGCGAATCTTCCGTATGACCTCGTCCACGTGCTGCACGCTGGCGGCCCGGAACGCGAAACGGCTGAGGGCCGTCCGGTCCTCTATGGTGTCCACCCGCGCGGAGAGTATGTTCACTCCCGCGTCGGAGATGGTCGAGGTGATGTCCTTTAGCAGGTGCATCCGGTCGAGCGCCTCGACGAGCAGCTCCACCGTGAAGAGCCGGTTCGGGCCGTGCGCCCACTCCACCTCAACGAAGCGGTCCGGGTCGCGCGCCTTGAGCGCCCGCGCGTTCGCGCAGCCCGCAGAGTGGACCGTCACGCCACGTCCCAGTGAGACGTAACCCAGGATGTCGTCGCCCGGCATGGGGGTGCAGCAGCGAGCCAGCCGCGTGAGGATGCCGCTAGACCCCACCACCCGCACGCCGGTCTCTTCATCGGTCTTGCTCTCGGGGAGAGGTAGCGGCGTGAGGGCCGGGCTCTTGGGCCGCGCCTTCACCTCGCTCTCCTCCTTCGGCGGCTGCATCCTCTCGGCGATGCGGTGCGCGACGTTCTCGCCGGAGAGCGCGCCCGACCCCACGGCGGCGAGCATGTCGTCCGGGCTCGGGTAGTTGACCATCCGCGCCACGTCTTCGAGGATGCCGGAGGGGACCTTCCCGATCCGCTGCTTCTTCAACAGCCCCACGACCTTCTCGCGTCCTAGAGAGAGGTTGTCCTCCCGGTCGGCCTTATTGAAGAACTGCCGGATCTTGTTCCGGGCGCGCCCGCTCTGAACGACCGTCAGCCAGTCGCGGGAAGGACTCGCGGACTTGCCGGTGATGATCTCCACCCGATCACCGCTCACCAGTTCCGAGTCAAGCGGCACGATACGGCCGTTGACCTTGGCCCCGATGGTCCTGTGGCCGACCTCCGTATGGACGTGGTAGGCGAAGTCAATCGGCGTCGCCCCGGCCGGCAGACTAACCACATCGCCCTTTGGCGTGAAGACGAAGACCTCATCGGCGACGAGCTCGCCCTTCAGGGACTCCATGAACTCCGAGGAGTCGGTGGTCTCCTTCTGCCACTCCATCATGCTCTTGAGCCAGGTCAGGCGGTCAACCTCGCCCTCCCTCAGGCCGTGCTTGTACATCCAGTGCGCGGCGATCCCGTACTCGGCGGTCGTCTCCATGTCGTGGGTCCGGATCTGGATCTCCAGCAGCTTCCCCTCGTTCGACATGACCGTCGTGTGCAGCGACTGGTACATGTTGAACTTAGGCATGGCGATATAGTCCTTGAACCGGCCCGGTATCGGCTTCCAGATCGAATGTATGACGCCTAAAGCGCCGTAGCAGTCGCGCACGTTATTCACGATCACCCGCAGCCCGGCGAGGTCGTAGATCTCGTTGAACTCCTTGTTCCTGCGGACCATCTTGTTGTAGATGGAGTAGAAGTGCTTGACCCGCCCGTGTACCTCGGCGTCCTCGATGCCGGTCTGGCTCAGGTGCCTCAGAAGCTCCGCCGCCGTCCCGTTGATGAACGCCTCCCGGTCGCCCCGCCTCGCGGCCACGAGCCGCTTTATCTCCTCGTAGCGGCGCGGGTGCAGCGTGGCGAACGATAGGTCCTCCAGCTCCCACTTCACGGAGTAGATACCCAGCCGGTGAGCGAGGGGAGCGTAGATCTCCAGCGTCTCCGTCGCTTTTCTTAGCTGCGTCTCGCGCTTCAGGTAGGCGAGGGTCCGCATGTTGTGGAGCCGGTCGGCGAGCTTGATGATGATGACGCGCACGTCCTTGCTCATCGCGACGATCATCTTCCGCAGCGACTCGGCCTGCGCCTCCTCCAGGTTCCCGCTGGGGAGCCGCTTCAGCTTGGTGACGCCGTCCACGATCTCCGCCAGCTCATCTCCGAAGCGTCGGGCGAGCTCCTCTTTGGTGATCTCCGTGTCCTCCAGCACGTCGTGCAACAGCGCCGCCGCCACCGTAGTGGCGTCCAGGTGCAGGTCGGCGAGGATGTCCGCCGTCGCCAGCGGATGGTAGACGAACGGCTCCCCGCTCTTCCTTACCTGGCCGCGATGCGCCGCGTGTGAGACGTTGTACGCCTCGGCGACGAGCTGCTCGGCGCCCTCCGGACTGTAGCCCCGCACCTTCTCCAGAAGCGAGGAGATGGTCAGAGTCGGTGTCGGGACGGCTTTCAGGTGCTCTATGTGCGCGCTCTCCATACCAGGATTATATCCTGTCCCGACGAGGGCATTTCGGCCAGCCGGCGCTAGAGGCGGCGGGAGCGGAAGATGATGACCAGCACTATAGAGGCCATTATCAGGGCGAGCATGAACCCGAGGAAGCTGATGAGCGGCACGCCGAGGTACGGGACCTGCGGCCCGCCGCGGTTGAACGCCCCGAGCATGGAGGAGCCGATCAGTAGCGCGCCGGTTACGACGGCGAAGACGAGCCGGTTGGCGAGCACGTCCACCTCTCCGCCGAGCTCGTCCAGGCCCCGGTGGCGCAGCTTCACCTCCAGCTCGCCGTCTTCGAGCTCGTGGAGCAGGAGCCGGATCTGCTCCGGGTAATCCTCCAGGTAGCGGGCGTACTCCAGCGCCCGCTCGCGCGCTCCTTCCAGGACGTTCTCGGGTTCGTAGCGTTCGGAGAGGAGCCGCTGGGCGTAGGGACGCGCGACCTCGTACACGTTCAACGTCGGGTCTATGGAGCGTGAGAGCCCTTCGGCAGTCACAAGAGCTTTCGTCAGCAGGGGGAAGACGGGCGGGACCCGCATCCGGTAGCGCCTAGCCAGAGAGATCAACTCCGAGAGCGCCTGTCCGAGCGTCACCTCCCCTACAGAGAGCCCGGAATACTTGAACAGGAACTCGCGGAGGTCCTGGATCAAATCTCCCCGCACCTCCGACGCATAGGTAACCCCTAAACCTTCGAGCCCGCGCAATGCCGCCGCCGCGTCGCGCTGGATGACGGCTATGAACAGGCGGCTCAGGGCGTCTATGTCGCCCCGGCTCATGAAGCCGACCATCCCGAAGTCCAGCAGCGCCAGGTCCCCTTCTGGGGTGAGGATGAGGTTTCCGGGGTGCGGGTCTCCGTGGAAGAAGCCGTCCTCGAAGGCCATCTTGAAGATAGCCTCCGCCCCCATCCCGGCCACGCGCCGCCGCTCGCGGGGGAGTAGCGAGAGCGGACGGATGTCGTGGAAGCGCGTCCCCTCTATGTACTCCATCGTGAGGACGCGGGGCGTGGAGAGATCGAGGTAGATGCCGGGTATCACGACCGGCGTCTCGGCGAAGTTGATAGCGAAGCGCCGGGCGTTTCCGGCTTCGGCGGTGTAGTCGAGCTCGCGCCGGATAACGCCCTCGAACTCCGCCACGAGCCCCCGCACGTCTATAAAGATCCTCCGCCCGAAGCGCCGGTCCAGGAAGGAAGCGAAGTCGCGCATGATCTCCAGGTCCGCCTCGACCCGGCGCGGGGCCTCCGGGCGCTGCACCTTGACGGCCACGCTCTCCCCGCTCCGAAGCACCGCCCGGTACACCTGCCCGATGCTCGCCGACCCGAGCGGCACGACATCAAACTCGGCGAAGACCTCTCCCACCGGCGCGCCGAGCTCGCGCTGGATTATCTCCTGAGCGCTCTCCAGGGGCATCGGGGCGACCGTATCCTGGAGCTTCTGTAACTCGAAGAGCACGCTCTCCGGGAGGATGTCCGAGCGCGTGCTGAGTAGCTGGCCGAACTTCACGAAAGTCGGGCCGAGGTCGTCCAGCGTCTTTCGCAGACGAACCCCGAAGTTCGGGCCGAGCATCTCCTGCAGACCCTTCTTGTCGCGCCGGTCGCGCCGGACATCGAAGACGAACCCGAAGCCGTGCCGGACCATGACGCGCCCGATCTGCGAGAACCGCGCCAGGTTACCCGTGCGCGGGACCGGCACTGGCGGCGGCATGCCCCCCGGCGTCACGGGCGGCTCTCTGCGCTTCCGTTAAAGGCCAGGAGGCGTCCCCGGAGCGTCGCGGGAATCCGGTGGCGGGTCGTCCACGCCGGCCAGCGGAGGCGTCGGAGGGTGTCCGGCGGGCGGCGGCTCCGGCGGCGCCTCCGGTTCACCGGCCCGCGGCGGAGGCGGCGCGGAGGTGGCTCCCTCCAGCATCCGCACCCGGTGCTCGAGTTGCTCGACCCGGAAGACCATGTCCTCGTAGTCCTCGCGGGTGGGTACGCCCGCTCCCCGCAGCCCCTGTTGCATCGAGGCGTCGAAGAGCGAGCGGGCACCGGCGGAGCGCTCGCGGGCCCGGTCCACAACGTCGTTCACCAGCGTGCGGCCCTCCTCGCGCTCGATGCGGCCCTGCTGGATCAGGGACTCGACGACCTCTTGAACCTTATCCCGCGTCGCAGCCGCAGCCCCTATCTGCAACAAGATCAACCGCTCCAGCGTCTCGCCAACCGATCCACGCATAGCTACCTCCCGAAAACTGGGGTCCAGTGCCTACATGATAACGCGACTCGGGAGAGGCCGAGGCTGGCTTGTTTGATGCTTGCCGCCCGGAGACGTCCCTACCGGCAGTACCGTTCCTCTAGATACTCGTCGATCCCCTTGCGCCGGGCACGCCGCGCCAGAAACCGAAACAGCGGCTCGGCGACGGCGAAGAAGCCGGGCAGGCGGCTATCCGACCACTCGAACAGAAGGGCCAAATAATAAAGGTTCTTGGGTGCGCCGTTGGCGCGGGCAAGACCATCGGACGCCAGCCCGTAGCCGGTCTTTAGCGCGTTCTCGAACCCGGTGTGACCGGGCCGCAACTCGACCAGGAACCTGGCCGGCTCATCGGTGGGATTGCGAAAGCAATGCAGGACGTTCTTCGCGGCCGTCGCCTTCTCTCCGGGATGGAGTATGCGCCGCTCTTCACCTGTTTGCACCTCAAGCGCGCCTTCCAGCGCCTCGAAGTGCTCATCGAAAGCCTTGTGATAGTGGAGAGCGTTGCCGCCGCAGGGCGCAAGCTCTATCTCGATGAGCGTAAACTCGCCGCCTGTCTCCTCGCTAGTCTTCAGGAACGTGGCGTAGTCTCTCTGGAGCGGATGGTAGTAGCGCCTCTCGGCGCTCGCCGGCTCCCGGATCGCCTCTCCCTCTTCGGGCATATCGGCCTCTTCTCTTTTCTCAGGCGCTCCGGCACGACGACGAGAAACGCCACCTTTTGCACTTGAGCGCATCGTATCCACCTATCGGGCGAGGCGTATCACCCGTTTAGCGTATTTTCGAGGAAGAACC
>DASSMB010000098.1:0-4708 GCA_035689095.1 Rubrobacteraceae bacterium | reverse complement strand
ATGAGGATGTCGGAGACGCCCTTGCTGATGGTGCGCGGCACGATGTTATTGCGCTCGTTGTGGGCGGTCTGTATCTCGCGCCGGCGGTTGGTCTCCCCTATTGCGAGCCGCATGGAATCGGTCTCCCGGTCGGCGTACATGATGACCCGGCCGTTGACGTTCCGCGCCGCCCGACCGATGGTCTGGATGAGCGCCCGCTCCCCGCGCAGGAAGCCCTCCTTGTCCGCGTCCAGGATGGCGACGAGCGTGACTTCCGGAAGGTCCAGTCCCTCCCGGAGCAGGTTGATGCCGACGAGCACGTCGAACTCGCCGGTCCTCAATCCACGAATGATCTGGATCCGGTCCAGCGTCTCTATGTTGGAGTGCATGTAGCGCGCCTTGACGTTGTGCTCCAGCAGGTAGTCCGTCAGGTCCTCGGACATCTTGATGGTGAGCGTGGTGATCAGGACGCGCTCGCCGTGCTCGACGCGCTTGGCGACCTCGTTGAGCAGGTCGTCGATCTGGTTCTTCGTCGGCCGGACCTCTACCTCCGGGTCTATGAGGCCGGTCGGGCGGATGATCTGCTCGACTATCTGACCGGAGTTCTCCAGCTCATACGGCCCCGGCGTCGCCGACACGAAGACCATCTGATCCGTCTTGAGCAGGAACTCCTCCCACATAAGCGGCCGGTTGTCCAGCGCGCTTGGCAGCCGAAACCCGAACTCGACGAGCGTCGTCTTGCGGCTCCGGTCGCCGTTGTACATGCCCCGGATCTGGGGCAGCGTTATGTGAGATTCGTCCACGAACGTAACGTAGTCATCGGGGAAGTAATCCAGCAGCGTGTACGGCGTGGAGCCGGCGGGACGCCCGTCCATATGCCGAGAGTAGTTCTCGATGCCGGAGCAATATCCCAGCTCCCGCATCATCTCCAGGTCGTACTGCGTCCGTTGCCGGAGCCGGTACGCTTCGAGGACCTTGCCCTCCGTCTCCAGCTCCGCCGTGCGCTGCTCCATCTCCGCCTCGATGTTCTTTATCGCGACGGCCATCCGGTCCTCGTTGGTGACGAAGTGGGTCGCCGGGTAGACGGTGAGAGTGTCCATCTCACGCAGGACTTCGCCGGTCAGAGGGTCGGCCTCGACCATGCTCTCCACCTCATCGCCGAAGAACGAGACGCGGTAGATGGAGTCCTGGTACGCCGGGTGGACCTCCAGCACGTCGCCGCGCACCCGGAAAGAGCCGCGCGCAAGCTGGAAGTCGTTCCTGGTGTACTGGATCTTGACGAGGTTCCTCAGGATGTCGTCCAAATCGTAGAAGCCGCCCTGCTCCAGAAGCACCATCTTCGAGCGGTACTCCTCCGGGCTTCCCAGACCGTAGATCGCGGAGACGCTCGCCACCACGATCACGTCCCGGCGCGTGAAAAGGCTGCTCGTGGCGGAGTGCCGCAGACGGTCTATGTCCTCGTTGATCTGGGCGTCTTTTTCGATGAAGGTGTCCGTGCGCGGGACATATGCCTCGGGCTGGTAGTAGTCATAGTAGCTGACGAAGTACTCGACGGCGTTGTTCGGGAAGAACTCGGCGAACTCGCTGGCGAGCTGCGCGGCGAGTGTCTTGTTGTGCGCGATCACGAGCGACGGCCGCCCGACCTTCTCGATCACGCGGGCCATCGTGTGCGTCTTGCCCGAGCCGGTAACGCCGAGCAGGGTCTGGGCCTTCAGGCCGGAATCTAGCCCCGTAGCAAGCTGCTCTATGGCCTGGGGCTGGTCGCCGGTCGGCTGGTATTCGCTATTTACGCTGAATGTGTTACGGACGTCGATCTAGGTTCCTCCCGTATAGATCTTCATAGGTCTGCTGCGCCTGGAGGACGTTGTCCACATACTCGTGGGTCTCCTGGAACGGTATGTCCTTCCCGACGTCGAAGCCCTTGTCGGAGATCCACTCGTCCACCCGGCCCTCCCCGGAATTATACGCGGCGAGCATGAGCCTCTCATCACCCAGATACCGCTCGTCGAGATAATCCAGATACCAGATGCCCATCTTGAGGTTCGTCCGCGGGTCGCGGTAGTCGCCCTTTATCCCGCCGCGCTCGGAGATGAAGTCCGCAGTCTGAGGGAGTATCTGCATGAGCCCATACGCCCCCTGATGGGACTGGACGTCCGGCTTGAACCGGCTCTCGGTGTAGACCACCCCTGCCACGAACGTCGGTTCCAGGTCGTACCTCTCGCTCTGGGCACGGATCAAACCCTCGTACCGCAGCGGGTGCGTTGCCCGCTGCACGGTGTCGGGCGTCTTGAGGAGCAGCGGCAGCGCGGCCAGCAGGATGAGCAACAGTAGCACCCCGACAGCCAGCCGGCGCCGGCGGGTCCGGGACCGACCGTACCTAGCTCTCTTCTTGCTCCTGTAAGCTACCGCCGGATCTCCTCTCCCGGAGAGCCATCTCCCACAACTCTCCAGCCTGCTCCCTGAGTCTCTCCAGGTCTCCATCGTTTTGTACCACGACATCCGCCCGGAGTGCCTTCTCCTCGCCCGTGAACTGGCGCGCCTCTATCGCCCGGCGCCGCGGCTCATCCACCCCCCGCTCCTCCGACCACTCCTTCCGGCGCTCCGTGGACGTTACCACCGCGACCGTCAGGTCGTAAGCGCCCTCCTGCCCCACCTCGAAGAGCAACGGTATCTCGGCGACGAAGACATCGGCATCCGAGGCGGCGGCGCGACGCGAAACTTCTCGCCTCACCAGGGGGTGCAGTATACCCTCCAGGTCCTTCAGCGCCGCCGAGTCGCCGAAGACCTCCCGGCCGAGAGCCTGCCGGTCTATACCGCTCTCGCCCCGGACCTCCTCTCCAAAGCGTTCGACGACGCGCCTGATAGTCTCCGCGTCACCCGAGAGCAAGTCGTGGACGACCCCGTCCGCCGATACCGTCTCCGCTCCAAGCGCGCCGAGTAGCTGGACGAGGGTACTCTTGCCGGAGGCAAAGGGGCCGGTGACGCCGATGGTCACCGGCCCCTTCGAGGACCTTCCCTGTTCCGAAGCGGGTGCTATTCCCGGCCCAGGTCCAGGTCGGAGAGCTTATCGAACGCGCCGGTGCGCAGGCCGCTGCCGCTGGTGGCGGTGCGCTGCTCACGCGGCTCGTCGCGGCGCGGGCGGTCGTCCCGGCGGGGCCGATCCTCGCGGCGCGGACGGTCGTCTCCACCCTCGCGCTCCTCCCGGTCCTCCTTCTTCGGACGCAGGGAGAGCGAGAGCCGGCGGCGTTTCGCGTCCACGTCGATTATGCGGGCGTCCACCTCGTCGCCGGAGCGCACGATCTCATCCGGCGTCTCCACATGATGGTCGGCAAGCTCGGAGATGTGGATCAGGCCCTCGACACCCTCGGCGACCTCGACGAACGCGCCGAAAGAGACCAGCTTGGTGACACGGCCCTTGATCTGCCCACCGATCTCGACCTGCTCGACGATCTCCTGCCACGGGTCCTTCCGGGTCTGCTTGAGACCCAGCGAGATCCTCTCACGGTCCCGGTCGACCTCCAACACCTTGACCTCGACCTCTTCACCGACCTCGACGACCTCGCTGGGATGGTCGACATGGTTCCACGATAGCTCGGAGATGTGGATCAGGCCGTCTATACCCTCCAGGTCAACGAACGCGCCGAAGTCCACGAGGTTGGAGACGGTGCCCGTGACGATCTGGCCCTCTTCGAGAGAGGTCAGGATCTTCTCGCGCTCCTCCTTGCGCTCCTCCTCCAGAACGGCCCGGCGGGAGAGCACCACGTTGTTGCGGCTGCGGTTGAGCTCGATGACCTTGCACTCCAGCTTCTGCCCGAGGAAGGAGTCCAGGTTCCTCACGCGCCGGATGTCAACCAGGCTGGCCGGCAGGAATCCGCGGAGGCCGATGTCGATGATCAGACCTCCCTTCACCACCTCGATGACCGGACCCTCAACGACGCGCTGCTCGTTATAGGCTTCCTCGATGCGGTTCCAGGCCTTCTCGAAGGCTGCCCGCTTGGCCGAGAGGATGAGCCTCCCGTCGGCGTCCTCCTTCTGCAGCACGAGAGCCTCGATGTGCTGACCGAGC
Organism: Rubrobacteraceae bacterium; assembly: GCA_035689095.1. GTDB lineage: Bacteria > Actinomycetota > Rubrobacteria > Rubrobacterales > Rubrobacteraceae > JACDDK01. The sequence goes on along the minus strand of DASSMB010000098.1, from coordinate 663 downwards.
TCGACGATCTCCGTCGGGTCCGCGCCCTTGCGGATCGAGAGTTCGTTCGAAGGGATGAGCCCCTCCGACTTGTACCCGATGTCCACGAGGACTTCGTCCTTGTCTATGCGCACGACCTCGCCCTCGACGATGTCGCCGTCCTTGAAGTCTATGAGGACGCTCTCGTCCACGGGGACGACCTCGCCGTTCTCCTCCCGGAAGAAGTCCCTCATGGTCAACTCTCGGGTCGCGTTTTTGGTGGTTTCCGTCATGTACTGGTAGCTTTCCTTTTTTCCTAGCTTGCTGGCGTGCCGGCGCGATTATACAAGTTTTATGGCGACAGCACCCGAGAATCTGGCTTCCGAGACACAGGCACCATAAAGGGTGCGTTACCGGTTTGTTGCTTAACCTTAACTATTCTACCCTATCTTTGAGATAAGGGCGCACCTGGCCCCAGCGCTCCCCCACCTTGACCTCGACCTCCAGCGGCGGGTCCAGGTCGTAGGCCCCGACCATCCTGTCGGCGACGAGCGCCGCAACCACCGGCACCCGGCGCTCATCCGCGTCGAAGACCAGCTCGTCATGTACCTGCATCAGCATATCCGTGCCGAGAGACCGCAGCCGCGGCTGCAGGTCCACCATCGCCACCTTGATAATATCCGCCGCCGTACCCTGGATGCGGGC
>DASSMB010000097.1:0-15374 GCA_035689095.1 Rubrobacteraceae bacterium | reverse complement strand
AACTGCAACGACGTCTCGTCCAGGGACCTTCAGTTCTCCGAGGGCGGGCAGTGGACGCGAAGCAAGTCCATAGACACCTTTTGCCCGATAGGCCCGTACATCGCTACCCGCGATGAGATAGAAGACCCTCAGGACCTCGCGGTGCGGTGCATCCTGAACGGCGAGGTGGTGCAGGAGGGGACGACCTCGAAGATGATCTTCTCCGTCGCTGAGCTGATCTCGTTCCTCTCGCAGGCAATGACCCTCGTCCCCGGCGACGTCATCACGACCGGCACGCCTCCGGGCGTCGGGATGGCCCGCGACCCGCAGCTCTGGCTGAAGTCCGGCGATGAGGTGACGATAGAGATTGACGGTCTCGGCTCCCTGACCAACCCGGTCACCGCGGGGTAGGCGCGATGGACCTGTCTGCCGGACTGCGCGAGGTCTTGCCGGGCGAGGGGCGCGTCGTCACCGCCGGAGAGGCGATGGAGCGTCACGGGGGCGGCATCCTCACCTACCACGACCCGCACGCTCCGGACGCCGTCGTCTACCCGGAGAGCCGGGAAGAGATCATCGAGGTCCTGCGCTTCGCCTCCGAGAACGGCGTGCCGGTCGTGCCGTTCGGGCAGGGGAGCAGCCTGGAGGCCCACACCATTCCGGTGCATGGCGGCATCAGCATGGACTCTGGCCGTATGAATAACATCCTGGAGGTCCGGCCGGACGACTTCATCGCCAGGGTCGAGCCGGGCGTCACGCACGGTCAGCTCAACGCGGCGCTCGCGGAGCACGGGCTGTTCTTCCCGGTGGACCCCGGCTGGGACGCCTCCATCGGCGGGATGGCCGGGACCAACGCCAGCGGCACGAACGCGGTGCGCTACGGGGTGATGAAAGATCAAGTCCTCGGCCTTGAAGTGGTGCTGGGCGACGGGAGCGTGATGCGGACCGGCGGGATGGCGATGAAGTCGTCCGCCGGCTACAACCTGACCGGGCTCTTCGTGGGTTCGGAGGGCACGCTGGGCGTCTTCACGGAGATAACGCTGCGGCTGTACCCGATACCGGAGAAGATACTCGCCGCGCGCGTAGTCTTCCCGGACATCGAGGCCGCGGGGAGGGCGGCGGTAGCCATGATCCGGTCCGGCATGAGGATCGGGCGCGTGGAGCTCGTGGACGCCCGGACCGTCGAGGCAGTGAACGCCTACAAGGACACCTCCTACGCGGCCGCTCCGACGCTCTTCCTGGAGTTCAGCGGCTCGGAGCCCGCCGTCGGGCGCGACGTGGAGGTGGCGCAAACCCTCTCGGACGCGGAGGGCTGCGAGACCTTCGAGTTCGAGGCGGACGAGGCGGGACGAGAGAGGCTGTGGGAGGCTCGCCACGAGGCGGGGCTTGCCATCCAGGCCCTCTACCCCGGCAGGCGGCCCATGACCACGGACGTGTGCGTCCCGATCTCCGATCTCCCGGACGCCCTGCGCCACGCTCGTGAGACGATAGCCTCGCGTGGCCTCGACGGCGCAATCCTCGGCCACGTCGGTGACGGCAACTACCACGCCGTCTTCCCCGTGGACCCGGACGACGCGGAGGACCTGGCGAGAGCCGAGGTCGTGAACGAGGAGATCGTGGAGTACGCCCTCGTCCGGGGCGGGACCTGCACCGGCGAGCACGGCATCGGCTCCGGCAAGATCGGCCACCTGGAGAGGGAGCACGGCGACTCGCTGCCGTTCATGCGCCGCATAAAGCAGCTCGCAGATCCGAACGGCATCATGAACCCCGGAAAGATATTCGGAGGCGCGGAACGGCAACTGCCCGAGGAGTCTATCTGACCGAGGTGGGGAAGAGCCGCGGACGGCTTGTAGAATAGGGATGTGGAGGCGGACAGGACATCCTACCGGCCCGTAAGAGCCATCGGCCTGCTGCTTATTTTGCAGGTCACCGGGCTGGCGGGTTTCGGCGTGTACGAGCTCGCGCAGGTGGATTGGCGGGGGATAGACCTGCTGGCGCCTCCCAGGGGGCTTGCGGAAGCGGTGGCGTTCGCCCTCTTCGCTCCGCCCGCGGTCCTGACGCTGCTCTCGGCGTTGAGTTTCCTGCTGTTGCGCCGCAAAGGATGGCTTCTGGCGGCGATCTCCCAGGGCCTGAGCCTGGCGGTCTGCCTGTGGCTGTATACCGTGCTCCAGCCGTACTACGTCTACCCGATCATGGCTTACTGCGTCCTGATGATCCTGTACCTCAACTCCCACGACGTTCGGGCGATGTTTCATGTCAGGCGCGGCGCGGAAGAGCGGAACCCAGGGAGCGCGCCGTGATGGCCGGGCATCTCACGGAGGAGGCGGCCGAGGCCCTGCTCCGGCGCTTCGAGCCTGTCATCCGCTCCACGAGAGGGGACAAGTTCTACCCGATGGACGTCGAGCCCTACGTGCGGGCGTGCAGCCTGTGGGTCCAGCGCCCCGGCGAGGGGCCCCTCTGCGTCGTGCCGGGCGGGAAGCTGAGCCTGGAGCGGCTCCCCCAGCAGCCCCTAGATGAGGCCGGGGCGGTCCACTTCCTCAGGTTTACCGACCCCAGGCACATCGAGCCTGGTTCGGGCGCGCGTCTGGGACGGTTACGCAGAGGCGCGAAGGACCTCAAGGAGTCCCGGGAGTCTTTCAGGGCCGGGCGGGGCCGGCTGGCCCGCGTCGGATACGTCTCACGCTTCGCGGATGCCCTCTACTCCATCGCGCTGCTGGCCCGCGGTCGGGTCCCCGGAGAAGCCGCCGCAGCGGCCGCGGCGGCTTACCGGCGCATCATGGGCGGACACGAGCACTACAGGTATCACGGGCGGGTGCTGCGCCAGGGCGGGTGGATCATCTTGCAGTACTGGCTCTTCTACCCGTTCAACGACTGGAGGAGCGGCTTCTTCGGCGCCAACGATCACGAGGCCGACTGGGAGAAGGTCTTCGTCTACCTCTCCGAGACGGAGGCGGGTGAGGTGCGCCCGGAGTGGGTAGCCTACGCCGCCCACAACTACACCGGGGACAACCTCAGGCGCCGATGGGACGACCCGGAGCTTGAGAAGGTTGGGGAGCACCCGGTGATCTTCGTCGCCGCCGGCTCTCACGCCAGCTACTACGCTCCGGGCGAGTACCTGACCGAGCTGCCCGTTCCCCTGCCACGCTCGATCGCCAGGGGCGCCGGGGCCCTCCGGTCGTTCTGGCAGGAGAAGATGGGCCAGTTCGCCGGGGAGCACGAGGGGAGGGGAGGGTCCAGCTACCTGAGCATCCCCTTCGTGGACTACGCTCGCGGGGATGGCCTCACTATCGGGCCGGGGCAGGAGAGGGAGTGGGAACCTCCGAGGCTCATGCAGGACCCGCCTCCGGCCTGGGTCTCCGGGTACCGGGGGCTCTGGGGCCTCTACACCCGCGACCCCTTCGAGGGTGAAGACGCCCCGGCTGGTCCGATGTACAGCCGCGACAAGAGCGTCAACCGAGCCTGGTACGACCCGGTCGGGTGGGCCGGGCTCGACAAGGTGCCGCCTCCGAACGAGGCGCTGGAGGTGGTCGTCGCCCAGCAGAAAAGCGTCTCCGAGCGCCGCGAGGCGCTGCGCGCCGAGATCCAGGCCAAAAGCCGGCAGCTCAAGGACCTGGGCGTGGAGGCCGCTGCCATGCGCGACAGGTCTCACCTGGACGCGCCGTACCAGGAGACGGCTAATCGCATCGGGGAGCTCTCCGGGGAGGTGGACGGGCTGCGGGCGCGGCTCGCCGCCGACGAGGCTGTTTCGGAGTCGCTTGCAGAATACGCCAACCGCTTGAGGGCGGGAGAGCGGGAGCCAGTACGCGGTCACATCTCCCGCGCTCACCGGCCGGCGTCGGAGGACGAGCTTCGCGTCAGCCGCGTGGCCGAGGCGTGGGCCGCTGTCAGCGTCAGCCTGATGCTAATAAGCTTCGTGGCGATAGCCGTGTTCGAGCGGGAACATCTGATCTCCATGCTCGTCGTCAGCGTCGCCCTGTTCGCGTTCGTCGAGGCGGGCTTCCGGGGGCGGCTCGTGAACCTGGTCAGCAGCGCCAACATCGGGCTCGCGGTCGTCGCCGCGCTGGTGCTCGTCTACGAGTTCTTCTGGCAGCTCGCTATCGCGGCGGTCCTGATCCTGGGCCTCTACGTCCTGTGGGACAACGTGAGGGAGCTGCGCAGATAAACGGCGCTCGCTGGGAGGCGGTGTCGCGCGGGGCCAGGATATGGTTAAAATAGAAGCACTATGGCGCGCACGATACGGGTAGTCGTTGCAAAAGTTGGGCTCGACGGTCACGACCGGGGGGCCAAGATCATCGCCCGCGCCCTTCGCGACGCCGGGATGGAGGTCATCTACACCGGCCTGCACCAGACCCCTGAACAGGTCGTCGAGGCCGCCATACAGGAGGACGCCGACGCCATCGGCATCTCCATCCTCTCCGGCGCGCACATGACCCTGATACCGAAGATCATGGACCTCCTGAAGGAGAACGACGCCGACGACATCCACGTCTTCTGCGGCGGCACGATCCCGAAGCAGGACATCACGAAGCTGAAGGAACTCGGGGTCGGCGAGGTCTTCACTCCCGGAACTCCCACCACGAAAGCTGTAGAGTACGTCCGGGAATCGGTAGCCGTCAGCTAGTCAGCCTGCCGGCCGGAATTCTTGAACGAAGTGCTTTAGAGGTTCTACGCGAGGAGACGCTTTGGATTACGTTAAGGTGGAGCGCGGGGATGACGGCGTCGCCGTCCTGACGATAGACCGGCAGGAGAAGCTGAACGCCCTTGACCCGCAGGTTGTCGAGGAGATCGGGCAGTCGCTGCTGGAGCTGGAGGCGGACGGGCCGCGCGCGATCATCGTGACCGGCGCGGGGGAGAAGTCCTTCGTCGCGGGTGCGGACATAGCCGCGATGAGCGCGATGGACCCCCTGGAGGCGAAGCGCTTCGCGGAAATCGGGCACGCCGCGATGGCCCTCCTGGACAAGAGCCCCGTCCCCACGATAGCCGCCGTAAACGGCTTCGCCCTCGGCGGGGGGTGCGAGATCGCCATTGCCTGCGATATCCGGATCGCCGCCGAGAACGCCCTTTTCGGCTTCCCGGAGGTCGGGCTCGGCATCCTGCCCGGCATGGGCGGGACGCAGCGCTTGCCGCGTCTCGTCGGACCCGCCATCGCCAAGGAACTCATCTTCACGGGACGGCGCATCAAGGCGGAGGAGGCGCGTGAGATCGGGCTGGTCAACCGCGTCGTGCCGCAGGGTGAGGCCCTGAACGCCGCGCGCGAGATGGCCGCCGATATCGCCGCGAACGGTCCCATCGCCATCCGCCACTCCAAGGCCGCCGCCAACCGCGCCCTCGACGTGGACCTCATCAGCGGCTTGGAGTACGAGGCCGACCAGTTCGCCCTCCTCTTCGCCACCGAGGACGCCAAGGAGGGCATGGGCGCCTTCGTCGAGCGCCGCAAGGCCGAGTTCAAGGGCCTGTAATAGTCCACGAGACTACCCTGCGCGTCCGGTACTCCGAGACCGACGCGCAGGGCATAGCCAATAACGCCAACTACCTCTCGTACTTCGAGATCGGGCGCGTCGAGTGGCTGCGCGCCGCCGGGTTCTCCTACGCCGGCCTGGAGCGTCGCGGCTACGGCTTCGTCGTCGTGGAGGCGCACATCAACTACAAACGCGCCGCCCGCTTCGATGACGAGCTGACGCTCCATACCAAGCTCGCGGAGCTGAAGCGGGCCACGCTAAGGTTCGAGTACGAGTTGGTGCGCGGGGATGAGACTATCTGCACCGGCTACACGCGGCACGGGTGCATCGAGATCCCGACGGGCAGGCCGACTCGCATACCGGCTGAGCTGGATGGCTACCGGGAGTCCGGCCGGCGCGTGTAACGGCGGCGGGCGAGGCTCCCGATCAGGCCGAGCGGTATCCCCGTGAGGGCGGCGAGGGTGAAGAGGAGGGTGAAGCGGCCGTCCTCGGCGAGCGGCGCCGCCGCGGCGGTTGCTATGCCGCTGCCGACGAAGAGGGCGGCGGCGAAGGAGGAGATGACGGTCGCACGGGCTTCCGGCAAGACCTCGGTGGCCCAGTTCTGGAGGGTGGGGTGCATGAAGGCGAAGCCGCCGCCGACCAGGAAGGCCGAGAGCGCGACGCCGACGAAGTTCTGGCCCAGGGCGCCGGTGGCGTAGCCCGCCGCGAGGAGGATGCCGCCGAGCAGGATTAGGGCGGACTTCCCGAATCTGTCGGCGAGGCGCGGGGAGATCCGGGTCCAGGTCAGCGTCGCCACCCCGAACAACCCGACGGCGAGTCCCGAGACTGCCGCGCCGTAGCCCGCGGCTTCGAGAGAAGGGGCCAGGTAGGTGAGGAAGCCCAGGATCACGCCTCCCTCCACCAGAGCGAGCGCCACTACCAGGAGCGCCCACGACCGGCGGAAGAAGCGTCCTAACTGCGCGAGCGGCCCGGCGCGTCCGTCCTCCTTCTCCGGCTCTGGAAGCCGCGCGAGCACGAGCCCCAGCGCGGCGGAGGCCAGGACCGGGACCGCGAAGGCGAGCCGCCAGAGCCCGAAGTAGGCGGCGACGCCCGCCAGCGCGGTAGCCAGCGCCGTCGCCACGCCGCTCGCGGCGAGCTGGTCCGAGAGTGCCTTCTGCCGCGCCGTCATCGGCACGGCGTCGCCTATGTAGACCAGAGCGGCCGGTATGACCGCCGCGAATAGCCCGCCCGCCACGGCTCGCGCCAACACCAGAACCGCCAGGTTGGGTGCCAGGGCCGAGAGCAATCCCGGTACGAGGACTCCGATGAGAGCGAGGCGGATCACGCGCACCCTACCGAGGCTGTCCGAAAGAATGCCCCACACCGGCTGCATCAGACCGTAGAGCAGGAAGTAGACGCCCGCAGCCGCCGACACCTCCGCCAGCGAGACTCGGAGGTCAGCCGCGATGGTAACGAGCATCGGGGCTATCGTGAACCGGTCGAACGTGCTGAGGAACGCCGCCGCCCGCAAGAGCCGCAGGCTGTCTTTCAGGCCGGCGCCGTCATCTTCGCTTTGATGGGCTGTATCTCTGGATGAAGGGCCGGAACTCACGGGAGCAACATTACGGAAGTCCGTGTCTCGAGACAAGCTCGTTCAGGTTCTCTTCGCCTTCCGGACCTTGAGAGAGCGCCGGAGACATGGTGCCTCTCCAGAGTGGAACGGTTAACGCGGGGCCATCCGGATCGCGCCGTCCAGACGGATGACCTCGCCGTTGAGCATCTCGTTCTCGATGATATGCCGCGCGAGCGCCGCGTACTCGTCGGGACGGCCGAGCCGCGCGGGGAACGGGACCTGCTTGCCGAGAGACTCACGAGCCTCTTCGGGTAGTCCCGCGAGCATGGCGGTGTCGAAGATGCCGGGGGCGATGGTCATCACCCGGATGCCGCTCCGCGCGAGGTCCCTGGCGATTGGGAGCGTCATGGCGACGACGCCGCCTTTAGAGGCCGAGTAGGCGACCTGGCCCATCTGCCCGTCGAATGCCGCGACCGAGGCGGTGTTGATGATAACGCCGCGCTCTCCGTCCTCCGAGGGCTCGTTCTGCGTCATCGCCTCCGCCGCGAGCCGGATGACGTTGAAGGTCCCGATAAGGTTCACCTGGATGACTTTGGTGAACGAGTCGAGCGCGTGCGGACCATCCCTGCCGAGGGTCTTCTCCGCTATGGCGATGCCGGCGCAGTTGACCGCGCCGTGCAGCCCGCCGAGCTCCCGCACCGCAGTCTCGACGGCGTCCCGGACGCTCGATTCGTCCGTAACGTCGGTCTCCACGAAGCGGGTATTCTCGCCGGCGGCTTCACCCTTGAGGTCCGAGATCACGACGTTCGCCCCGGCCTCGGCGAGCGTGTTTACGACGGCCGCGCCGAGCCCCGAGCCGCCGCCGGTCACGAGAAACGTGCGTCCCTCTATCTGCATTAGATGCGCTCCAGTATGGTCGCGGTGGACATGCCGTGGCCGATGCACATGACCTGAAGCCCGAGCTGCCCGTCCGTCTGTTCGAGACCGGCGAGCATCTTCGCCATCAGGCCCGCGCCGGTCGCCCCGAGCGGATGTCCGTGCGCTATCGCTCCACCCCACGGATTTACCCTGTCCATGTCCGGCTTCAGCTCGTCGGCCCAGGAGAGGACGACGGTGGCGAATGCTTCGTTCACCTCGATCCAGTCCAGGTCCTGGATGGAGATGCCCGCCTTCTTCAGCGCTAGCCGCGTCGCCGGGATGACGCCTGTAAGCTGCATCGTCGGGTCGTCGCCGACCACGACCCGCGCCCGGAAACGCGCCTTCGGTGCGAAGCCGTCCGCCTCGGTCCGTTCGCGGTCGCCGACGAGGACGGCGGAGGCGCCGTCGGAGATCTGGGACGAGTTGCCTGCCGTAACGACGCCGTTCCCTTCCGGCCGGAAGACGGTCTTTAGCGCCGCCATTTTCTCCGCGTCCACGACGCCCCGGATGCCTTCGTCGCTCGTCAGCTCCACGTCGTTGCCGTCGGCGTCGAGGCCGGGGGTGGGGAGTATCTCCCGGTTGAACTCCTCACGGGCGGCCTCGCTCGCCCTCTTGTGGCTCTCGGCGGCGAGGGCGTCCACGTCGTGGCGGCTTATCTCCCATCGCTCCGCGATGCGCTCGGCGCTCTCGCCCTGGTGGATCAAGTCTTGCTTCTCCAGCAGGGCCGGGTTGAGCCGCGTGTACCCGCCGGATCCCGCATCCGGCGCCCCCCCGAGGTCGGAGAACATCGGCGCGCGCGTCATGCTCTCGACTCCGCACCCGATGGCGTAGGTCATGTCTCCGGCGGCGATTGCCTGGGAAGCAAAGTGGACGGCCTGCTGGCTGGATCCACACATGCGGTTGATCGAGACTGCCGGTACGGTAACCGGAAACCCTGCGAGCATCACCGCGAGCCTGCCGACGTTCGCGCCCTGCTCCCCGGCCTGCGTGACGGTGCCGTTGACGACGTCTTCTATCCGCTCCGGGGCGATCCCGGCCCGCTCGACGAGACCGTTTAGCGCGTGGGCGAGCAGCGAGTCGGGACGCACGTCCCGGAGCGCGCCGCCGCGCCTGCCGAATGGTGTGCGGACGGCTTCCAGTATGACGGGCTCGCTCATCTCTTGGTCCTCTCGCTCAAGGTTTTACAGAAAGCTCGACGTCTATGTTACCCCGCGTGGAACGCGAATAGGGAGTTGGGTTCGTGCGTGTTTATGTTCACCTGTGCGGTAACGGAGGCGTCGGTGAGGGCTATATCTTCTGACCGACGCTGCGCCGGAGCGCGTCCTCGACTGCCCAGGGAGGCCGTGGCGCTCGCGCTGTTCAGTGCCGTCATTGGGCCTCCTGTCTCTGGACTGTGTTAGGCGCTTCGCGCAGCGCCGCCAGCGGCAGGTCGCGATTCTCCGCCCACCGCTCCCATTCTCCGGCGGCGCGGGTGGCGAAGACGCGCGCCAGGTCGTCGTATCTGGCGTTCTCGTCGAGGCCGAGCCCTTCGAGTAGACGCCGTCGGAAGTGCGGTTCGAGGGCGGCCACGGAGATCCAGGCGTCGCTGGTCCGGTACAGGTTGTACTCTGGCAACCCTCCGCCGAGGCTCCCGCCCGGAGCCGTCAGACCGTGGCGCAGCGGCTCGGCGAAGCCCGCCGCCGACCCCGCCAGCGATACCTCCGCGTAACCCGCGCCGCCTCCCCGCTCCCGAGATAGAAGCAGCGCCAGCGCCGCGCTCACCGCCCTTTCGGCGCCTGCCAGGTCCGCGAGCAGGGTGCGCGGCAGGTCCGGGGGCGTGAGGAGCCCGAGTCCGGCCTGGTAAGTGAGGTCGTGGCCCGGCACTCTGTCGTCGGGAGCCGGGTGGCCGACGATGGCGACGTGCGAGAGCCGGGGGAACCGGGCCGTCAGCTTCTCCCGGCCGAGCCCCAGTCTCTCCAAAGAGGCGGGACGGCTGGAGGTGAGCAGGAGGTCGGCGCGTTCGAGGAGACCGTCGAGCCGGGCGCGATCCTCTGGCTGCTTGAGGTCGAGGATGGTGATGCGCAGGCCGCTGGATAGCTCATCGTAGTATCCGGGGGCGACGCGGGCTAGCAGGTCTCCGGCCGGCGGCTCGACCTTCGTCACCTCGGCGCCGAGGTCGCGGAGCCTGGCTGCGGCGACCGGTCCCGGAAGGTTCACGGCCAGCGACACGAGCCGCGTCCCGGCCAGGGGCTGGAACTGACGGGGCTCTGTCCCGTTCTGCGGCTGCACGGTCACGGCGCTTACCTCGCTGGGGGGACGGTTCGCAATGTCAGACCTCGGCCTCCGCCGGCGTCTTTACGGAGAGCTGGACGTCTATGTTCCCCAGCGTGGCGCGCGAGTAGGGGCAGACCCCGTGGGCGTCCTCCATCAACTTCTCGGCCTCTTCCCTCGACAGGTTTGGAAGGTACCCGATCAACTCTGCCGCCAGCCCGAAGCCGCCCTCGGGGTGCCGGCCGATGTGAACCCGCGCCGTGATGGAGGCGTCGGTCACGTCTATCTTCTGCTGGCGAGCGACGCGGCGCAGGGCGTTCTCGAAGCACGCCGAGTACCCGAGGGCGAAGAGTTGCTCGGGGTTGGTGCCTTCTCCGCCGGCTCCGCCGAGCCCCTCCGGCATCGAGAGGTCCAGGCTCAGCTTGCCGTCCGAGGACTCGACGTGTCCGCGGCGGCCTCCGTGCGCCGTCGCTTCCGCGGTGTACAGTGGCTTCATCCTTCCTCCTCCTGTCCTTGGTGTCCTTCTATCCTGCTACCACGGTCAGCGTGACGCAACTCGGGTGTTCCGCGTCGTGGAAGATGACCTGATGCGCGACAGCGGTGTCCGCGGAATCCACGGCGCTCTCGCCGGTGTTCAGGTTGCGCTCCCAGCGGGGGTGGGAGCTTGAGGTGATCTCCAGCCGTATCCGATGCCCCTCTCTGAAGGTGATGCCGGTAGCCCACAGGTCTATCGCGTACTCGTAAACCTCGTTCGGCTGTATCGGACTCGGCTTCGTCGGCTGGATCACACCCGGCGCCGGATAACTCTCCCGGGCGCTTGCCCGGAGGATCCCATCCGTCACCCCGATGGCTCGCCCGTCCGGGTGGACGTCCACGAGCCGCGCCACGAAGTCCGTGTCCGGCGCGGAGGACGCCGCGAAGAGCGTTGCGTACACGTTCCCGAGGACGGTGTAGTCCTCCGGTAGCGGCTCGCTGGTGTAGATGAGCACGTCGGGACGCTCCTCGATGGGTCGCTGGTCGCGCGGACCGGCGCCGTGGATGGGGGCCATGAGCACCGCGCCGCCGATGGTCGGGACGGGGTCCGTGGGGTCGTAGTCATACTTGTCTGGAGACTCGCCGCCGGGCTCTTCTCGGGTGAGCCCGCCGTCCGCGCGCAGGTGCCACAGCTCCTCGCGCGAGCCGGGGACCGGCCACTCCTCGTAGCCGCGCCAGCGGTTCTCGCCCATTACGAAGACCTGTACCTGCGGCGTCTCCGCGAGCTTCGAGTCGTCACCTTTGAGCGTTGCGTCGAACCAGGCGAGGTGAGCGTCGGTCAGGTCTCCCCGATAGTTTAGGAAGATGCCGGAGCTTCCGACGCCGAAGTCCAGGTCGCCGAGTGTGCTGGCGAAGTTGCCGTGCGTCCACGGCCCGATCATCAACCGCGGCGGGGGCATCCCGGCCTCGTGCGAGCGCTCTTTCATCGCCTCATACTGCCGCAGCGTCTCCCCGATAAAGCAATCGTACCAGCCGCCGATGTGGAAGGTTGGGGCGTCTACTCTGTCGTACTTCCCGTCTATATTGAGGTAGTCCCAGCCCTCGTCGGTCACACTGCGCTTGAAGCCGTCCTGCACGAACGGGACGAGGTCGTCGGGGTTCGGGAGGGCGGAGAGGGGGAGGGTATCGTATCCGCCGCCGGCCAGGATACCGTCCATCACCCCGATCAACTCCGGCAGCTTCTGGCCGATCTTTTCGCCGTCTCCAGCATACTTGCGGAAGAGAACGTCCGGCGCGAGCGCGGTCTGCGCCCAGTACTGCATCAGGCCCAGCTCCTGTACGCCACCGCGCATCTGGACGCCGCCCAGGTGGTTGCCCCACGTGATGCCGGGGGCCATGCTCTTCAGGGACGGCGGGCGCATTACGGCGGCCTGCCACTGGGTCATGCCGAAGTAGGAGACGCCGTACGTCCCGACGCTGCCGTTGGAACCGGGCAGCTTCGCCGCCCACTCGACGGTGTCGTAACCGTCCTCGTACTCCCCCACGAACGGGGTGAACTCGCCCTCCGAAGCGTACCGGCCCCGCACGTCCTGCACGACGACTATGTAGCCCGCCTCCGCCGCCTTCACCGGGTCCAGGTACGAGGTGCCGAGCGGCAGGTCTTTGCCGTAGGGCAGACGAGTGAGAAGCACCGGGTAGTCGCCCTCGTCGTTCGGCCGGTAGACGTTAGACATCAGGTTGGTTCCATCGCGCATCTCGGCGGGAACGTCCTTCTGGACTATTATCTCCCGTGTCTCGTTCAAGGAGCCTCCGTTCTGGGTTCGGTAAGTGGCTTGTCAGGGTCTGGCGCGCCTGCGGAGCAGTGCGAGGGCCGCGGCACAGGGCACCAGTATTACTGTAACGGGCAATGCAAAGGAGAGCCCCCGGATCGTTCTTATAGCTCGCTGCATCTGCGCTCCGTCGTTGAGGCGCGGGAACGGCGCGTCCGGCTCCGGGACGCCGAGAAACTCGCAGAGCGGCCCCCAGCTCTCCTTTACCTCGTAGACGAGCAGCCGGTCCGGTGGTACGCTCCGTTTTACCTCCTCGTTGTGCCGCTCGAAGACCCACATCGCGTAGGCTTTGTCTTCCAGTCGCCCGTCGAATGTGCCCTGTAAGATTATTTCGTTCACCATGTCTCCCCAACTGGAGCGTAAAAAGCCGCCAAAAGCGAAGAAGCTGGTGAGGCCGAAGATCGCGCGGAAGACCGGAGAGCGGATGAAGGACTCGCTCAACTCGTAGATGGTGCTTCGCACGCTCTCGTACCACCGTTCGGGGTCGCGCACGCTCAGGAGCACCTTCGCCTCCGGGTACTCCTCCATGAGTTCTCTGTAGAACGTGCAGGCCGGCCAGTCCACGGTCGCCTCGTAGCCTGCGAGAAAGGCGTCCCAGTCCACCGGCTCTCCCCGCCACGCCGCATCCCAGGTGCTCGCGTGGCGCGGGTGCGCGAAGACCTCCGTCATGTGGTAGCAGGGACCGAAGCCTAAAGTCTCCAGGGCCGCTTTCAGCGAGGTAGTTCCCGTCCGGCCGAAGCCGGCTCCGATCACCTTCACGCCGGCTATTAGCTGCCGGTCGTCGTGTAGCCCTCGAACTGCTCGCGCAGCTTCAGCTTCTGGAACTTGCCGGTAGCGGTCATCGGGATCTCCTCGACGAACTCGTAGGCGTCCGGGAGCCAGAACTTGGCGAAGTCTTTCGCGAGGTGATCTCGCAACTCCTCCTCCGTGACGCTCTCGCCTTCCTTCAGGACGATGGCGGCCAGCGGGCGCTCGTCCCACTTCTCGTGGGGGATGGCGATGACGGCGGCCTGCGAGACGGCCGGGTGGGCCATCAGGGCGTTCTCCAGCTCTACGGAGGAGATCCACTCTCCTCCGCTCTTTATGAGGTCCTTGCTGCGGTCCTGGATCTTGATGAACCCGTACTTGTCTATCGTTACTATGTCGCCGGTCGTGAACCACCCATCGTCCGTGAACTTATCGTCGCCCTCGGAGGTGTTGAAGTAGGTCGAGGCGACCCAGGGGCCGCGGACTTCCAGCTCGCCCATGCTCCTGTCGTCCCACGGCACCAACCCCTCGTCGCCGCGCGCCCGGATCTCCACGAAGGGCACCGGGTAGCCCTGCTTGGCCCGGTAATCTAGCTGCTCGTCCTCCGATAGCTCGCGGACCGGACTCGGCAGGTTGGCGACGCTCCCGATTGGGCTCATCTCCGTCATCCCCCAGGCGTGTACGACCTTCAGGCCGTGGTCGTCCTGGAACCTCTTTATGACGCCCTTCGGGGCCGCCGAGCCGCCTATTGCCATCGCCCGGATCGAGGAGAGGTCGTGCTTCCCCGGCTCCTTATCGAGCGCCTGGAGCAGCGCCAAAAAGACCGTCGGGACGCCGGCGGTGAACGTGACGCCTTCCTGAACGAAGTCTTCGATGAGGCTCTGCGGGTCCAGGTGGGGACCGGGCATTACGATCTTCGCCCCGACGAGGACCGAGGCGTACGGCATCCCCCAGGCGTTGACGTGGAACATCGGCACGACGGGCAGCATGCAGTCGGCCTCCGAGAGCGCGAAGGTGTTGCCCATCGAGACCATGATGGAGTGGAGCACGGTGGAGCGGTGCGAGTAGAGCGCGCCCTTCGGGCGGCCCGTGGTCCCGGAGGTGTAGCAGAGCGCGGCGGCCTGGTCCTCGTCGAAGTCCGGGTACTCGAACTCGGACTCGTCCGCGTCCGCGAGCAGGTCTTCATAGGAGAGCATCCCGTCCGGCACCTCGCCGCCCTCCGTTACGACGATGGCGTGCTCCAGCTTCGTGCGGTCCCGGAACTTCTGGAAGACGGGCACCAGGGTCTCGTTCACGAGCATCACCCGGTCCCCGGCGTGATCCGTGATGTACGCCAGGTCATCCTCGTGCAGCCGGGGGTTGAGCGTGTGGAGCACCGCCCCGGAGGACGGAACGCCGAAGTACGCCTCCAGGTGCTGGTAGGTGTTCCAGCCTAGCGTCCCGACCCGGTCGCCGTCCTGCACGCCGAGCTTCTTCATGGCTACGGCGAGCTTCTTGGCGCGGGAGACGAAGTCCGCGTAAGTGTAGCGGTGGAAGGACTTGTCGGGGCGGCGGGTGACGATCTCGCGGTACCCGTAGAGCTGCTCCGCGCGCCGAAGTATGTACGGCAGCGTAAGCTGGAAATCCTGGACCAGACCTTTCACGAACACTCCTCCTTCTAAAGGGTTGGCTGCCGGACCTCCCTTTCCCAAGGGGTCTCCGTGCCTGCCGATGTTAGCATTGTAAAGCAACATGCGGCAACAGGGAGGTCGGATGAAAGAGCGAGAGTTCAAGGTGGTCGCGGTGACGCTCTTCGGCAAGAGCGAGGTCGCCCGCTACCCGACCCGCGAGCAGGCCGAGTGGCGCCTGCGCGAGCTGAGAGACGAGGCCGAACGGAACCCGCGCGGCTACCTCCAGTACATCATCGTGCCGGTAAAGGCGGCCGAGGACGAGTAGCCGGCCCGCTGCCGGCTACATCGGCAGACCCACGTAGTTCTCCGCGAGAGACGTGGATGCGGCCCTGGAGGAGGTGACGTAGTCGAGCTCGGCGACCTGCAGGCGGTGGCGAAATTCGTCGTCGTCGTGGAAGCGGTGCAGCATGGAGGTCATCCACCACGAGAACCGGCTCGCCTTCCACACCCGGCGCAGGCACGTCTCGGAGTACGAGTCGAGGAGGTCCGTCCGGCCCGA
>DASSMB010000096.1:0-10668 GCA_035689095.1 Rubrobacteraceae bacterium | reverse complement strand
GAGAGGAGAGCGCTGATGGCAGCAAACATTTCGCCCGTCATGGGCCACTACATCGATGTCAAGGTCGGCGGAGATACCTACGAGGTGTTCTTCCTTGAGAACGGAGAGGGCATACCGCTTCTCTGCCAGCACACCGCCGGGGCCCACAACCACCAGTACCGGAACCTACTGCGCGATCCCGAGGTCACCAAGAATTTCCGGGTGATCGTCTACGACCTACCCTACCACGGGAAGTCCGACCCTCCGCACGGCAAGGAATGGTGGAAGGAGCAGTACGATCTCACGAGCGGCTTCTTCCAGGAGTTCGTTCTGAACCTCGCCGATGCGCTGGACCTCGACCGTCCAGTGTTCATGGGCTCCTCGATGGGCGGGGTGCTGTGCCTGTACCTGGCCCGTAACCACCCGGAGAAGTTCAGGGCGCTCATAGCGCTGGAGGCGGCGGACTTCACGCCCGGCTTCTACCTGGACTGGTGGGCGCGCCCCGAGATCAACGACGGAGAGCTCGCCTCATCCGTGGTCGAAGGGCTCATGGCGCCGCAGACCCCGGAGCTCGACCGGCGCCTGACCATGTGGTACTACTCCCAGGCCGCGCCCGGCGTCCTCAAGGGCGACCTCTACTTCTACCCCATGGAGCACGACATGAGAGAGAAGGTCTCGGAGATCGACACGTCAATGGTGCCCCTGTACCTCCTCACCGGTGAGTACGATTACCTCTCGACACCCGAGCAGAGCCAGGCAACAGCCGAGAAGATCTCGGGCGCGAGGTTCGAGGCCATGCGAGAGATAGGTCACTTCCCGATGAGCGAGGACCACGAGACGTTCATGGGCTACGTCGGACCGATCCTTCAGGAGATACGCTCCGGCGATAAGGTGGCGGGCACGGCCTAATAATCGGCCTCGAAGGGGACTACGCGGGAGAGGCGCGGTGCTGCCCACGAAGGACCCGCCCGCGAAGGACCCACCTGCGCGGGTTGGGGTGACGAGAGCAGCCGGCGTCCTGGCTCGAGTTCGTCTCGTTGTCGCAAGCCGGCATCCTCGCTCTCGGACAGCCAGGACACCAGCGCGTCCATACCGCCGACGCCGCAACAGCTTGAAATTCTTTACGAGGCCTTCGACCGGTCGATTGCTCCATGTCTCCGTCACTTCCCCAGCTGCTGAATGTCCTGCAAGGCGGTTTAATGAACCTCATCTTTTGCTGTGCGACACGTTATTTTGCGGGACATAACATGAACCCGAGTCGGTAGCCTAGAGCAATTTGCGAATAGAGTGGTCTTGTGCAAGGATGTCGTGCATGGAGATCTATTCGAAGGACCTCAGGATCAGGGCGGTGGCCGCCGTCGAGCGGGGTATGCCTAGAAGGGAGGTCGTAGACACCTTCCGCATCTCCCTCACGACGCTCAAACGCTGGCTGAGGATGAGCAGAGAGGGCAATGACCTTTCGCCAGGCACCTCGACGGGCAGAAGACGGCGCATCCTCGCCACCTTAGAGGAGAAGAAGGCCTTGTGGAAGCAGCTCGAGGAGAACGACGACGCCACCCTCGAGCGCCACTGCGAGCTCTGGGAGGAGCGCACGGGGGTTTGGGTGTCGATCTCCACCATGAGCAGGGCCATACGCCATAAGCTCGGCTGGTCCTACAAAAAAAGACGCTGGGTGCCACCGAGCGGGACGAAGAAGCTAGAAGTGCTTTCAGAGAACGCCTGAGAGGGGTTGAGGCGGAGCGCTTGGTGTTCGTGGACGAGTCCTCGACCAACATCGCTCTCACCCCACGCTACGCGAGGTCGCCCAGGGGAGAGAGGGCATACGGGAAGGCTCCAAGGAACTGGGGCAAGAACGTCACGCTGATCGAGGAGATCAGCGTGACGCAGGGGATGGGACCTTCCATGAGCATCGAAGGGTCTTCGGACACGGAGTCCTTCTCGCTCTACATGAGGAACATCCTGGCTCCGCAGTTGAAGAGGGGGCAGATCGTCCTCATGGACAACCTCTCGGTACACAGGAGCAAATGGGTCAGGGATCTCATCGAGGCGCAGGGATGCCATCTGTGGCTCCTTCCGAGCTACTCGCCGGACCTCAACCCCATAGAGGAAGCCTTCTCCAAAGTGAAGAACCTGCTTAGAAAGGCGAAGGCAAGGACCCTCGAAACGCTCTTCGAGGCCACCGCGCAGGCGCTTGAGGCGGTCAGCGCCGTCGACGCTCGCGGCTACTTCGAGCATTGCGGCTACAGTACACCGCAGGACCACTCATTATGAGAACCGCTCTAGATCCACCGCCGCGTCGTTGCGGAACATGCAGTGGGCATATGTCTAGATACTTTAGTAACGATAGTCTTCGCCTACATTTAGCAGATTGCGGCGTTTTTCGGCTTTTTACAGAAATTTCTTGAAATTATGCCCGATGGCTCTTGCGTATAACCACAAATTCGGGTATATACGGAATCAAATAGTCAAATAGACCCACATATACGGGAAAGGGCTATAGGGGAAATGTATGAGTTTCGCGAACAACCGATATATGCGGAGGAGCGGCACGGGTTTATCCTGGATCTGGCTCGCGCGGAGGGGCGGGTTGAGGTATCCGCTTTGGCGGACTCGTTCGGGGTATCGGCCGAGACTATACGGCGGGATCTCGCGGCGCTCGAACGCCAGGGGATGTTGAGGCGGACTCATGGTGGAGCGGTCCCGATGGAGCGTCTGCGGTTCGAGCCGGAGGTCGCGGAGCGTCTGGCGACCATGACGGAGGAGAAGGCTCGCATCGCGCGGGCTGCGGTAGCGTTTGTGCCGTCTCGCGGGACGATACTACTCGACGCGGGCACGACTACCGGAGCGCTCGCGGATCTCCTGCCGGGAGGGCGGGACCTGACGGTCGTCACGAACGGGCTTCCGATAGCGAGCATGCTCGCGGCTCACTCTTCCATGACGGTATTGATGGCCGGCGGGCGGGTGCGCGGGAAGACGCTCGCCGCCGTGGATGACCTGGCGGCGCGTTTCATCGAGGATTATGCTCCCGATGTGGCATTTGTTGGGACCAACGGCATGACCGTTGCGCGGGGCCTCATGACGCCGGACCCGGCCGAGGCCACCGTAAAGCGGGCCATGATCCGGAACGGGCGACGGGTCGTGGTGCTGGCGGACCACACGAAAGTCGGCCAGGAGCACTTCGTGCGGTTTGCCCAGACCGGCGAGGTGGACGTGCTCGTCACCGACAGCGGTCTCGGTGACGACGCGGCGCAGGAGTTCGAGGCCGCCGGAGTGGAGGTGGTGCGCGCATGATCGTAACCCTGACCCCTAACCCGAGCCTGGATCTCACCTACGAGCTTGAGAAGGTCTTGCTCGGGGGGGTGCAGCGGGCTACCGAGTTCTCCGTCGAGGCTGGAGGCAAGGGTATCAACGTCTCCCGCAACCTGGTTGCTAACGGTGTCGCTTCGAGGGCCGTAGCGCCGGTAGGAGGTCCGAGCGGGGAACAGTTCCTCGGTCTCTTGGAAGAGTCCGGCATCGAGCTCGCGCGGGTGCCCGTCAGCGGGCCGGTACGCGCGAACGTGACCGTCGTTGATAGAGAGGGGGTTGTAACCAAGATCAACGCGGCCGGTCCCAGGCTGTCCGCAGTCGAGGTAGACCTGCTGCTTGAAGAGACGGCCGCCGCCGGACGCGGCGCGGACTGGGTCGCGGCCTGCGGGAGTCTGCCGCCCGGCGCGCCAGTGGACCTGCTCGCCCGCGTCGTCGAGGCCGCCCGCGAATCCGGGTGCCGCGCCGTCGTGGACAGCAGTGGAGCCCCGCTCGCGGCTGCCCTCAAAGCCACACCGGACGTCATGAAGCCCAACCTGGAGGAGTTGTCGGAGATCGTGGACCGGCGGCTTACGACCTTCGGGGACGTCCTCGACGCCGCGGAAGAAGTCCGGGCGGCGGGAGTATCTACCCTCTTCGTCTCACTCGGAGCGGACGGCGCGGTCCTGGTGGACGGGTCCGGCGCGCGGCACGCGGATACCCCGCCGTTCACGCCGCGCAGCACGGTCGGCGCGGGTGATGCTCTGCTCGCTGGGTTCCTAGCCGCTGGCGGTGAGGGCGAAGCGGCGCTCGTGGAGGGGGTGGCATGGGGAGCGGCGGCGGCGCGGCTTCCCGGCACCAGAACCCTGACGCCGAAGGATGTGGACCGGGAGTCCGTGCGGGTCCACAATGACATCGATAGGGAGAGACAACTGAAAGGAGAAGCACCCAGATGAGCCCGACCATAGACGACATCAGCAACCCGAACCTCGTGGCCCTCGACCTCGACCTCGCCGACCGGTGGGAGGCCATAGACGCTCTCGCCGACCTCCTGGACCGCGACGGGCGGCTCAGCGACCGGGACGCATACGTCTCGGCCGTCCGGGCTCGGGAAGAGGCGACCGGCGGCACCGCGATGGAGATGGGCATAGCCATCCCGCACGCCAAGTCAGCCGGGGTGTCGGAGGCCGGCTTCGCCTTCGGTCGCGCCACCAGCGCCGTGGACTTCGGGGACGAGGAGGCGGATTTGATCTTCTTGATCGCCGCTCCCGAAGGCGAGGCGAACCTGCATGTAACGGTGCTCCAGCAGCTCGCCCGGAGGCTCGTCCACGAGAAGTTCAGGACGGCACTGCGGGAGGCCAGGACGCCCGAGGAAGCCTTCAACCTCATCCGCGAGGAGGTCTCCATCTCGAAGTAGCAGAAAGAACAGGCACGATAGTCAAGGAAAAGGTGAGGAAAGGGAGATAGCGCAGTGAAGTTTATAGGAGTGACCGCCTGCCCGACGGGGATCGCCCATAGCGCGATGGCCGCCGAGGCTCTGGAGACGGCGGCGAAAGAGAAGGGACACGAGATCTGGATCGAGATCCACGGCGCCTCCGGCGCGGATTTCGTGGACCCGCAGGTGATCCGGGATGCCGACGCGGTCATGATCGCTTCCGACGCGACCGTCGCCCAGCGAGACCGTTTCGCCGGGAAGCCGACCGTGGAGGTGCGCCTCAGGGAAGCGATAGACAAGCCCGGTGATGTGGTGGACAAGGCGGTAGCCGCCGCCGAGCGAGGCGCGAGCGCCGCGCCCGCTGGTGCCGCGGCGGAGGAAGAAGACGACGCGAACGCGACGATCCCGACGGGCGCTGCCGGCGGTGGATGGGGCTCGGAGGTACGGCGCTGGCTCATGACCGGCGTCAGCTACATGATCCCGTTCGTGGTTGCGGGCGGCATCCTGATCGCGCTCTCCTTCGCCCTCGGAGATACCGTTAAGGTGACCGACTCGGATGTGTACAAGGACTTCTCGATTCCGGCCCTGCTCTTCAAGATCGGCGCCACGGCCTTCGGGATGCTCGTGCCGATCCTGGCCGGCTTTATCGCCTATGCGATGGCTGACAGGCCCGGCATCGCTCCGGGTGTCGTGGGGGGGCTCATCGCCAACGACATCGGCGCGGGCTTCCTCGGCGGTATCGCAGCCGGGCTCCTCGCCGGCGCCGTGATAATCCTGCTCAAGAAGATCAAAGTGCCGGGCGGCTTCGGACGTCTCATGCCGATCCTGATCTATCCGCTCGTCGGATGTCTGGTGGTTGGGACACTCATGATCGTGGTCCTGGGGCAGCCTATAGCCTCCGCGACCGAGGGGCTGCAAGCCTGGCTCAAGGGTCTGCAGGGCACGAACGCGATCCTGCTGGGCATCATCCTCGGCTCGATGATGGCCTTCGATATGGGCGGGCCGGTGAACAAGGCTGCCTACGCCTTCGCGATAGCCGGTCTCGCCGGAGGCGCATACGGGCCGATGGCGGCGGTGATGGCGGCGGGAATGACTCCTCCACTGGCTCTGGCGCTCGCCAACCTGATACGGCCCAGCCTCTTTACTCCGGCCGAGCAGCGCGCCAGCCAGGCTAACTGGGTCCTTGGAGCCTCGTTCATCACCGAGGGCGCCATACCATTCGCGGCGGCGGACCCGCTGCGCGTGATACCGGCCTGCATGATCGGCTCCGCGCTCACGGCGTCTATGTCCCTGGCGTTCGGAGCGACTCTCCGCGCCCCGCACGGCGGCATCTTCGTCATAGGGCTGATCGGCCACTGGCCGCTGTACCTGCTCGCCATCGCCGTTGGCACCGTCGTGAGCGCCGTGCTCGTGGTCGTGTTCAAGTCGCTCGGTTCGAGGGCGGCCGAGCAGACCGCGACGGCCGACTCCCCCCAGGCGTCCCGGCAGGCGGCGCGCGCCTAGACCTGTTAGAAAGAAGAGGTCCCGGACGCGCTCAGGTTAGCGTCCGGGACCAGCTAAAGATCCTGTAAGCGTGGGGAAAGGAAGCGAGGACCGTATATGGTGGAGAGAGAAGTGACCGTTGTCCCAAAGGAGGGCCTGCACGCCCGCCCGGCGGCGATGTTCGTCAAGGAGGCCAAGCGCTACACCTCGACCGACATCGTGGTGGTGAAGGGCGAGACGGAGGCGAACGCCAAGAGTTCGCTCAAGCTGATGACCCTCGGCGCCAAGCACGGGGACACGCTCATCATCCGGGCCGATGGCGACGAAGAGGAGGCCGCCGCCGACGCCCTGGCCGCCCTGATCTCCCAGGAGGAGGAGTGAGGTCATGCAGGAGCACGCCAGGCTCACGGGGATAGGAGCCTCCGAAGGAGTAGCCGTCGGGCCGGTGTTCGTTCACCGTCCCGGCGAGCTCAAGCCCGACCGGGAGAGGATCCCCGAGGGCGAAGTTGACGCGGAGCTGGAGCGGTTCAAGGCGTCGGTCGCGGTCGTCGTGGAGCGCCTTGCCGAAACGGCGGACGAACTGCGTGACGCCGGGAACGAGTCCGAAGCGGGGATCTTCGACGCCCACGCCGAGATGGCCGAGGACCCGGACCTCCAGGAGGGCGTCGAGGAGCGGGTGCGGGACCTCCAGAGCCCGGAGGCCGCCATACTGGAGGTCGGCGAGGAGTACGCCGGGATGTTCGCCGCGATGGACGACGAGTACATGGCCGCCCGCGCCGACGACGTCCGCGACGTGGCCGCCCAGATCGCCTCCCAGCTGATGGGCCGCGAGGCCACGGGGCTTGCTTCGCTGGGCACCCCGTCGGTCGTCCTGGCGAGTAGTCTCGCCCCTTCTGACACGGCCCGCATCCCGAAGGGGATGGCTCTGGGCTTCGTCACCGCCGAGGGCTCGAAGACCTCGCACGTCTCGATCATGGCCCGCTCGATGGGCATACCGGCGGTTGTCGGGGTCGGTCCCCGGTTGGAGGGTGTCTTCGACGCCAAGGTCGCCGCCGTGGACGGAAGCGAGGGCTACGCGGTCGCGGACCCGGACCCGGAGACGGTCGAGGGGTTCGAGGCTAAGATGCGGACGATGGCCGAGGAGCGCACAGCTCTGGAGAAGTACCGGTACGTCGAGGCCCGCACGAGCGACGGGCGCCGCATCGAGGTCGCGGCCAACCTGGGCTCGGCGAAGGACGCGGAGGATGCGATCTCGCAGGGCGCCGAGGGTGTGGGCCTCTTCCGCACGGAGTTCCTGTTCATGGAGCGGGACCAGCTACCGACGGAGGAGGAGCAGTACGAGTCCTACAGCGCGGTAACGCGGGCGTTCGGCGAGCGGCCGGTGGTCATCCGCACGCTGGACGTTGGCGGGGACAAGGACCTGCCCGGCGTTGACCAGCCCGTAGAAGAGAACCCGTTCCTGGGTTGGCGCGGCATCAGGATGTGCCTGGACGTGCCCGAGCTGTTCAAGCCGCAGCTAAGGGCGCTGCTGCGGGCCGGCGCGCACGGGAACTTGAAGATCATGTTCCCCATGGTCGCGGACGTCAGCGAGATCCGGGCGGCCAAGAAGATCTTGGACGAGTGCCGCGACGAACTCGAAAGCGAGGGCACAGAGTTCGGCCCGGTGAGCGTGGGCGTGATGGTCGAGACGCCGGCGGCGGCTATCCTGGCCGAAGCGCTGGCGCCGGAGGTCGACTTCTTCTCAATCGGGACGAACGACCTGGTGCAGTACACCCTGGCCGCCGACCGCGGCAACGAGCGCCTGCGCCACCTGCAGAGCGCCGACCACCCGGCCGTCCTGAAGCTGATCGGTCTGACCTGCCAGGCCGCGCGCGACGCGAGCATCTGGGTAGGCGTGTGTGGCGAGGCGGCGGGAGAACCGGCCCTGATCCCGAAGCTGGTCGAACTGGGCGTGACCGAGCTCTCGATGAGCGCGCCGTCGATAGCGCGGGCTAAGAAGATCGTCTCGGAGCTGTAGCTCCCGCCGGCTCTCTAGCCGACCCTACGGCCGGGCGTGGGGTACCGGCGGCTCCGCTCGAAGGCGGTCACCTGGTTCACCTCGCGCAGCAGACCCCAGGGCTTGCCGAGCGCCTTGAAAGGCCACTTCACGAGCTCCGTCGGGTGGCGGAGCACGTCCCCGGCGAACCGGAAGGGGAGGTGGGTGGTCCGCTCGGCGAGGTCGCGGGCGTACTCGGTGTAGATGTGTCCCGAGTAGACCTGGGTCTTGCCGCAGTTGATGCACCGGCTGGCGCAAAGGTGCTCCGCGAGGTACAGCAGCTCGTGCGGACCCTCGATCCCGCAGGCGGAGCAGGTGAGCACGGCGTCGTTTTCGACCTTCAAGGCGTCCCCTTCATCCCCTTCACAGTAGCAGCTCCCAGTCGGTGAGCGCGGCCTGCAAGTCCATCAAAAACCGGGCGCCGTCAGCCCCATCCGCGACCCGGTGATCCACCGAGAGTGTACCCGACATCACGCGCCGGGGCAGCCACTCGCCGTCCCGCCACTCCGGAACAGTCCTGACCCTTCCCACCGCCAGGATAGCAGCCTCCGGCGCGTTGATGATGGCGTCGAAGGAATCTATCTCTATCATGCCCAGGTTCGAGACCGTGAACGTGCCGCCCGATAGCTCCTCAGGGGCCAGCCTGCCGTCTCTGGCGCGCGTTACGAGACCTTTCGCTGCGGGCACCAGCTCCTTGAGGATCAACTTGTCCGCGTTCTTCAGGACCGGGACGACGAGCCCGTCGCCGGTAGCCACCGCGATCCCGAGGTTGACGCTCTCACGGACCTCCAGCTCGCCCTCGACGTAGCGTCCGTTGAGGCGCGGATGAGCCTTGAGCGTGCGGGCGATGGCGAGCGCCAGGAGATCCGTGACGGAGGGCGCGGGGTCCATCCTCTCCTTCAGGCGCTCCCGGAGGTCCAGCAGGCGCTCCACGTCCAGGTCGCGGGTGAGGTAGAAGTGCGGCACCTCGCGGAAGCTCTTCGCCGTTCGCTCCGCTCCCAGCCGCCGTATCCGCGAGAGCGGCTCGCGGCGCGAACCATCCGCGACAGCGGGAGTGGGGGAGATGGACTCTGGCGCAGGAGCCACCGTCGCGGGAGCCTCTGGCGTGGGAGCATCCTGCCTTACGTCCGCTTCCAGCACGTCCGAGAGGTAGACCCGTCCGCCGGGGCCGGACCCGGCGACGTCCTCCAGGCGCAGTCCCCGCTCCTCCGCCGCCCGTCGCGCCGCCGGGGAGGCCCGGAGCCGTCGCCGGTCGCCGTTGGACTGCGGCGCTTGCGCATCTGCTTGCGCATCTGCTTGCGCATCTGGGGCCGGGCTGCTTTGCGCATCCGGCCGCGTCTGCTGCGCGGGCGGTTCGTCGGCCTTCGCCCTTCCGTCCGCGCCGGATGCGGGGGCTTGCTCGCCGGGAGCGGCGATGAAGGCGAGCGTGGCGCCGACCGGTACGGTCGCGCCTTCGGCGCCCTGGATGCCGCGAACGATCCCGGTGGCCGGCGACTCTATCTCGAAGGACGTCTTATCGGTGTCTATCTCCAGGATCGGCTGGCCCTTCTCGACCTCGGCGCCCTCCTCTACCAGCCACCGGACGATGTTCGCCTCTTCCATGTCCATGCCCAGCGATGGGACCTTCAGCTCGGTAGCCATCTAGGAGTACGCTCCCACGCGGGCGTCCATAAGGGAGCGCACCGCCTCGACGACCTTCTCCGGGCTGGGCCTTATGTGCGCCTCCAGGTTCTTGTTGTAGGGGATCGGTACGTCCGCGCCCGCCACCCTCGCGGGCGCCCTGTCGAGAGCATAGAAGCTCTCGCCCTCCACGATCCGCGCCACGACCTCCGCGCCCCAGCCGGCGGTCTTAACGTCCTCCTCGACTACGACGAGCTTGCCGGTCTTCTCGACCGAGCGGGCGACGGTAGCGTGGTCCAGGGGCGAGAGCGTCCTGAGGTCCACGACCTCCGCTTCCACGCCGTCGTCCGCGAGAGCTTCGGCGGCCTCCAGCGCGTAGCGGTGCACGAGACCGGCGGCCACGACCGTGACGTCCTCGCCCTCGCGGCTGACGCTCGCCTCACCCAGCGGGATGCGGTACGGCTCCTCGGGGACCTCGCCCTTGCGGTTGTAGAGGAGCTTGTGCTCGTAGAAGATCACGGGGTTCGGGTCGTCGAGAGCGGCGAGGAGCAGGCCCTTCGCGTCGTAGGGCGTTGACGGCATGACGACCTTCAAACCCGGCACGTGGATGAACCAGGCTTCGAGGGACTGGGAGTGCTGGGCTGCGGCTCCGGTTCCCGCGCCTCCGGGGGTGCGGACGACCAGCGGGACCTCCGCCTCGCCGCCGAACATGTACCGGAGCTTGGCAGCCTGGTTCACGAGCTGGTCCATGCAGTGGGTGATGAAGTCTGAGAACTGTATTTCAGCTATGGGGCGCATCCCGACGAGCGCCGCGCCGGTGCAGAGCCCGACGTAG
>DASSMB010000095.1:0-9538 GCA_035689095.1 Rubrobacteraceae bacterium | reverse complement strand
CCCGGCTGCCACGCGCCTACCGCGCTACGGCTTCAGGACGCACTTGATCGCGCCGTCCTGCTTCTTCTGGAAGATTTCATAAGCGCGCGGCGCCTCTTCGAGCGGCATCTCGTGCGTCTTGAGGTCTTCGGTCCCCAGCGGGTCGTCGTCGCCCAGGAGCGGCATGATGTCGTCCACCCAGCGCCTCACGTTAGCCTGTCCCATGCGGACCTGTATCTGCATGTCGAAGAGGTCTCCTAGCTGAAAAGCCTGGATCGGCCCGGCGTACACCCCGCTAATAGAGAGCGTCCCGCCGCGCCGAATGGATGACATGCACTCCCGCAGGGCAGTCGCCCGGTCGAGCTGTAGCTTCGTCGCCTGAAGGATCGAACCAATGGCCGACCCACTAGCTTCCATGCCGACAGCGTCTATCCCGGCGTCCACGCCCCGGCCACCGGTCAACTCCAGCACCACGTCCCGCACCCGGTCCACGGCGTTGAAGTCGACCGTCTCCACGCCGTACTTCGCCGCCAGCGAGAGCCTCTCGGGAACGGTATCCACCCCGATAACCCGTCCCACGCCCTGCTGCATCGCGATCCGGGCGCACATCTGCCCGATAGGACCGAGACCCCAGACGCCCAGCGTCCCGCCCTCCGGAGTGTCCGCGTACTCGACGGCCTGCCAGGCGGTCGGCAGCACGTCGGAGAGGAACAGGAAACGCTCGTCCGGCGGGCCTTCGGGGACCTTTATCGGGCCGAAGTGAGCCTGCGGGACGCGCAGGTACTCCGCCTGCCCGCCGGGGACAGCGCCGTAGACGTGCGTGTAGCCGAAGAGGCTCGCGCCCTTGCCGCGTCCTAACAGACTGCTTGCCTGGGCGAGCTTGCCGGTGTCGCGTGTCGTCTCGCACTGGGAGTAGAGGTGCTGGTCGCAGAAGTAGCAGTGGCCGCATGAAATGTTGAACGGCACCACGACCCGGTCGCCGGGCTTTATGTGCTCCACGCCGGTCCCGACCTCCTCGACGATGCCCATCGGCTCGTGCCCGATAATGTCGCCCTCGCGCATGAGCGGGGCGAGCACCTTGTAAAGGTGCAGGTCCGAGCCGCAGATGGCGGTCGAGGTGATGCGGATGATCGCGTCGGTGGGTTCCTCGATGATCGGGTCTGGGACATTGTCCACCCGCACGTCTTCCTTGCCGTGCCACACTACAGCTTTTACGGCTCTCTCCCTCCTACTCCGGTGAGGATCTCGCGGACCCGCAGCGGCCCGCCGGTCTTTGGCGACAGCGGCGGCGTGTCGAGCCCCGTTCCCGTCCGCAGTCCCTCTAACACCTCCAGCAGCGTCTCCTCCGCGCCGTAGCGGGGAGTCCAGCCAAGCTCGTCGCGCGCGCGGGTCGTGTCCATGATCGGGACCTGCCGCGAGAGGTCCAGCCACCCCGGCGGCACCGGCTGCAACCTGAGCCGCCACGAGAGATCCGCCGCGCCCCGCGCTACCCGTGAGGAGAGCGGCACGGGACGGGCGTTTAATATGCGCCCGATCTCCGGCGCATCCAGCACCGGCTCGGTAGCCAGGTTGAACGCGCCCCGGACCTCCCTCGTGAGCGCCAGCCGGAACGCCTCCCCCACGTCGTAGGAGTGGACGATCTGGGACCGCAGGTCCTCGATGTCCGGGATGAAGTTTATGAGCCTGGGGTTGGCGAGCATGCCAGGGAAGAACGGCCCGGCGAAGAGCCGCCGGATGCCTTCCGCGGCCTCCCTCTTGAAGACCAACCCCGGCCGCATCCTGACGACCCGCACCCCCGGAGCCTCCCGCTCGAAGCGGTCCAGCCGCCGCTCGACCTCGGCCTTGTGCCGCCCGTAGTACGAGGTCGGGATGCCGCCGGTCGGCCAGCTCTCGTCCACGGCCCGGTCCTTCGGCCCCGGCGAGTACGCGCCGACCGAAGAGGCGTACAGGAGCGCCGGCACGCCGGCCTCCTTCACGGCCCGCGCGGCGCGGGTGCTCCCCTCGACGTTCACCATCCACTGCCGGTTCAGGTCGCGGGAGGGCTGGATGATCCAGGCCAGGAGCACCACCGCGTCCGCGCCCCGGAAATGCGGCGCGAGGTCGTCCCGCGTAACATCCGCCTCTTCCCACTCGACCTTCGGCATGGAGAGGCCCGGACGGCGGCGCGCCAGCCCGAGTACGGAATCCACCGCAGGTTCCCTGGCGAGCGAGCGCAGCACGCTCGTCCCGAGGTTGCCCGTTGCCCCCACCACCACGATTCTCATGCGCGGCCCTTTACCCGCCCCTCTCGCGGGCGAAACGCCGCTCCCGGTGGTATACCATCGCCCGGACTGTTCACACAGACAGGAGGGCGAGATGAAGGTCCTGGTTACCGGAGCGCGGGGCAAGGTCGGGCAGGCGACGGTCGCGGCGTTGCAGGAGGCCGGCCATGACGTGCGGGCGACGGACATCTTGCCGCCGGTCTTCGAGCGTCCCGGCGAGGACGAGGCGGACTACTTCCAGGCCGACCTGACGGACGCGGGCGACGCCTTCGCCGTGGTGCGCGGCGCGGAGGCCGTGGTCCACGCGGCGGCCATCCCGGAGCCGACCAAGAACCCGCCGCACCGGGTCTTCCACAACAACCTGATGGCCACGTTCAACGTGCTGGAGGCGGCGATCCGGTTCGGCGTGCCGCGTTTCGTGAACATCTCCAGCGAGACGGTGCCCGGCTTCTTCTTCCCGGAGCGGGAGTTCCTGCCGGACTACGTGCCGGTGGACGAGGAGCACCCGATCCGTCCGCAAGACCCCTACGCGACCTCCAAGCACTTCGGCGAGCAGCTAATGGACGCCGCCGTGCGACGCTCGGACATCCGGGCCATCTCGATCCGGCCGTGCTGGGTGCAGCACGAGGGCAACTACGAGCGGAACCTCGGCCCGCAGGTGCGCGACGCCTCGGTCCTCTCTCCCAACTTCTGGAGCTACATAGACGTCTACGACCTGGCGGATGCCATCGTGCTGGCCGCCGAGTCCGATCTACCCGGCCACGAGGTCTTCTACATCGCCTCACCGGACAACGTCGGGAGCCGGCCATTCGAGAAGACCGTGCGCGAGCACTACGGCGGCGACATCGAGATAAAGCCCCTCTCCCGCGAGGACGCATCCGGCATCTCCTGCGCGAAGGCGGAGAAGATGCTCGGATACGCCCCGAAACGCTCCTGGAACGATTACCTGGACGAGAACGGGAAGCTCAAGCCGGGCGTCGAGGGGCTGTTCTCCGGTTCCTAGAAGTCCCGGCCTCTACTCCTCGTAGGGGCTCTGTACGCTGGCCGCGACGGAGGACTCGACCGTGGTCACATTATAGCCGGCGTCCTTGAGGGTCTCGACGATGCCGGAAGGGTTCGTCGTCTCCAGCCGAAGGACGATCACGCGGTTCGTCTCGCGGCTAGCGGGGCCGAGGAAGACGCTCCCGATGTTGACCTTCCGGTCCCGGACCACGTCGGTCAGGTTCGCGAGCTGGCCCGGCTCGTTCGGGACCTCCACCTCGACCCAGGTGCCGACGCCGTGCGCTCCCACAAGCTCGATCAGGGTCCGCATCATATCCGCGGAGGTGATGATGCCGACCAGCTCGCCGTCGGCGACGACGGGGAGAGAGCCGATCTTGCGGTCGTAGATCTCGCGCGCCGCATGGTCGATAGTATCGAGGGGATGGATGGTGACGATCTGGCGCGTCATGATCTCTCCGACGCGCACCCACCTCGGGGAGTCGGTCTCCTTGTCTTCTCCCCCTCCCCGCACGTCCCGCAGGTCCCGGTCCGAGACCAGCCCGACGAGCCGCCCCTCTTCCACGATGGGCAGATGGCGTATCTTGTGCTCCTGGCAGAGTGACCACGCCTCGGCCGCGCTCGCCTCCGGTCCCAGCGTAATGACCTCGCGGGTCATGGAATCTCTTACTCGTAGCATGCTTATCCTCCTGGTCGTCCTTCCTTTTCCGATACCGGAGCTTACCATCCTGGCGACGGCGGCGCTGTGGTAAGCTCGCGCCTGACGGAGATCGGAGGGAGAAACATGCGAGCCTGGCAGGTACACGAGCTTGGAGACCCGAAGAGCGCCCTGAACCTTGTCGAGGCGCCCGAACCGCAGCCCGGAAATGGCGAAGTCGTAGTCGAGGTCGAGGCGGCGGCCCTGAACTTCTTCGACATCCTGCTCTGCAAGGGCGAGTATCAGGAGAAGCCGGACCTCCCGTTCACGCCCGGCGCCGAGGTCGCGGGAACCATCGTAGGAGCCGGTGAGGGCACGGACCTGCAGCCCGGCCAGCGGGTCATCGCCACGCCCCCGCTCCCCCGCGGCGGTCTCGCCGAGAGGGTGGCCGCGCCCATCTCCGGCGTCTTCCCCATCCCGGACTCGATGCCGTTCGAGAGCGCGGCGGCGACGCACATCGTCTATCAGACGGCCCACTTCGCCCTGCACCGGCGGGCGGCCTTGCGCAAAGGCGAGACGGTGCTGGTGCATGCGGGCGCGGGCGGCGTGGGATCCGCCGCCATCCAGCTCGCGAAGGCGGCGGGGGCCAGCGTCATCGCGACGGCGGGCGGGCCGGAGAAGATCGAGGTCTGCCGCGGGCTCGGCGCGGACGTGACCGTAGACTACCGGGAAGACAACTTCATCGAGGTCGTCAAGGAGGCGACGGAGGGCCGGGGAGCGGACATCGTCTTCGACCCCGTGGGCGGCGACGTCTTCGACGGCTCGCGCCGCTGCGTGGCGTTCGAGGGCCGAATCGTAGTAATAGGGTTTGCGGGAGGCAGGATCGCCGAGGCCCCAACCAATCACCTGCTCGTCAAGAACTACTCCGTCGTCGGGCTGCACTGGGGCCTCTACGCGAGGGTCATGCCGCACCTCATACCGGAGACGCACCAGGAGCTAATGCGGCTCTACGAAGCCGGACGGATAGATCCCCTGATCTACAAGACAGTCTCCTTCGAGGAAGTCCCCGACGCTCTGGACCTGCTGGGGAGCCGCAAGACCTACGGCAAGCTCGTCACCCGTCCGGGCGACTAGCTCTCGGACTCTTTCTCGCTCGTGTACTGTTTACCGCCGGGCGGCACGAGCTCGTAGAGAAGCCCCTTCTCGACCCGCACGATCTTGAACCCCGCCTCGATGAAGTTGTGCGGGCCGGCGCTGTCCTGGTCGAGGATGTAGACGGGGCCTCGCTTGGCCGCCTCCTTCGCCGTGGCGACGCCGGTATAGTCGTTGGTGCCGTAACGCAGGTTCGTCGTAACGAGGTCTATATCGTCCGGCCATACGATGTCCGTCTCGCGCTTCCAGGAAGGGTACCAGGGGTCTATGATCCGCAGGTCGGGCCGCTTCTTCTCGACGAGGACCATGTACCAGAGCCCGCTCCGGTGATGCAGCACCGTCCCGCCGTGCTTTGCCTTGTGGATGACGGCGTCCAGGATCTCCTGTCCCTTGTAGTCGTCGCTCATATCGTACTGCTCATACTTCTGCCCGATCCCGACCAGCGGATAGAGCGCGATCAGCGCCGAGACCACGGCTATGCCCGCTCCCGCCACTGCCCGCCGGCGATTCTCGAAGACGTCTTCCACGGCCCGCACCAGGAACCCGAAGCCCACGGCCATCGCGAGCGAGAGCATCAGGTAGGTAGGGATAAAGTAGAGCTTCGTATCGAAGATCCCGAACTCCAGAGCGTGCGCCAGCCATCCGAAGTACAGGAAGCCGATCAGCACGGCCATTGC
Source organism: Rubrobacteraceae bacterium (assembly GCA_035689095.1). Classification (GTDB taxonomy): domain Bacteria; phylum Actinomycetota; class Rubrobacteria; order Rubrobacterales; family Rubrobacteraceae; genus JACDDK01. Next base: position 3,833 of record DASSMB010000095.1, on the reverse strand, counting down.
CTTATCCCGGACGAGCATCGCCATGAAGCCGACTATCCCGACCATGACCAGCCCCCAGTGGAAGTCCGCGAAGAGGTTCTGCCCGTACATGATGACCCGCCCGATAAGCTCGATGGGTCCGAACTTGCCGAAGACGCCGTTCAGGTCGCTTCCGGTCACGAACTCGTAGAAGCGGGCGAAGTTCGACGGGTCCGCCTCGTTCATCGGCGGGTTCATGGACGACCGGATCGGCAAGTATAGGTACGGCAGTAGCCCGATCACGAAGAGTCCGGCGCCCTTCAGGGCAAGCCTCCAGTCGAGGAGCTTTCGCCAGTCCACGGCAGCGACGAACAGGAAGGAGGCGGGCAGGACGAGACCGCTGGTGAGGTGGTTGGTCAGGGCGAATCCCATCAGGAAGCAGGCAAGTAGCAGGTATCGGTCGCTGCGGGGCCGCTCGCGCCGCTCGCGCCACAAGATCAGGGTGATGATGGGGAGCATGATCAGGAGTGTGTTCATCGTGTATATCTCCGCGATGACGGCCTGGCTCCAGAACGTCCCTCCGAGCCCGAAGGCGAGCGCCGCAGCGAACGCCGCAGCGACCCGGCGGCTGAGTAGATACCCGGCCACGAAGACGAGGAAGACGGTTATGGAAGCATAGACCGCCGAGGCGAGGTTGACCCGGTATGCCGGGTCCCCGAAAGGCAGCTTGGTGAAGAGATGCGTAAGCATGACCCACGTAGGTTCCCCCGTCGGGCCCGTGATCCCCAGTACCGTCGCCTGGGCCTGGAGCATCACCGAGTCGAGCAGTATGGGACGGTCATAGTAGAGCACCGTCGGGGCGAGCGTCCTGACATACACCACGAATACGAACACCGCGGCCGCCAGTCCGAAGAGCGCCACGAACGCCACACTACGAAGGCTGCTGTCGCTCTCTTTGCGGGAGTCTTTCACCGGCAGAGAATTATACATAGAGTTAACTCGTCTGGCCCGTGCGCGTCCCGCTTGACACGGCGGCGCATCTCGCTAAACTGCGGCCCTGCATGGTGCCGGACGGCACGTCCGGTCACATACAACCTGGAGGGGGAAAATATGCGACGAGCGCGGTGGCTCTTTATCGCCGTCTTGAGCCTGATGTTCGTGGTCGGCCCGGCCGGTATAGCCCAGGCCCAATCCTACGAACCACAAGAGCTGCGGTTCCTGGAGTTGATCAACCAGTACCGCCAGCAGAACGGCCTTGAGCCGCTGCTGCTCTCCGCCCCGCTCTCCGTCGCATCCGAGCATCACTCCGAAGATATGGGCACCTACGGCTTCTTCTCTCACACCACCGAGGGAAGCTCCTACTACCCGATAGGCTCCGGACATCCCGAACGGATCGCCCAGGAGGGCTACGACTACAACACCTACACCGCCGAGAACCTCGCCTACGGACAGACGACCGCCGATGAGGTCTTCGAGGCCTGGCGCATCTCGCCCGGCCACAACACGAACATGCTCGGCCCCTATAAGGTCATCGGCATCGGGCTCGTGTGGGTGAACGGCACCCCTTACTGGACGACCGACTTCGGCGCCTACGTGGACCCCTCCGCCTCAAACGGCGGGGCCGGCGGGGCCAGCGGCGGCGGAGAATCGTCCAACGGCGCCGCGGATGCTACCAGCCCCGCCAAGACTCCCGCGCCGGAGGCGCCGGATGTCACCACCCAGGCAGCGCCGGAGACGACCTCTGATACGTCCCCGGATAGCACGGCATCGGGCCGTAAGGAGACCGCGGCGGCGGATCAATACACCGTCAAACAGTCCGCGGACCCTGTAGCGAAGAGCCAGCCCTCCGCAGAGCCCTCCGCAGAGACCGCCGCCAGCGACCAGTACGCCGACACCGAGGCTCCGGCGACTACTGAATCCGCCGCGACGAAGCAGGCCACCGCGCCTCGCACCGCCGCCAGGGCTGACTCGCAAGCGGTGGAGAGCGCTCCCGCAGAGGCCGGCGATAGCGGACAGGGCGGGAATCAGGCGAACGCGGCCGAGACAGAGCCGGTAGCCGCCCGGGAGACGGGTGAGAAGTCGCAATCGGACGCAGGCCAAGCTCCGGCGGCCACGCCGGCTGTCGCTTCCGCGGAGATCTCCATCCTCCCGGATACCGGAGGAGTACCGCTGTTACCGCTCGCGGCCGGTCTGGCTTTACTAATTTCCGGCTCGCTGATGGCGCGGCGTGCGCTGCGTTAGCTTCGGCGCCGGCTTCGGCGTTAGCCCCAGACCCGTCCGGCGGTCTCGGAGATCACGCGCAGTTTCCGCTCCTCGTCCTCGACGCCTACGGCGTTGCCGATGACCGAGGTTGCGAAACCGCACTGAGGGCTGAGAGCCAGCCGTTCCAGCGGAATATATTCCGCTGCCTCCCGGATGCGCGTCTCCAGTTCCTCGGGAGTCTCGCGCCGGGGGGTCTTGGTCGTTACCAGCCCGAGTACGGCGACCTTGTCCTCCGGGACGTGGGCCAGCGGCTCGAAGCCTCCGGAACGCTCGTCGTCGTACTCCAGCATCAGGCGCCCGGCCCGTATGCCGCCGAAGACGCGGCGCGCCAGCGGCTCGTAGGAACCCGAGACCAGCCACCGGCTCCCCTGGTTGCCCCGGCAAAGATGGAACGCGAACGTCACGCCGGGATGCTCCCCGATGACGTGGTTGTCCAGCTCGATCCCGCGCTCTAGCCAGCGGTCCAGGTCCCAGCCCCGCCGCTCGTAGAACTCGCGGGTCTTCGGGTCGAGCAGCAGCGGATAGTGCGGCGCGTCGAGCTGAATGTACTCTGCGCCCAGCCGCGCCAGCTCCTCGACCTCCTCACGCAGTATCTCCGCCACGTCCTCCAGGAACAGGTCCAGCGTCGGATAAGCGTCTCTCGAAAGCTCCGGCGACCAGAGGTTCGCGTACATGCTCGGGCTCGGCAGCGTGACCTTGATGGTGCGGTCCGTGCGCGCCCTCGCGTACACGAACTCCTCCACCGACAGGTGCCTCCGGCGGCGCAACTTACCCACCACGCCAAGCGCCGCGGGGCGCTCGGTAGTCTTGTCCCCCACCGACTCGTCCCCGTGCCACTCGCCCCAGAGCCAGGCATCCAGCGTGTGGCCCGCGAAACCCTCCACCGCCTCCACGAGCTGGCTCTGGAACGACTCCCGGCGCATCTCGCCATCCGTGACCACCGGCATCCCCGCCCGCTCCTGAAGCCCGAGGGCCCAGTCAACCGCCCGGTCTTCTACGGCCTTGAAATCAGCGGCGGACATCCCACCGGCAGCGTAGAGTTCTCGCGCTTCTAACAATTCCGGTGGACGTAGCAGACTTCCAACGATGTCGGCGTGGGCGGTGATCATGGGCAGATCCTCCTCAAGAGTGTCAGTAGGGGCGGTGGGACTCGAACCCACACTCCTTTTCAGGAACCGGATTTTAAGTCCGTTGCGTCTGCCATTCCGCCACGCCCCCGCACTCATCCGGGAGTATAGCAGCTAGTTTTCGGGCTCCCCGGCCGTGCAGCAGCGGTCCTGGGGATAGGAGTTTTGTAGTCGCTGGAGGGTCCATTCAGCGACAGGGTTCGGGATGGCGCCTGCGAGGTGGAGAGCGGTGAAGGCGTGGAGGCATTTTACGTAGCCGCCCTCCCGCACGCCCGCGACGCGGGTGCCGTAGGCGGTCTTGTGGGCGGTGTGAATCTCTTCTATCTTCTCTTCGCCCAGGTGCTCCTGGGCTTCCCGGACGCCGCCGGTGGACTCTATCCGGGCGATGGCGGCGTCGAGGGTCTTGCAGGTGATCCAGAAGCTCGTCGGCATGTTCCTGTGCCGCTCGTTTTCGATGACGCTCGGCATCCCGAACGGGCAGCGGGC